>JBEVNC010000039.1:0-8741 GCA_040508315.1 Sphingobium sp.
CCATAGGATGTCAATACGCCGCCTCCCCGAAGCTCTCATCAATCGTATCGCAGCCGGTGAAGTGGTCGAAAGGCCCGCCAGTGCGCTGAAGGAACTTGTTGAAAACAGTATCGATGCGGGGGCCAGCCGCATCGCGATCCGGCTGGGCGGAGGGGGCACAGACCTCATCGAAGTGACCGATGACGGGCGGGGAATTGCGGGCACCGATATGGCGCTTGCGCTGGAGCGTCATGCCACTTCCAAACTGCCCGACGAGCGGATCGAGGATGTCCTGACGCTGGGTTTTCGCGGTGAGGCGTTGCCCTCCATCGCGAGCGTCGCGCGGCTGGTGATGGAGAGCCGCCCGGCGGGTGCGGAGGGCTGGGGCATCACCGTCGACAATGGCGTGATCGTGAGCGAAGGGCCGGCGGCGGTCGCACCCGGCACGCGGGTCCGCGTCGAGCAATTGTTCTGCCGGGTGCCCGCGCGGCGCAAGTTCCTGCGCTCCGCCCGCGCCGAATATGGCGCGTGCCTCGACATCGTGCGGCGGCTGGCGATGGCGCGGCCGGACATCGGCATCGCGCTCGACCATGACGGGCGGCGGGTGCTGTCGCTGCCGCCCGAAGCACGCGAGGACCGGGTTGCGGCGCTGATCGACCGCGACCTTGCCGCCAATCATGTCATCGTGTCGGTGGTACGCGGCGAGATCGAACTTGCCGGTGTCGCCTCGCTGCCGACCTTCCACCGGGGCGTTGGCGACCATCAGTATCTGTTCGTGAACGGGCGGCCGGTGCGCGACCGCTTGCTGATCGGCGCGGTGCGGGGCGCCTATGCCGATTTGCTGGCGCGTGATCGGCACCCGGTGCTGGCGCTGTTCCTGACGGTGCCGCCGGGCGCGGTCGACATCAATGTGCACCCCGCAAAGACGGAGGTGCGCTTCCACGACCCCTCCATGATCCGCGGCATGATCGTGGGCGGATTGCGGCAGGCGCTGCACGATGCGGGCGCGCGTTCGGTCGAGCGTCCGGCAGTGACCGACATGTCGTTGTGGCAGCGCGAGGCGGCGACGCCTGCGCCGTTCCCGGTGGGGCAGGACGTGCCGATGCCGCTGGAGGCCCTAGTCGCCGACGCGCCGTCGATGTTCTCCGGCTTCGCGCCGCTGGGCCGGGCGGAGTTCGCCGCGCCGGTGCCGCAGGATGCGGGCCGCTATCCGCTCGGCATCGCGCGGGGGCAGGTGGCGCGCACCTATATCATCGCGGAGGCCGAGGACGGCCTCGTCGTCGTGGACCAGCATGCCGCGCACGAACGGCTGGTGCTGGAACGCATGCGCCGGGCTTTGGGAGAGGGGCGCATCGCCCCGCAGGCGCTGTTGTTGCCGGAGGTGGTCGATCTGGACGAGCCGGGCTGCGACCGGCTGGAGGCGCGGCTGGGCGAACTGAGCGAACTGGGGCTGGAGATGGAGCGGTTCGGCCCGGCCGCGATGCTGGTGCGCGCGACCCCCGCGCTATTGGGGGCGGGCGACGTTCACGGCCTGGTGCGCGACCTCGCCGACGATCTGGCCGCGTTCGACGATGCGGTGAGCCTGAAGGCGCGGCTCGACAATGTGGCGGCGACCATGGCCTGCCATGGATCGGTGCGGGCCGGACGAGCGCTGTCGGTCGCGGAAATGAACGCGCTGCTCCGCGAGATGGAGGTGACGCCGCATTCGGGCCAGTGCAACCACGGGCGGCCGACCTGGATCAAGCTGGCGCATGGCGATATCGAGAAGCTGTTCGGGCGGCGGTGATTTTCACGCCATCTTCGACGACAAAACGGAAAGGTTTGGCAGCAGCATGAGCGGATTTGATCTCGGGAAGCTCATGAAGGTCGAGCTACGCGACATATGGATGAGCGAATCGTCGCATTTTACCCCATGGCTTGCGCGGGAGGAAAACCTTCTCACCCTTGGTGAGACACTCGGCCTTGAACTCGAATTGGAGGCTCAAGAGAAAGCGGTGGGGCCGTTCCGGGCCGATATCCTGTGCAAGGACATTGCCACCAACGCATGGGTACTGGTCGAGAACCAGCTTGAACGCACGGATCATTCACATCTTGGACAGTTGCTCACTTATGCATCTGGCCTCGAAGCGGTGACAATCGTCTGGATCGCTGCTCGTTTCACAGAGGAGCACCGCTCCACGCTTGATTGGCTGAATCGCATTACAGATGAGACGTTTCGCTTTTTTGGAGTTGAGGTCGAGCTTTGGCGCATAGGCGATTCCCCGGCCGCTCCCCGCTTCAACATCGTTTCCAAGCCCAACAACTGGAACAAGCTGGTCACGCAGGCCGCGCGAGCGATAGACGATGCTGAACTGACCGGGACGAAGTCACTGCAACTCGCCTATTGGGGCGCGTTGGGCGCTATTCTCATATCTCGAGGCGGGCAGCTTGCCAAAGAACGCAAGCCGCAACCGCAATCGTGGATGGCCTATTCCATAGGACGCACCGGCTTCAGCGTGACGGCTTCTCAATCGCGGCCGAAGCGACAGATCCGTGCCGAACTATATATGTCGCATTCCAATGCGAAAGCATGGTTCCATCTCCTTCACGCGCAGAAGCATGTGATCGAAGCAGAGCTTGGATACCCGCTGCTCTGGGAAGAGTTGCCGGAAGGGAAGGATACACGCATATCGACCGCCATGAACAACATCGACCCGGAAGACCAAGCAGACTGGCCGCGCCAGCATGAATGGCTTGCTGCACGTCTGAACGAGTTTCACCGTGTCTTCGTTAACCGCGTGAGATCGTTGGACGCCAATGCCTGGCGACCTGAAGGGGACGCCTGAGCATCTGCTCTCTGGCTACCCTATCACCGCACCATCATCCACACCCCCATCGCCACCATCATCACATTCTCCGTTAGGGATACGAAGCCCAGCGGCACATTGCTGCTGCCGCCGACGCAGGCGCATTTGAGGTCGCGGCGGTCGATATAGACGGCCTTGAACACCGACACCGCGCCGATGCCGCCGATCACCAGCGCTACCGGCACCGATAGCCAGTCGGCGGCGTGGGCGGTCATCAGCACGCCCGCCAGCCCTTCCGCAAAGGGATAGATGGTGGCGTAGGGCACCCAGCGGCGGGCGAGCAGGTCGTAATTCAGGAACATGGTCGAGAAGCGGCCGACATCCTGCAACTTCAGCAGCGCCAGCACGCACATGGAGAGCGACACGAACCACTCCGCCGCCATGATCGACAGGGCGTGGCCGGTCGCGGCGTGGCTGGCGGCGAGCGCCATCAGCGCGGTCATGGCGAACAGCGCGGCGACGGGGCGATAGCTGGTCGCGCCGGGCTCCGCGACGCGCTTGCCGAGGAAGCGGCGCAGGTCGTCATGCCCCCCGATCCGGCGATCACCGATGAAGATCTGCGGCGTGGTCTTCACGTCATGATCCGCCTTGAAGGCGTCGGTTTCGGCGCGGGTCTCCAGCCAGCGGTCGTCCACGGCATAGCCATGCGATTTCAGCAGGTGCAGCGACTTGAGGCCAAAGGGGCAGACATGGCCGGGCATGACCATGCGGTACAGGGTGGCGGTTTGCGCCATGATCGTCTCCGGGTCCGGCTGGTGCGCCGGTCAGGATACGCTATAGCCTGCGGACCATGGTACGGAGTCAAGCGATATGGCGTTGACGATTTCCGGGCTGGCGCAGGCTGGCGGCGTCGGGGTGGAGACGGTCCGCTTCTACCAGCGCAAGGGCCTGATGCCGCGTCCCGGCGCAGTGGGGCAGGCAGGGGCGGGCATCCGCCATTATGGGCCGGGCGATGTGCGGCGGCTGCGCTTCATCCGGTCGGCGCAGACGGCGGGCTTTGCCTTGCGGGAGATAGCGCGGCTGATCGAACTGGATGATGGCGGCGACCGGGCGGAGGTGCGCGCGCTGGCGAGGGCGCGGGTCGCGGCGCTGGATGCGCAGATTGAAGCGTTGGCGGAGGCGCGCGATGCGCTCGACCGGCTGGCGGGGAAATGCGAGCGGTCGGATGAGGGGCCATGCCCCATATTGAGCGCGTTCGACGAAGGGGAGTGAGGATGCGCTGCAGGTAGTAAATGGTTCACGCTCCGCGTGAGGTAATTTACAGCCTGCGGCGCTTACTCAGCTATGCAGGAAGTGCATTACGTCGCCGTCCTGCACGACATAGGCCTTGCCTTCCGCGCGCAGCTTGCCCGCCTCGCGGGCCTTGCTCTCACCGCCCAGTGCGACGAAATCGTCATAGGCGATGGTTTCGGCGCGGATGAAGCCCTTTTCGAAATCCGAGTGGATCTCGCCCGCCGCATTGGGGGCGGTTGCGCCCTTGTACACGGTCCAGGCGCGCGCTTCCTTGGGGCCGACGGTGAAGAAGGTGATGAGGTGGAGCAGCTCATAGCCCGCCCGGATCACGCGAGTCAGGCCGGTTTCGGACAGGCCCAGTTCGGTCAGGAATTCCACCCGGTCGGCAGGGTCCATGGTCACGATCTCCGCCTCGATGGCGGCGGAGACGACGACGGCCTGCGCGCCCTCGGCCGCGGCCTTGGCGAACACGCGGGCGGAGAAGGCGTTGCCCTCGGCCGCGCTCTCCTCCTCGACATTGCAGACATAGAGGACGGGCTTACCGGTCAGCAGCTGCGCCTGCGCAAAGACGCGTGCCTCGTCGGCATCCTTGGGCACGGTGAGGCGGGCGGGCTTGCCCTCGCGGAGCAGGTCGAGCGCCTGGCCGAGCACGGAGGCGGCGACCTTTGCCTCCTTATCGCCCTGTGTCGCCTTCTTCTGGGCGGCGGGGACGCGCTTTTCGAGCGACTCGAGGTCGGAGAGCATCAGCTCGGTCTCGACCGTCTCGGCATCGGCGATAGGGTCGATCTTGTTGTCGACATGCTGGATGTCGTCATTTTCGAAACAGCGCAGGACGTGGACGACCGCGTCCACTTCCCGGATGTTGCCGAGGAACTGGTTGCCCAGCCCTTCGCCCTTGGACGCGCCGCGCACGAGGCCGGCAATGTCCACGAAGGCAAGCTGGGTCGGGATGATCTTCTGGCTGCCCGCGATGGCCGCCAGCTTGTCCAGCCGCCCATCGGGGACCGCGACGTTACCGACATTGGGCTCGATGGTGCAGAAGGGATAATTGGCCGCCTGCGCCGCCTGCGTCTCCGTCAGCGCATTGAACAGCGTGGACTTGCCGACATTGGGCAGGCCGACGATACCGCATTTGAAACCCATTTTTCCGTCCGTTCGGTCTGAAACTCGGCATGCCCCTTAGCGTCCGGGTGAACAGAACGCCAGATATTGCGGGTTTCGCCTGCGGATGGATAAACCGCTGCCGATCGAGCGGCAGCGGCCTATCGGTGGGATGGCGATGTCAGACCGGCTGGAGGTCGGTGCCATGGCCGATTCGCGATGCGAACAGGCCGTCCGGGCGCACCTCGCCATGTTCGGCGGTGAAGAAGGTGAACTTCTGCCCGCCTGCCTTGCTGTCCTCGACGATCCAGCGCAGTTCGGCGAACACGCACCAGTCGGTCGCCAGCCGTTCCACGACGCTGATGTCGAGGATCGTGAAGCGGTCGAAGAACAGCCTGAGATAGGCTTCCAGTTCCTCGCGGTCATGCAGGCCGATCAGCGTTCCCGTCTCGTTGATATAGTCGCGCACGCCGGTCTGCGAATCGGGGTGGAACATCGCGGCGACGGCGGCGGCATCGGCGCTGCGCAGCGCCTCGACCAGTTTCTTGTGAAGGGCCAGGGTCGCGGTCTCGGCGGCGAGCGGACCCGTATTTCCGCCGGTATAGGGGTCGCCAGTGGACGTGCGCGTCCAGAACAGTTCGCCCGTGATCCCCTGCTTGCCCATGGTCGGGAACAGTACGGCGGTTGGCGAATAGACGATCTCGCCGGTCGGCTTAACCAGTCCCTCGCCGATACCGTACATGAAGGCGTACCAGTCGCTACGAATCTCGGCGATGGCGTCCATGCCCTGAACGGCGGTGAAGCGGCGCAGATTTTCGTAGCTCGACCGGATGCCGGCCATCGTGGTGAGCAACACCTGCTGCGGGATCGACCCCGTCCGCGGCGGCGGCGCGCCATCGTCGGTGCTTACCGCATGGGGCGACACGGTATAGGCATAGGGTTCTTCTGGAACGAGCGTCGCGAGAATGTCCTCGACCACATCGGCACATTCGGCATCGATATGCTCCCATGCCACGATGCCGTTGCG
The DNA here is from genome assembly GCA_040508315.1 of Sphingobium sp. Lineage (GTDB taxonomy): Bacteria > Pseudomonadota > Alphaproteobacteria > Sphingomonadales > Sphingomonadaceae > Sphingobium. The sequence continues at coordinate 6,187 of JBEVNC010000039.1, forward strand.
CACCCGCTTGTCCAATTCGTTCGTCTGAACAACCATAGATCGAATCCTTTCCTCCGGATGCACCGCGCTGTTGATCCGCGCCGCGATCGCCCTCATAGCAAGAGAGTTTATATACGATCTCCGCGATATCCAGTAGATAGAAGATATGTCAAGCAGCCATCTTACCGAAGGGCAGATCGCCTTCATCGACGAACTGGCCGAAATGCTCAGCATCTGGAGCATCCCGGCAAAGGCTGCGCGCCTCTATGGCTATCTGTATCTCATGAACGATCCGGTCGGATTGGACGACATCGCACGCGATCTGCAGATGAGCCGGAGCCACGCGCACACCGCCGCCAGGATGCTGGAGATGAACGGCAATGTCAGGGCCATGGCGACGCGGGGCAGCAAGCGGATCGTCTATGTCTGCGGCGACGACCCTGGCACGCCGTTGAGGCGGCAGATCGCCAATCTGGGCCGAATGGCGGAGTTTGTCGCGACATCGGCGTCCCGCGTGGCGACGGACGGGGCGGCGGCGCGGCTCGACCATCTGGCTGCCTTCCTGAAGCAGCTCAAAGGGGCCATGCATGCCGTGGTCGAACCGGACGGGACGACCAGCGGCGATTGATGGGGGGTGGCGGGCTGCTGTGACTGGCCGGTTGCGAGCTGAAGGAATGGGCCGTGCTTAGTCGGCCATCCGCATCGCGACATCATTCATGAAGCGCACATCGTCGCCCTTCGCCAGCCACTCCGCCTCCGCGCCAATGGCGCCGAGCATGTCGGTGAGGGTGTCGATCTCGCTCTTGTGATAATTGCCCAGCACATAGCCGGTCACGCGATCCTTGTGCCCCGGATGACCGATGCCGATGCGGATGCGGCGGAAGGCGTTGCCGATATGGGCATCGGTGGAGCGCAGGCCGTTATGCCCGGCGGTGCCGCCGCCGCGCTTGACCTTCACCTTCATGGGGACGAGGTCGAGTTCGTCGTGGAAGACCGTCACGTCCTCGGGCGCCAGCTTGTAGAAGCGCGCAGCCTCGCCAACGGCGCGGCCGCTTTCGTTCATGAAGGTGGCAGGCTTGAGCAGGAGGATTTTGTCCGGGCCGATGCGGCCTTCGGATGACCAGCCCTGGAATTGCTTCTTCCATGGCGAGAAGCGGTGCATGTCCGCGATGACATCCAGCGCCATGAAGCCGACATTATGCCGGTGGAGGGCGTAAGTGGGACCGGGATTGCCCAGGCCGACCCAGAGTTGCATCGCAAGTCCCTAACCGTTCGTTTCGAGTGCCATCGAGCTTGTCGAGATGGCGTATCGAGAAGGCGCTGTGCCAAATGTCTCGATACGGGCTCTCGACAAGCTCGATCCCTACTCGACACGAACGGGTAGGGGTTATGCGTCGATAATTTACTCGCCTTCGGCTTCCGCCTCGGCTTCGCCATCGGCGCTCTTCAGCGCGGAGGGGGCGACGATCGTGGCGACGGTGATGCTGTCGTCATGATCGGCCGACTTCGCGCCCTTGGGGAGCGTGATGTCGCTGAGGTGGATCGACGCGCCGACTTCGAGGCCGGTCAGGTCGACCGTGATGTCGTCGGGGATTTCCGCCGCATCGACGATCAGGCCCAGTTCGTGCGTCACAATGTTGAGGACGCCGCCGCGCTTGATGCCGGGCGACAGCTCTTCATTGATGAACACCACGGGCACATTGACCGTGACGGTCGCATGCTCGCTCACGCGCAGGAAGTCCGCGTGCAGCGGACGGTCGGACACGGGATGGAAGGCGACGTCCTTCGGCAGCGTGCGGATGCTGCTGCCGTCAACGTCGATCATCACGACCGAGTTGAAGAAGTGGCCGGTGCCGAGCAGCTTGTTGAGGAGCTTTTCCTCGACATGCACCATCTGCGGCTCTTCGTTATTGCCATAAATGACGGCGGGAACGCGGCCTTCGCGGCGAAGGGCGCGGGAGGCTCCCTTGCCTGCCCGATCGCGTGCCTCGGCCGACAGCGTAAGCTGTTCGCTCATATCTGTCTCCAATGCTTGGGTTGTAAGACCGTCACGCCTCCAGGGATGACCATGACGGGTGCGCGGGCCTATAGTCATAGTATCGCGGAAAAGCAAGCGATCGACCCGAACGGGCGCACGGGCATGGTAAGGCATGATTTGCGATGGGGCCAATCGCGACTTCATGCGTTGAACCGGCGAAGCAGCGAAGGAGACTACCATGGCCGATCTCAGTGCAATCAAGGAACATGCCGAAGTCATCGGCGCGGACGGCGTCCATGTCGGCACCGTCGATCATGTCGACGGCAATCGCATCAAGCTGACCAAGAAGGACAGTGGCGAGGGCAGCCACAAGGGCCATCATCATTATATTCCGGGCGGCCTCGTCGCCGGGGTCGAGGATGGCGTGGTGCGGCTGAGCGCCAATGCGGACGTCGCGGTGACGTTCGAGGAAGAAGAGAGCGAGGGCTGATCCCCCGTCGGGGCCACCCCCACCGTCGGGAATGCCCCCTTCCGATGTACCCAGGAGCCCAACACCAACCCCCCCCCAAACCCGGGGGGGGACAAAGAGGGGCAAATG
>JBEVNC010000047.1:0-22146 GCA_040508315.1 Sphingobium sp.
GCAGGCGGTCGGCGGCGGCATCGATGGCGGATCGGTAGGGAGGTGAGCGCACCGCCCCTGCTAAGCACAGCCTCCGCCGCAGGTCCAGCGATGGACGGCTGGCCGCCGCCTGCCTATCCTCCTCCAGCGGAGACAGGAGAGGAAGCCCATGGACGCGACGATGGAGGCCCGGCTGCGGGAGATGATTGATCGGGACGATATCCGGCAGGTCATGCTGCGCTATGCGCGCGGGCTCGACCGGATGGACGCGCAACTGGCGCGGTCCTGCTATTTCGACGATGCGATAGAGGATCATGGCCGTTTCGTGGGCTTTCCCGACGACTTCATCGCCTATGCCGCGAATGTGTCGCGCCTCTACCTCTCCACGCAGCACAGCATCACCAATCACTGGTGCGACCTCGACGGCGACGATGCCTGGTGCGAAACCTATTATATCTTCACCGGCATCGCGGCCGAGCCGCCGCATTTCATGTCCACCGGCCGGTATGTCGATCATTTCCAGCGGCGGGATGGCGAGTGGCGGATCGCGGGCCGGGTGACGGTGGTCGAGGGGACCTTCGACCTGCCCGATTCCGCCGTGACCGCAGCGCTTCCACCGGTTTATGGTCCCGGCGAGGCCGATCCTGCGACCCGCGACCGGAGCGATGTCAGCTACCGCCGTCCACTGCGTCCACGCCCGCCGAAGCCGCGCCAAACCGAGGCCTGAGGAAACTTTCGGCCGTTCCGCTGGTTAAATGATTTCCGGCCCGAAAAATAATTGGAGAATTGCATGACGATGGAGGCGCAGGCGATGAGCCTGCCATCGCCAGAGCCTTTGGATATTGCCGTGTCCAGCCTGCTTCTGGATTTCGACGGCACGCTTGTACCGATAGCCGACGCGCCCGACGCCGTGCAGGTGGACGACGCACTTATCGACCTGCTGGAGCGTCTCGCGGAACGTCTGGACGGACGCATCGCGATCATCAGTGGCCGGTCCATCGCGCAACTCGACGCACTGCTCGGCCCGATGGCGCGAACGATGGCGCTCAGCGGCAGCCATGGCTGCGAGCATCGCTGGAACGGCGTCGATGCGCGGCCGGCGAGGCCGCGCGAACTGGACGAGATCACGGCCCGGCTTCAGGCTTTCGCAGCGTCTCATCCCGGCATGCTGGTCGAGATCAAGAGTTTCGGCGTCGCCCTCCACTATCGCCTTTCACCGGAGCATGGGGACGAAGCGGTGGCGCTGGTGCGCGGTCTGGCAGAAGAAGCCGGTCTTGCCTTTCAACCCGGCCAGCAGGTGGCGGAAGTGCGCGTGCCCGGCAGCGACAAGGGTGTTGCCGTGACCCGTCTGATGCAGCGCGAACCGATGCTGGGATCGCGGCCGATATTTCTGGGCGACGACGAGACGGACGAGGTCGGCTTCGCCGCCGCGGTGCGCCTTGGCGGGACGGCGGTCGCGGTCGGCGACCGCGCGTCGCTCAACGCGCGCTATCATCTGAGCGACCCGGCGGCGGTGCGTTCATGGTTGGAGGAAGTTGCTGCATGACGGGATCGCTCGAACTCTGGCCCATCGGTAATTGCCAGGTCTCCGCGCTGGTCGACAGCGGCGGGCGATTCAGCTGGGGCTGCGTGCCCCGCGTCGATGGCGAGCCGGTCTTCTCCTCCCTGCTGGACAATAATCCGCGCGGTGGCGAGGAGGGGACCTGCGGTTTCTGGGAGATCGACCTGGAAGGTTGCGTGTCCACCACGCAATATTATGAGCGCAATACGCCTGTGCTCGTCACCCGTCATGCGGATGCGGACGGCAACGCCATCGAGGTGGTGGACTTCTGCCCGCGCTATGCACGGCTGGGCCGCATGTACCGCCCGGTCGCGTTCGTACGCATCGTCCGCCCCGCCAGCGGCTCTCCGCGCGTCCGGGTGCGGCTGCGTCCGTCGCGAGGATGGGGCGCAGGCGACCCGGTGCGCACGCGCGGGTCCAACCATATCCGCTATCTGCTCGACAGCATGACATTGCGCCTTTCGACCAGCGCGCCGGTCGGCTGGGTCGAGGATGAGCGCATGTTCCGCGTCGAGCGGCCGCTCTATTTCTTCCTTGGTCCCGACGAGAGTTTCCAGGGCGACATCCAGCGCACCGTGGACGAGATGCTGGAACTGACCATCAAGGACTGGCGCCATTGGGTGCGCGGCCTTGCGACGCCGCTGGAATGGCAGGACTCGGTGATCCGCGCGGCCATCACGCTCAAGCTGTGCCAGCATGAGGAGACGGGTGCGATCGTCGCGGCGCTGACGACCTCCATCCCCGAGCATGCGGGGTCCGGCCGGAACTGGGACTATCGCTATTGCTGGATACGCGACGCCTATTTCACCGTGCAGGCGCTGAACCGCCTGGGTGCGCTCGATGTGCTGGAGGGCTATCTCGAGTTTCTGCGCAACATCGTGGACAATGCGCGCGGCGGCCATATCCAGCCGCTCTACGGCGTCGGCGGGGAGGCGAGCCTGCCCGAATGGATCGCCGACCTGCCCGGCTATCGCGGCATGGGTCCGGTGCGTGTCGGCAATCAGGCGGCCGAGCAGATCCAGCACGACGCCTACGGCCAGATCGTGCTGTCCAATGCGCAGGCCTTCTTCGACCAGCGGCTCTACCGCATGGCGGGCACCGACGATTTCCGCGCTCTGGAGAAAGTGGGAGAGCGGGCGTGGGCATCCTATGATCAGCCCGACGCCGGCCTGTGGGAGCTTCGGACGAAGAGCCATGTCCATACCTATTCCTCGGCCATGTGCTGGGCGGCGTGCGACCGGCTGACCAACGCGGCGCATGCGCTGGGCCTGACCGAGCGCGAAGCCTTCTGGCGCGACCGGGCGGACACGATCCGCGACCGCATCATCGACAAGGCGTGGCGGCCCGACACGCAGCGCATCTCCGCGACTTTCGGCGGCGACGACCTCGACGCCAGCCTCATCCAGCTTCTCGACCTGCGTTTCCTGACGCCTGAGGACGAGCGGTTCCGGGGGACGCTGGCTGCGGTGGAACAGGGCCTCCGGCGCGGCCCCTATATGCTGCGCTACGCCAGCGAAGACGATTTCGGCCTGCCCGAGAGCGCGTTCAACGTCTGCACCTTCTGGCTGATCGAGGCGCTGCACGCGACCGGCCGGGACGAGGAGGCGCGGGAACTGTTCGAGGAAATGCTGGCACGGCGCACCGCATCCGGCTTGCTGTCGGAGGATATCGATCCCCATACGGGGGAGCTATGGGGTAATTTCCCGCAGACCTATTCCCTGGTCGGCCTCATCAACTGTGCGGCGCTCCTCAGTAAACCATGGAGTTCGTCGCGTTGAGTCGTCTGATCATCATCTCCAACCGTGTATCGCCGCCGACGGGCGAAGGCGGCGGCGCCCAGGGTGGTCTCGCGGTTGCGCTGGCCGCCGCGCTGCGCGAAAGCAACGGCATATGGTTCGGCTGGTCGGGTGAGGAAACCGAGACCTTCACCGGGGCGATCAATTTCCAGCGCAGCCATGGCGTCGCGACTGCGACCATCGACCTGGAAGCGCAGGATATCGACGAATATTATAATGGCTTCGCGAACCAGACCTTGTGGCCGCTATTCCATTACCGCATCGACCTCGCCGAGTTCGAGCGCGGCTTTGCCGGCGGCTATGAACGGGTCAATGCGCGCTTTGCCGAGACGGTGACGCCGCTCCTCGAACGGAGCGACCTCATTTGGGTGCATGACTATCATCTGATGCCGCTGGGCCGCGAATTGCGGCGGCGCGACTGCCTCAACCGGATCGGTTTCTTCCTGCACATCCCGTGGCCGCCGATGCGGTTGCTGGTGTCGCTGCCAAGCCACCGCGAACTGGTGGACTCGCTGTTCAGCTATGACGTCATCGGGTTCCAGACGAAGGATTCGCTCGAAGCCTTCATGGATTATGTCAGTAACCAGCTGTCCGATGCCATCGTGCATGACGACGATACGGTCGAGTATCTCGGCCGCCGGGTGCGCCTGACCGCCTGCCCCATCGGTGTCGATTGCGAGCCGTTCCGCGCGGCGGCCGAGGGCGAGACCGCGCAGCGCATGCGCGAACGCATGGTCGCCAGCGCAAATGGCCGCACGATGATCATCGGCGTCGACCGGCTCGATTACAGCAAGGGGTTGGCGGAACGGTTTCTAGGTTATGAGCGGCTGTTGTCCTCGCGGCCCGACCTCCACGGCAAGCTGTTCCTGCTCCAGATTGCGCCGCCATCACGGGGCGAGGTGCAAAGCTATCAGGAGATCCGTTCAAGTCTCGACAATCTGTCTGGGCGCATCAATGGTGAGTTCTCCGACGCGGAATGGGTGCCGGTGCGCTATGTCAATCGCGGCTATCCGCGCGACCAGTTGGCGGGCATGTACCGGGCCGCCCGGATCGGCCTCGTCACGCCGCTGCGCGATGGCATGAACTTGGTCGCCAAGGAATATGTGGTGGCGCAGGACGAGGCGGACCCCGGCGTCCTGATCCTCTCGCGCTTTGCGGGCGCGGCGGAGCAGCTGGTGGATGCGCTGCTGGTCAATCCGCACAGCCCCGAGGAAGTGGCGGACGCCATCGCGCAGGCGCTCGTCATGGATATCGACGAACGCCGTCGCCGCTGGCGCGCGCTGTTCGACACGGTGTGCCGTCAGGACGTGATGTGGTGGTGGCGCGAATATACCCGCGTACTGGAGGAGGTGGCCGACCCCGATCCCAACCCCGACGCCGCTACGGAGATGCAGCGGGCGGCGGAGTAGCGGAGATCATACCGTCAAACCGGCTTCCTGACGATCGTGAAGATGCGGCTGGCAAAGCGCCACTCGCCATCCTCCTTGCGGAAGCTGTCCAGATAATGGCCGAATACCTCGGCGCCGGCGGGCCAGCTGCGGCTGTTCATCAGGCAGGTGCTCGTCGCCGTGTCGCCGGTCACGTCGATCAATATGTTGCGGATCAGCGGCACCACCTGAAAGTTCGAGGAGGACGATCCGCCGATATAGGCCAGCAATGCCTCGCGCCCGACGGCGTGGGTGCGCTGGTTGAACTCGGTGCTGCGCGGTCCCTCGACATCGCGCACCACGAATTCGCCGTCCGCTGTGAACAGGGCGGCGGAATCGGCCGCCCGGCCCGTGCGGATGTTCAAGGCGTAGCGGTGGATAAGGTCGGCGATGGCGGCGTGCGCCTCCAAAAGCCCGATGCGTTCGATAAGTTCGGCGTCGGCCATGCAATCTCTCTCCCGAATCCCCATATATTCGGAAACCGTACCAGCCTCAGCTACGAAAGGTCCAGATGATGACCGAAATCGAACTCTGCCACGATCAGATTGCGCGGCTCGACGCGCTTATCAACCAGGAGCCGCTGGAGAATGTGCGGGCCAAATATGTCCGTTCGATCAGCGTATGGAAGGCGCGTTCCATGTCCGCCGAACGGATGCGCGCCGGACGCGACGGACGCTGACCCCGTCGCATATTTTCGGTTACGAAAATGCCCTTTGCTGGTCTATGGCAAAATTATTACAAAGCCATACGCCCGGAAAGGGTCTCGATGCAGCCACAGCCTAGCCCGGTCGACCGGATCCAGCACAACATCCTGGCGGTCGCCGAACGCCGGTTGCTGACATGGCTGTGCGCTCGCCTGCCTGAGTCGATCACACCGGATATCCTCACCTCCATCGGCTTTTTCGGCGCGGTCGTGATTTCGGCCGGATATGTGCTGAGCAGCTGGCACATCGACTGGCTCTGGTTGTCCATTGCCGGTTACGGCATTCACTGGTTCGGCGATTCGCTCGATGGCAGCGTGGCGCGGTTTCGTTCGATAGAGCGGCCGCGCTTCGGTTATTTCATCGACCATAGCACCGACGCACTCGCCAACCTCATCGCGCTGGCCGGATTGGGCTTCAGTCCGTTCATCCGCATGGATGTCGCGCTGTTCGGGCTGATCGGCTATCTGCTGCTCTCGATCCATGCCTTTCTGGCGGCGCGCGTGGTGGGGCAGATGCGCCTGTCCTATCTGGCGGGCGGGCCGACGGAGCTTCGCCTCATCCTGATCGCGATGACGCTCATCATGCTGTTCCAGGGCCGTATCCCGTCCTTCCTGCGGGGCGTATCCGCCTATGACTTTTTCATCGGCGGTCTGGGCGTCCTGATGACGGTGATATTCGTCCGGCAGACGGTGGTGACATCGCGCGAGTTGCTGCGGCAGGGCGAGGGTTAGAAGGCCGGGCAAGCGGGCTGGCGTCGTCCGATAGGCTCGCGTAAGGCTGGCTGACCCGGAAAAGAGGCACAGGGACTGCAATGGCGCTCGTCAAGAAATCTATGCTCGCAACCCGAGCCCGATCCGCCATCGCCGCGGCAGCCCTGACCGACACGCAAGCGCCCAGGCGCCAGCCCGCACGCAAGAGCAGCCGTGCCCGTACACCGATCGAGCAGATCGACATCGCGACGCAGGAACTGGCCAGCGGTCTGGAGCAGGCGTCCGCCGCTTCGGCCGAACTGGAGCGCGCGGTCGACCAGATCTCCACGGGCGGCGAAGAGGCGGCGGGCGCCGCGCAGGAATCGCTCGGGCTCATCGCGGCGCTCACCGGCAATTTTCGCAGCGCGCGCCAGCAGGCGGAGGCGTCGCGGCGCCAAACCGATGCTGCCCAGGCCCGCTTTGGCGAGATCGGCGCGCAGATCGACGCGTCGGTGGCCGCCATCGAGCTGAACGCGGAGCGCCAACTCGCGGCGGCGGGCCTGCTGGATGCGCTGGAGGGCGGGGCGGCGAGCATCGGCGCAGTCGGCGTCGAGGTCGCCGACGTATCGGACGAGATCAACCTGTTGGCGCTCAATGCCGCGATCGAGGCGGCGCGGGCAGGCGAGGCGGGCGCGGGATTTGCGGTGGTCGCCGACGAGGTGCGCTCGCTTGCTGAAATTTCGGAACGTAATGCTGCCGACATTCAGACGCTGGCCGCGGGGATCGGGGAGGAAGTGCGCGTCATCGCCGAACGGGTGCGCGCCGCCTCCGCTCTGGCCGTATCGGAAGCGCAGGCGGGGCGCGATGTCGTCACCCGGCTGCGGGAGGCGCGTGGCGACCTGACCGCCCTTGGCATGAACGCGCAGGACATCGTTGCCGCCGCCATGGACGCGGAAGCAGCAGCGCTCGAAGCGCAGCAGGGGGCGGAGCAGATCGCCAGCACGGCCGAGCAACAGGCAGCGGCTGCCGCACAGGCGCGCCAGGCGCTCGAGCAGCAGAGTGTGTCGCTGGAAGAAAGCCAGCAGACCGCGAATGCGCTGGGCGATCTGGCCACGCGGCTGGGCGACGACGCACAGCGCGGCGCGGTGGTCGAGGAACTGGCTGCCGCTGCCGAGCAGCTGTCCGCGACCGTGCAGGAATTGTCTGGCGCGTCCTCCGAGATTCTCGTCGCGCTGGAACAGATCGGTCGGGGCAGCGAGGCGCAGGCGTCCGCCACGCTCCAGTCGAGCGCGGCCATGGGGGCGGTGGAGAAGGTGGCCGACCTGGCCTTGCAACGTGCGGGCGAAGCGCAGGCGCGCGTTATTGCCGTGGTCGGGTCGGTCGAGGCGGGCCGCGCGACCGTCGGCAGCCTGAGCGACGGGGTCGAACGCGCGCTGGAGGAAGTGCGCAGCGTCGGCGAATTGCTCGCCGCGCTCGGCGACACCAGCCGCCGTATCGAGAAGATTGCCGACAATCTCGCGCTGGTGGCGGTGCAGACCAGCATGCTGGCGGTCAGCGGATCCGTGGAGGCGACGCGCGCCGGGCAGGCGGGGCGTGGTTTCGCCAATGTCTCCGCCGATATCCGCAAACTCTCTCGCGCCGCAGCCGGCAGCGCGGACAGCGCGAAGGACGCAGTGCGCGCGATGCAGGACAGGGTCGCCGCGATCCGCCGCGACCTCGATCTGCTGGTCGGTGGTACGGAGGCGGAGATCGTCAGCAATCGCGCGATGATCGAACGGTTCGACGTCGTCAGCGCAGAATTGCTGACCGTGCGCGACGGAAACAGCGCCATTGCCACAGGTACACAAGATATATTGGCCGCCGTGCGCGAAATTCGCGTCGGCGCGGGCCAGATCGCAGCCGCGGCCGACCTTACTGCGGGTGCGGCGCGTGAGGCCGCGACAGCGGCGCGTCAGCAGGCGGACGGAGCAGAATCGCTCGCCGCTGCCATCGAGGAGATCGCGACCATCGCCGCCGCGCTCCATGCGCAGGTCGGATAGGTACGGTGATCGACGCCGATCAGCGGTTGCTGGCCGTCCGGCAGGGCGGCAGGCGGCTGGGCGTGCCTGCCGCGCTGGTCGGCCAGGTGGCGGTGATGCCGCGCCTTTCGCGTGTGCCACTGGCCCCGGCGGCGATGCTCGGCCTGGCCAATATGCGCGGAACCGTGGTGCCGGTGCTGTCGCTCGCCGCGCTGCTGGGAGAAGAGCAGACGGCGACCCGGCGCGTGATACTGGTCGACGCGGGCGAGGCGGTCGGCTTGGCGGTGGACGGCGTCGAGGAGATCGTTGATGCGGGCGATACGATCGAACGGATCGACATCGCCGCGCTGGTGGCCGGTATCGTCACGGCAGGCGCCGGGGCGCGGCGGGCGAGCGCCGCGCTGGCGATAGACGAAGGGGAGACGGCGCAGGACGAGCGTCTCGCGCTGGTGAGTTTCGCGGTCGGGCATCAGGACTTCGCGCTGCCACTGACGGCGGTGGAGGAAGTGCTGCGGGTGCCGCAGGAGATTGCGCGGGTGCCGCATGCGGATGCGGCGGTGGTGGGCAGCGTCGTCTCGCGCGGGACGGTGCTGCCGCTCCTCTCGCTTCCCGCATTGCTCGGCCTGCCCGCGCTGGATGAGGGCAATCGTGCACGCGTGCTGGTGGTCAGGATCGGCGCGCACCGGGTCGGCCTGGTGGTCGATGCGATGCGGGCGGTGCTGCGCGTCGACGAAGCGGATATCGATGCAGTGCCGCAGGTGCTGAACCGGGGCGGTGCTGAGGCGGGGATCGACGCGATCTGCCGGATCGATGGCGGTCGCCATCTTGTGTCCGTCCTGGCGACCGACAGGCTGGTGCGCGGCGACATTACGGCACGGCTGCTTCAGGGTGGTGCAGGAGGACAGGACGCAGTGGAGCAGGATCGCGCCGAAAAGCCGACCGAGCAGTTTCTGGTGCTGCGCATCGGCGCGGAGTCGTTCGGCCTTCCCATCGATGCGGTGGAAGAGGTGACGGCGCTCCCGGCAAAATTGACGCCGCTGCCCAGGGCGCCCGGCTTCGTCGAGGGGGTGATGAACCTGCGCGGACAAGTCATCCCCGTCATCGATCAAGCGCAGCGTTTCGGCGGGGCCGCGTCGGCGGGCGCGCGGCGGCGTGTCGTGGTCGTGCGCATGGGCGACCTGCATGCAGGCTTCATCGTGGATGCGGTGTCGGAGGTATTGCGGGTCGAGACCGATAGCCTCAGTCCCGCACCCGATCTCGGCAAGGGCGAGACGCGCATGTTCGAGCGGGTGGCGAACCTGATGGACGAAGGCCGCATGATCCTGATCGTCAGCCCGCGCGAATTGCTCGACCGGGCGGAGCAGGCGCTGCTGCGTGCGCTCGAGGTTGGGGGAGCCGCGGCCGCCTCGTGATAAAATTGCTGATCGTGGACGATTCGCCGCTGATGCGGCGGCTCCTGTCCGACATCTTCACGGCCGCCGGAGATTTCACCGTCGAGGTTGCGCGCAGCGGCGAGGAAGCGCTGGCGCGGATCGCGGCGGTCGCGCCCGATGTGGTGACGCTGGATATTACCATGCCGGGCATGGACGGCCTCGCCTGCCTCGACCGCATCATGCTGTTGCGGCCCTGCCCGGTGGTGATGGTCTCCGCCCTGACACGGGAAGGCGCGGAGGAGACGCTGGAGGCATTGGCGCTGGGCGCGGTCGATTTCGTGCCCAAGCCGGGCGGCGCGGTGTCGCTGGAGATCGACGCAGTGGCGCCGCTGCTGGTGGAGAAGGTGCGCGCAGCGGCGAGTGCGCGCATTTCCCGCGCGACGCGCCTGCGCGAACGGGTTCGCGCTCAGGTGCGGGCGGCACCCGTTTCCCCATCGCCGGGTCGGCGAACGACGGCGGCCAGCCCCGCCGACCCTGGCATGGGCGTGGTGCTGGTGGGCTGCTCGACGGGCGGGCCGCCGGCGCTCGACGCGCTGCTGGGAGGGTTGCCCGCCGATTTCCCATGGCCTGTGCTGGTCGCGCAGCACATGCCCATGACCTTCACCGGCGCGCTCGCGCGGCGGCTCGACCGCCAATGCGCCATCGCGGTGGAGGAGGTGCAGGGATCGACGGTGATCGCGCCCGGCCATGTCTATATCGGCCGGGGCGATGCCGACATGATCCTGTCGCGCCGCGCGAACATGCTGGTGGCGCGCAGCGCGCCGCGCAGCGAGGCGCATTTCTGGCATCCCAGCGTCGATCGGCTCGTCGCATCCGCACTGCGTCTCGTTGCCCCCGAACGGCTGATCGGTGTGTTGATGACCGGAATGGGAAATGACGGGGCGATGGCAATGACGCAGATCATGCAAGGCGGAGGCCACACCATAGCGGAAGCAGCCGAGACCGCCGTGGTCTGGGGCATGCCGGGCGCACTCGTCGCGCAGGGCGGGGCAAGCGAAGTCGTGCCGCTCGATGCCATAGCCGGGCGGCTGCTCGCGCGGTTCCGGCGATGAGCGAAGCGGATCGGTTGCCGCCGTCCTTCACCGACGCCGCCATCGCGCGGACGGGGGCGCTGCTCTATCGCTGGACGGGCATGATCTTCGGGCCGGGCAAACGCTATTATATCGAGCGGCGCCTGATCGACCGAATGGCCAACCGGCGCGTTCGCGATCCGCACAGCTATCTCGACCTCGCGGCCACCGACCCGGCCGAGCGCGAGGCACTCATCAACGCCTTCACGATCAACGAAACCTATTTTTACCGCGAGGATCACCAGTTGCGGGCGCTCAGCAACCATATCCTGCCGGATATCGTGCAAGGCAAGCGGCCGGGCGATCTGGTGCGGATATGGTCCATGCCCTGCTCGACGGGGGAGGAGCCTTATTCCATCGCCTTGTGGCTGCTGGAAAACTGGCCGCTGGTCGATGCCTATAATATCGAGATCGTCGGCTCCGACATCGATACGGAGGCATTGGCGGAAGCGCGCGACGGGCGATTCAACGCGCGGTCGCTCGGGCGGCTGCCCGAAACAATGCTGGCAAGCTATTTCGAGGCGGAGGAAAATTATCACCGCAGGATCATCGACGATCTGCGCGAATCGGTTCGGTTCGTGTCCGCCAATATCATCGATGCAGGCACGCTGACCGGCATGGGGCGCTTCGACGTGATCCTGTGCCGCAACCTTCTCATCTATTTCGACGATGCCTCGCGCGCGCTGGCGGCCCGGAATCTGTCCGACAGCCTCAATCCCGGCGGCTATCTGTGCCTCGGTCACAGCGAGTCCATGGCGCGCATCACCGCGGACTTCTCACAGGTTCGCCTTCCGGACGCGATAGTCTATCGTAAGCCTTGATGGACGAACTGCTCGAGCAATTCCTGATCGAAGGGCGCGACCTGATCGCGCAGGCGTCGGCCGATCTGACGGCGCTCGCGCGCGATCCTGCGGATCGCGCCGCGCTCGACGGGTTGTTCCGCGCCATCCACACGCTCAAGGGGTCGGTCGCGCTGTTCGACATGGCGCCCGCCGAACGCATGCTGCACGCGGCCGAGAGTCTGCTGGACGGCGTGCGCAAGGGACAGGCGGCCGCCGATACGGCACTGACCGACGCGCTGGTCGCCTGCATCGACCAGACGGATCGCTGGATCGAGGAGATGGAGCGGACGGGCGCGCTGGGCGATGATGCCGGACGCGACGCCGACAGGGTAGTGGCAGGGTTCACGGGTGAGGTCGCCGCCGCCGCCACTGCGCCGCTCGTCGGTCCTGTGGCCACGCCGGATTGGACGTCAGACCTGCTGGTGCGCGAACGGGCTGCGGTCGCCGATGTATCGGGACCGCTGATCGCCTTTCGCTACACGCCGGACGCCGACTGTTTCTTTCGCGGCGAAGACCCGCTCGCGGTGGCGGCGGGCGTGCCCGACCTGCTGGCGCTCGCCATATCGCCCAGGGATGGCGCATGGCCGGATGCGGCGACCATCGAGCCATTTGCCTGCTTCAGCGTGGTTGAGGGATTGAGCAGCGCGCCGATCGATGCGGTGCGGACGGCCTTTCGACTGGTATCCGATCAGGTCGTGCTGGTCGAAGTCCAGCAGCTAAGCGCCGCGCCGGCCGCGCCCGAACGCGTCGCCCGCGACGTCCTGCGCGTCGATGCGGCGCGGGTCGATGCGCTGGCGGATGGGCTGGGCGGGTTGCTGGTGGCGATCAATGCCCTGGCGCCGTTGGCGGAGAAGGCGGGGCAGGTCGACCGAACGCTCGCCGCCGCGATCCGCACCGTGCAGGCGGGGATCGAGCGCGCGGCCACGGACCTTCATGCCAGTGTCGATGCGGTCCGCTCCGTCCCGCTCGAACCGGCGCTGCGCCGCTTGCCGCGTTTGGCGCGCGAGATCGCGGCCGACGCCGGGAAATCCGTCAGCCTCACCATAATCGGCGAAGGGCTGGAGGTGGATCGGCAGATTGCGGACGGCCTGTTCGAACCGCTCGTCCACCTGCTGCGCAACGCCATCGACCATGGCATCGAGCCGCCGGAGAAGCGTATCTCGGCAGGCAAGCCGCCCGAGGGCAGCGTGACGCTCCGCTTTGCGCGGGACGGGGACATGATCGTGGCGGTGCTGGCCGACGATGGCGGGGGCATCGATCCCGACATGATCCGGGCAAAGGCAGCGGCGCGGGGACTGATGACGGCCGATGCCGCCGATGCGCTCGACGACGGTGCGGCGCTGCGCCTGATCTTCCTGCCAGGTTTCTCGACGGCGGAAACGGTGACGGAATTGTCGGGGCGCGGTGTCGGCATGGACGCGGTGCGCATGGCGGTGGAGCGGATGCGCGGCACCATCGCCATCGACAGCCGTCCGGGCGAGGGCACGCAATTTCATCTGCGCTTTCCGGCGAGCGCGCTCACCACGCGGCTGCTGGTCGTGGAGGCGGGCGGGGATCGCTATGGTGTCGCGCTGGATCAGGTGGTGGAGACGGTGCGCGTCGATGCCGGGGCGCTGCTGCCCATCGGCGGCGGCACTGCCTGCGTCTTGCGCGGCCGGACGGTGCCGGTCCTGAGCCTGGCGGCCCTGCTTGGCCGGACGGAGCGGGAGACGGCGCCCGCCAAACTGCTCGTCACCCGCGCCAGTGGCGAGGCGGTGGCGCTGCGCGTCGATGGCTTCGCGGAGCGGATCGACATGCTGGTGCGCCCGCCGGTCGGGATGCTGGCCGCCGTGCCGGGCGTGGGCGGATCGGCGCTGATGGGCGACGGCGCGGTGCTGCTCGTCCTCGACCTGCCGGGGCTGGTCGCATGAGCGTGCGCATGGATGGCGATATCGTGTTTCTGGAGGGCCGTTGCACCGCCGAGGATGCCGAGACGCTACTCTGCACGTTGCAGGATCATCCGGGCTCCGCGGTCGATCTGAGCGGCGTGCGACGCATGCACATGGCGGTCGTTCAGATCGTCCTTGCCCTCGCGCCGACGCTCCGCGGCGTTCCCGCCGACCCGTTCCTTGCACGAAATATTTTTCCGCAGATTGATTTGCTGTAAGGACGAACGAGGCGCGCCAGCTTATCCAACCCTGTTTCCTCGGGAACGTACCCAAAAATGAGAAGATTTCGGAGTCGCATATGCCGGTTACTGTCCTGATCGTCGATGACAGCAAATTGGCCCGCATCGTTGCGGGCAAGGCGCTGGCCGAGTTGCAGCCCGAGTGGCGCAAGGCGGAGGCGGGGAATGCTGTTCAGGCGTTGGAAGTCATCGACGCGGATACGGTCGATGTCGCGCTGATCGATTTCAACATGCCGGAGAAAGACGGGCTTGAACTCGCGGCGGAATTGCGTGTTATGCGCCCCGATATGCCTATCGCCATCATCACCGCCAACATCCAGGACGAGATCATCGCGCGCGCGCGGGAGATCGGCGCGACCTTCGTGGCCAAGCCCGTGACGGCCGACGGGCTGGAGCCTTTCCTGGCGGGCGCCGCCCTTCGCCTCAGATCGCAGCGCGCGTGACGCCAGAGAGCATCGTCCTCGAAGAACTCGAACGCGACGCGCTGACGGAGATCGTCAATATCGGCGTCAGCCGCGCCGCGTCCAGCCTGCGCAAGATGATCGGCGATCAGGTGTTGCTGTCGGTCCCGTCCATCGACGTGGTGAGCCAGCGCCGCGCCGCCCGCCTGATCAGCGAGCGCGAGACGAGCGAGCTGGTCGCGGTTCGGCAGGGTTTCAGCGGTCCCTTCTCGGGCCGCGCGCTGCTGATCTTTCCGGAATCCAACAGCCTTGCGCTGGTCCGTGCCGTGACGGGCGGCGAGATGAGCGCCGAGGACATGGCCGACATCGAGGTGGAGGCGCTGGCCGAGACCGGCAATGTCATATTGAACAGCTGCCTCGCCACCATGGCCAACATGCTCAGGCGCTCGTTGACCATGACCATACCGGAGGTGCTGCGCGGTACAGGCGATACGCTGTTCGAGGTGGACGGGGCGGAGACGGCGAACGGCCTCGTCCTCTTCCTCTACATCGATTTCTCCGTGCGAAGCCGGAATATCCGCGGCTATATCGCGATGATCATGGACCTGCCGTCATTGGCGATGCTCAAGGAATTACTGGCGGAGTTCATTCGCCGGATCGTCGGCGACGATGCCTGATCGCGGAACGGAACTGCGCAGATTGTCGATGGTGGGCGCCAGCGGCTCATGGGACTGGGATATCAGGGGCGGAGTGTTGCGGGCCGATGCCGGGTTTGCGGCGCTGCACGGCCTGAATGCGCAGGATATGGCGGTTGGCGTTGAGACCGCCTGCTTCTTTCGCGCCATCCATGTGGATGATCGACCGCGTATCAGGATAGCGGTTGCCGGCATGCTGGCCGGCGCAGAGCTCTTCTCCAAGGAATTTCGCATCCTTCTGCCCGATGGCGCGGTGCTGTGGGTGCATGCCCGCGGCCAGACGCATCTGGACGAACAGGACGAGCCGGTGCGCTTCATGGGCGTGCTCGTCGACGTGACCGAGCGCAAGCGTGCCGAAGAACGGCTGCGTATCGCCCAGAGTGCGGGCGGCGTCGGCACGTTCGAATATATGGACGGGTTCGCGACGGTATCCGTGTCCGACGAATTTTGTCGTCTGCTCGGCCTGCATCCCGCCTCCGTCCTCCCCGTGCAGACGGTCAATGCGGTCGTGAGACCCGGCGAGCCGCCGCTATTCCCGGTCAATGCCGAGGGCGATGCTGGCCTTGCCGACGATCTGGAGGGCGTGTTCGCCATCACCCGCGCCGACGATGGTGCACAGCGATGGATCGCACGGCGCGGCGAGAAACTGCATGAGGGTGCGGGTTATCGGCTGATCGGCGTGGTCTACGACGTAACCACGTCCAAACAGCTCGAGACGGCGCTGCGCGAACTCAACGATACGCTGGAACATCGCGTCGAGCAGGAGGTCGCCAATCGCCGCGAAGCCGAAGAAGCGCTGCGTCAGGCGCAGAAGATGGAGGCTGTCGGCCAGCTGACCGGCGGCATCGCACATGATTTCAACAATCTGCTGATGGCGATCCAGAGCAGCCTGACGCTGCTGCAAAAGCGCCTGCCCGGCGATCCCCATACCGACCGGCTGATCGACAATGCCATGCAGGGCGCGCAGCGCGGCGCTGCGTTGACGCAGCGCATGCTCGCCTTCGCGCGGCGGCAGGATCTGACGCCGGTTCGGGTCGAGGTCGAGGCGCTGGTGCGCGGCATGACCGACCTCGTGCAGCGGACCATCGGCCCCGCATGGTGGCTCGACCTCGATTTTCCGGCGCATCTGCCGCCGGTGACGGCCGACGTGAACCAGCTCGAGATGGCGGTGCTGAACCTTGCCGTGAACGCGCGCGACGCGATGCCGGACGGCGGTGTCATCCGCATCGGCGCATGCGCACAGACGGTGGCGGAGGGCGCGCCGTCGGGTCTTGCGCCGGGACGCTATATCGGTCTTTCGGTGGTCGATGCAGGCGTCGGCATGGACGAGGCGACGCTGTCGCGCGCGACCGAGCCCTTCTTCACGACCAAGGGCGTGGGCAAGGGCACCGGCCTTGGCCTGTCGATGATCCACGGCCTGGCCAAGCAACTGGGCGGCACCTTCTCCCTGGAAAGCACGCTGGGCAACGGCACGACCGCGATATTGTGGCTGCCTGCGTCGGAAGAGGTGCAGGCGGAGGCTGCCGCGCCAGCTGCGGTGGAGCGCGATGCGGCTTCCATGGGATCGCTGAAGATCCTCGCGGTGGACGACGACTGGCTGATCCTGATGAATACGGGCGCTCTGCTGGAGGATCTGGGGCATCAGGTGTTCGAGGCGGGATCGGGCGAGGAGGCGCTGGCGTGCCTGCGCGACAATCCCGATATCGACGTCCTCATCACCGATCAGGCCATGCCGGGAATGACGGGCACGCAGTTGGTCGGGCATGTCGCCACGCTGCGCCCCGATCTGCCGATCATCCTGGCGAGCGGCTATGGCGAGATTCCCGCCGACGCCCGCGCCCGCATCATCAAGTTGGGCAAGCCATTCGGGCAGGCTCAACTCGAAAATGCGCTGGCGCAGGCGTTGCAGGTCGTATCCGGCTGAGGAAGCTCATGGCAAAAGCCGACCGTCTCGAACGCCTCGACGTCCGCCGCACCGAACTGGAGGCGGAGTATCTCGACGCGCTGATCACAGCGCTGCGAACCACGGCCGCTGGAAGCTGGGGCCTGTTCGATCATAACAATGACAAGCTGGCGCGCGCCAAGGCGGCGCCGGTCGTTGCGAACCTGACAGAACTTGGCGAAACCATCGACGAGATGCGCGAGCAGTTGGCCATGGAGCCGTTCGGCCTGCACCGCGAGTTCATGGCCTCGCGCGGTCCCGTCGCGCCGAGCGCCGTGGGCGAGCCGAAGCAGGCGCGGGCATGGCTGGAAAGGCTGGGCGTGCCCCCATCGGCCGGAGAAGACTGACCGCTTTTGCTGCGCTGCGGTGCATCCATTTGCCTGCCCGTGCATTTTATGCCTCGCATACAGAATTGCCCGTGCCGGGGAGCGAAGATGGCAGACGAACAGGCGATCAGGGCGCGTGCACATGCGCTGTGGGAAGCAGAAGGTAGGCCGGAGGGCCGCGACACGGTTCATTGGGAACAGGCCCGGCTCGAACTGGAGCAGGCCGATCCCTTCGCGATTGTCCCGGACGGCGCGACAGTCGACGGTGGCCCTGAGTCCCCGCCGGTCGCCCCGCCGCGCAAACCCCGCGCATCGCGCGCCAAGGCCGCCACGACCTGAACCGCCTATACTCTGCCGGACCGTTTGAAATCCGGCTTACCCGCTGATCTGCCTGAGCGCCGTCTTCCGGCGCATGGGCCCTTGCAACCTGAAAAGGATCGCACTTGAGCCTCTTGCCCGAACGCCTCGAAGGCGGCGTACCTTATCCTCTTGGCGCCACTTTCGACGGGCTTGGCGTCAATTTTGCCATTTTCTCCGCTCATGCCGAAAAGATCGAGCTGTGCCTGTTCGAGCCGTCGGGCAAGCGGGAGGTCGCCCGTTTCGCCCTGCCGGAGTGTACGGACGAGGTATGGCATGGTTACCTGCCCAATGCGCGGCCGGGACTGCTCTACGGCTATCGCGCCTACGGTCCCTATGAGCCGGAAGAGGGCCACAGGTTCAATCCCAACAAGCTGTTGCTCGATCCCTATGCCCGCCGCCTGCACGGCACTGTGCGCTGGACCGACGTGCTGCACAGCTATCCGGTCCGCGGCCGCCGCGGCGATCTCGGCTTCGACAAACGCGACAGCGCGCCGGCCATGCCCAAGGGCGTGGTGAGCCATGATATTTTCGACTGGTCCCGCGACGTGCGGCCCAACACGCCCTGGTCCGACACGGTCATCTACGAGGCGCATGCCAAGGGTCTGACCAAGCTGCTGGAGGAAGCGCCGCCACAGGAGCGCGGAACCTTTGCGGGGCTGGCCCATCCCAAGGTCATCGATCATCTCAAGCGCCTGGGCATCACGGCGATCGAGTTGATGCCGATCCATGCCTTCACGCAGGATCGCTTCCTGCAGGAAAAGGGGCTGCGCAATTATTGGGGCTATAACAGTCTCAACTTCTTCACGCCGGAACCAAGCTATTTCGCGGGCGATACGCAGGACGAACTGCGCGTGGCGGTTCGCCGCCTGCACGCGGCCGGGATCGAGGTCATTCTCGATGTCGTATACAACCATAGCTGCGAGGGGAGCGAACTGGGACCGACGCTGTCCTGGCGCGGGCTGGACAATGCGACCTATTACCGGCTGCTGCCCGACAACAAGCGCTACTGCATCAACGACACCGGCACCGGCAACACGTTCAACCTGACGCATCCCCGCGTGATCCAGATGGTGGCGGACTCGCTGCGCTATTGGGCGACATCCTTTGGCATCGACGGTTTCCGCTTCGATCTCGGCCTGACGCTGGGGCGCACCGATACCGGCTTCAATCCCAATGCGGGGTTTTTCGACGTGCTGCGCCAGGACCCGGTGCTGGGGCGGCTCAAGCTGATCACCGAGCCATGGGATGTCGGCATGGGGGGCTATCAGCTCGGCAATTTTCCGCCCGGCTTTGCGGAATGGAACGACAAATATCGCGACACGGTGCGCAAATATTGGCGCGGAGATCCGGGCCAGCGCGGGGATCTGGCGGCGCGGCTGTCCGGCTCGGGCGACCTGTTCGACCGCCGTTCGCGGCGGCCATGGGCGAGCGTCAATTTCCTGACCAGCCATGACGGCTACACGCTCGCCGACCTCGTTTCCTATGAGGAGCGCCATAACGAAGCCAATGGCGAGGATAATCGGGACGGCCATGACAACAACCTGTCGCGCAACTGGGGCGTGGAAGGGCCGACCGAGGATCAGGGGATCATCGAGACGCGCGACAAGGTGCAGCGCTCCATGATGTTGACGCTGCTCGCATCGCTGGGCACGCCGATGATCGTCGCGGGCGACGAATTCGGGCGCACGCAGGGCGGCAACAACAATGCCTATTGCCAGGACAATGCGATCAGCTGGATCGACTGGTCGGTGCGCGAGACGGAGCGTGGCGCGGCCATGAACGCCTTCACCAGCCGACTGATCGCACTGCGCAAGCGCCATTCCGTGCTGCGCGCGCCGGTCTTCCTTTACGGGCAAGATTCGCCGGGCCACGGCATCAACGATGTCGAATGGTGGGACGAGCGCGGGCAGCAATTGTCGCAGGAGGACTGGGGCAATCCGGACGGACGGGCGCTGTCGATGCGGCGGGCCACCCAGTTGGAGGATGGCCGGACCGAGGCGATCAACCTGCTGCTCAACGCCAGCGACGAGCCGATCCGCTTCGCACTGCCCGGACCCGCGAACGAGCGTATCCTGCTGATCGACAGTGCGCGACCGGAACTGGAGGATGTCCACCTGGACGGGGAATATGAAGTCGCCCCGCACAGCGCGGCCGTCGTCCTCACGCTGAATGCGTATGAAAACTGATGACCTGTTGGGGACCGACTGAAGCGGGACAGGGCCGGTATCGTTTCGCACTCTGGGCGCCCGCACAACAGGCGCCCGCGCTTGAGATCGAGGGGGCAGGCTCGCTGCCCCTGACAGCAGGCGATGACGGCTGGTTTCATGTGGAAACAGAGGCTGCGCCGGACACGCATTACCGTTTCATCCTCGATGACGGGCTGGCGGTCCCCGATCCCGCGTCGCGCGCGCAGAGCGGCGGCGTCCATGGCTGGAGCATAGTGACGTCGCGCGACTTTGCTTGGCGCGACTGGCAGGGGCGCCCCTGGGAAGAAGCCGTCATCCAGGAAGTGCATGTAGGCGCTTGTGGTGGCTTTCGCGGTCTGATCGACGACCTCCCGCGTATCGCGGACATGGGCATCACCGCCGTCGAACTGATGCCGGTCAACGCCTTTGGGGGCACGCGCGGCTGGGGCTATGACGGGGTGCTGCCCTTCGCTCCGGCCGAATGCTACGGGTCGCCGGACGATCTGAAGGCGCTGGTCGATGCGGCGCACGGGCTTGGCCTGATGGTCCTGCTCGACGTGGTCTATAATCATTTCGGGCCGGACGGGAATTATCTGGGCGCCTATGCCCCGGACTTCTTCCATGCGGAGGTGGACACGCCATGGGGCGGCGCGGTCGCGGTGGATCAGGCGGCAGTCGCGGCCTATTTCCGCGAGAATGTGCTGATGTGGCTGGAGGAGTATCGCTTCGACGGCCTGCGTTTCGACGCGGTGCATGCTATCGGCAACGACGATTTCCTCGATACGCTGGCCACGGACATCCGCGCCGCCATCGGCCCGGATCGCCATGTCCACCTGATCCTCGAAAATGAGCATAATGACGCGGATCGGCTGGCTCCCGGCCGCTACGACGCCCAGTGGAACGACGATTTCCACAATGTCCTCCACGTCCTGCTAACCGGCGAGACGAGTGCTTATTATCAGGATTTCGCCGACCAGCCCGCAGAGCGGCTGGCGCGCTGCCTGTCGCAAGGCTTCATCTATCAGGGCGAGGCGTCGCCCAATCAGGATGGCAAGACACGCGGCAAGCCCAGTGGCCATCTACCGCCCACAGCCTTCGTTGCCTTCCTCCAGAATCACGACCAGATCGGCAATCGCGCCATGGGCGAGCGGCTGACGCTGCTGACCGACAAGGCCCGGTTGCGCGCGGCCACGGCACTGCTGTTGCTCTCACCTCAGATACCGCTGCTGTTCATGGGCGATGAGCAGGGATCGCGCTCACCCTTCCTGTTCTTCACCGACTTCCATGACGATCTGGCCGACGCCGTGCGCGAGGGGCGGCGGCGTGAGTTCGCCAAGTTCGATGCTTTCTCGGACGAGGCGGCGCGAGCCCGCATCCCCGATCCCAATGCGGAGACGACCTTCGCCGCGTCGCGCGTGGAGCCGGGGCCGGACGCCGCAGAATGGGAGACGCTGTATCGCACGCTGATCGGCCTTCGCGCCCGGCATATCGTCCCGCGCCTACGCGGCGCGACGTCGGTCGGCGCCGAGGTTCTGGGCGAGGCGGCGGTCAGCGCGGTGTGGCGCATGGGCGACGGTGCGACGCTCTCCATCGCGATCAATCTGGGCGAGGAGGTCGCGAGCTTGCCGGAGACGCCCGGCGAAACCCTGTTCGCCGAAGCGGGCCGCGTGTCCATCACATTGGCCGCCGCATGAGCAGCCTGCACGATCTGGCCGATGCAGTGGGCCTGCAACCCATATGGCGCGACGCCGACGGCGCGGCGCAGCGTGTCTCCGACGATGCGCTGGTGGCGATCCTGGGGGCGCTGGGCCATCCGTCGGAGAGCGAGCAGGACCGGCGGCGGGGCCTCGACCGCATCGACGCGGACCGGGATGTAGCGCCCGGTTTCCTCTCCGGCGACGTCGGCCGTCCGATTGCCCTGCCGACCGCCCTCATCGGCACGACACAGGCCGAACTGGTTCCCGAACATGGCGCGCGCATGGCATTGGCGGTCGCGGAAGGCATGCTCGCGCCCGTCGCGGAGCCGGGCTATTACCGCCTGCGCATTGCCGGGCATGAACTGACACTCGCTGTGGCACCGCATGGCTGCGTGCCCATCGCATCGATCGCCGACCGGCGGCTCTGGGGCCCTTCGGTGCAGATCCCTGCGCTGCGTGACGAGCAGGGCCAGCCCTTCGGCCATTTCGGGCATCTGAGAAACGCCGCCGCTCTCTTTGCAGAGCGCGGCGCGGATGCGGTGGCGATCAGTCCGGTCCATGCGCTCTATCCCGGCGACGGCGCGCGCTTCAGCCCCTATGCGCCATCGAGCCGCCTGTTCCTCAACATCGCGCTGGCCGACCCGGCGATGGAGGCATTGCCCGGCTTTCCCCGTGATGTCGGCGGTGCGTTGATCGACTGGGAGGCGGCAGTGCCGCAGCATCTCGCGGTCCTGCGCACGGCCTTCGCTGCGCTGGGCGCGGAGACGCGGATGCAGTTGTCGCAATGGACGGAGGAGCAGGGCGATACCCTGCGCCGTCACGCCACCTTCGATGCGCTCCACCACCATTTTCG
>JBEVNC010000081.1:0-34110 GCA_040508315.1 Sphingobium sp.
ATCCGGCTGCACCACGAGCCGCGCCGTCGACGGCAGCGGACGATCGGGCCAGACGCTATCGATCGGGTTGGTATCGACCGCGACCAGCTCCGCCCCCTTTTCCTGCAAGGCGCGCGTCGCCTGCTCGACCCAGCTCTTGGTATGGAGCCAGGGATCGTAACCGATACGGCCGCCTTCGGGTGCGTGACGGCCGAGCCATTCGGCGACACTCGTTTCCGGGACCGACTGATAGCTCCACTGATCGCCGGACACCTGCTCGCGGACCTGCAAGGTATAGCGGCCGTCGGTGAAGATGGCGGCTTCGGCCGGCAGCACTGCGGCGGCGCCGGCGGACCCCTGGAAGCCGGTCAACCAGGCGAGTCGCTGGGCATAAGCGCCGACATATTCGGACATATGCTCATCGGTCAGCGGCACGACGAAGCCGGTGAGCCGGTCGCGGGAAAGCTGTTCGCGCAGGGCCTTGAGGCGGTCTTCATGGGTGGACATGGCGTGGGTGTTCCTGATGGGCGTTTGTCCCAACATAGGAAATTTGCGGCAGGTTGGAAGCAGGCACGGAATGCAAGGGACGGTTGGGGTGGAACACAAGCGGCATTGAGCCTTCGCCGATAGGTCTCTATCTCCGCGCGATGACAGAAGCCCAACAGCCTCCCCGCGCGCCGCAGCGCCCGCACAGCGCCACCTTCCACGGCCGCACGCTCTCCGACCCATGGGCATGGCTGCGCGATCCCGGCTATCCCGAGGTCACGGACAAGGACGTGCTGTCCTATCTGGAGGCGGAAAATACATGGTTCGAGGCGGCCATGGCCCCGCACCAGCCGCTGATCGACACATTGTTCGAGGAGATGAAGGGCCGCATTAAGGAGGATGACGCCTCCGTTCCGCAAAAGGACGGCGATTTCGTCTATTGGCGCGCGTTCGAGGCGGGCGCGGAATATCGCCAGTGGTTCCGCCGTCCGGTGGCAGGCGGCGAGGCGCAGCTGATCCTCGACGAGCCGGCACTGGCGGAAGGGGCGGACTATTTCCGCCTTGGCGCCATCTCCATCAGCCCCTGCGCGCGCTATCTCGCCTTCGCAGTGGACGATGACGGAGGGGAGCGGTTCGAGGCGCGGATAACCGACCTCGACACCGGCGAGCTGCTGCCCGACGTCATCCCCGGCACATTGTCGGCGCTGGTCTGGACGCAGGACAGCAAGGCGCTGATCTACGGTCTCGCCAATGATAACTGGCGCACGGACAATGCCCGCCTGCACCGCATCGGTACGCCCCTGTCCGAGGATATCGAACTGTTCCACGAGGATGACGAGGGTTTCCGCGTCTCCGTCGGCCTGACCAGCCGCGAGAACTGGATCGTCATCGGTACGGGCGACCATGTGACGAGCGAGGTGTGGCTGGTGCCCGCCGCCGATCCCACCGCCCCGCCCCGCCTCGTCTCCGCGCGCCAGCCGGGCCGCGAATATGATGTCGATGAGCATGATGGCTGGCTCTACATCCGCACCAACGACACCCACCCCAATTTCCGCCTCGTGCGCGCCCGCGTCGAGACGCCGGACGTATGGGAGGAGGTCATCCCGGCTTCCGATCATTTCTACCTGACCGACGTGTCGCTGTTCAAAAGCTTCTACGTGACCGAAGGGCGCGAGGACGGCCTCGACCAGATCGAGCTGCGCGATTACGCCACCAATACGCCGCACCGGATCACTTTCCCGGAGGCTGCCTATGTCGCGGGCCTCGACGACAATCCCGAATATGACACGGCGAAGCTGCGCATCAGCTACGAGTCGATGGTATCGCCGGAAACGGTGTTCGACCTCGACCTGGCGACCGGCATCCGCACCACGCTCAAGGTGCAGGAGATACCCTCGGGCTACGATCCGACGCGCTATGCCAGCGAGCGGGTGAACATCACGGCGCGCGATGGGACGCAGGTGCCGGTCTCCATCGTCTATCCCAGGGATTTTCCACGGGACGGATCGCGGCCCATCCACCTCTATGGCTATGGCGCTTACGGCATCGCGATAGAGCCGGGCTTCTCCACCGGCCGCCTGTCGCTGCTCGACCGGGGATTCGCCTATGCCATCGCGCATATCCGCGGCGGGGACGATCTGGGCCAGCAATGGTATCTGGACGGCAAGCTGGACAAGCGCGCCAACACGTTCAACGACTTCGTGGACGTGGCGAAGGGCCTGATCGACCTTGGCTGGTCGAGCGCGGGCAAGGTGACGATCAGCGGCGGATCGGCGGGCGGCGAGTTGATGGGCGCGGTGGTCAATAGCGACCCGGAGCTATGGGGCGCGGTCGCGGCGCATGTGCCGTTCGTGGACGTGCTCAACACCATGCTGGACGCATCGCTGCCGCTGACGCCGGGCGAGTGGCCGGAATGGGGCAATCCGATCGAGGACATGGCGGCATATGACCTGATCGCCTCCTACAGCCCCTATGACAATGTGAAGGCGCAACCCTATCCGCCCCTCATGGTGACGGCGGGCCTCAACGATCCGCGCGTGACCTATTGGGAGCCGGCCAAATGGGTGGCGAAACTGCGCGAGCATCGCACCAACGATGCGGCGCTGATCCTCAAGACCAATATGGGCGCTGGCCATGGCGGCAAGTCGGGCCGCTGGGAATCGCTGAAGGAAACGGCGGAGGAGTTCGCCTTCTTCCTGTGGCAGATGGGGCAGGCCGGGACGCCGCCCGCCTGAAGGGCTGACGGACCTTTCCGAGCGGCAGGCGATGCGGGAGGATTGACGCCCCCTCCCGTCCATTCCATCCCTGACGCATGACCAGCCTGTCCGACACCATCGCCGCCCTCGCCCTCGACGGCGAAGACTATTGCATCGACGCGCCGGAGGAGTGGGCGCAGGGGCGAACCCTGTTCGGCGGCATCACGGCCGCGCTCGCTTATGGCGCGACGTGCCGCGCGTTCGAGGGATTGCCGCCGCTGCGATCCGCGCAGCTCAGTTTCGTCGGCCCTGCGTCAGGCGCGCTGCGCTTTCGCCCCCAGATACTTCGGCGCGGAAGATCGTCCGCCATCGTCGCGGCCGATTGCTGGAATGCGGACGGGCTGGCGACGCGCGCGACCTTCACCTTCGGCGCGACCCGCGACAGCGCCGTGGTGCACGACCATGCCGAGCGCCTCGCCGTGCCACCGCCCGAACAGTGCGATCCCTTCCACAAGACGACCAAGCCATTGCAAGGCTTTCTGGGCCGTTTCGAGTTCCGCCTCGCCGCGGGCGCGCGCCTGTTCGAGGCGGAGAAGACGCCCGAATTTGCCGTGTGGACGCGCCTGCGCGATGGCGATGGCGACGATCCGGTGGCGGCGCTGCTGGCGCTGGCCGACGCCCTGCCCTGCGCGGCATGGGTCAGTTTTCCCAAGCCCGCCCCTGTCAGCACGATGACATGGCAGGTCGATGTCCACGCGCCCCTCCAGCCGTCGGGCGGCTGGCACCTCATCCGTTCGTCGAGCGAGAGCGCGGCGGAAGGTTATTCGCTGCAGGACATGCGCGTCTACAACGCGGCTGGCGCCCCGCTGATTTCCGCGCGGCAGGTGGTTGCCCTTTTCATCTGATTTGTTCAACCGACTGAACGATCAATACCGATGTTGAATAGCGCATTGCAAAAGGCGAAATTCATGGCAAAGGCTCAGGGCACAATCTTGCGAAACGACAGGGTGCGATGACCGGGCTTATGATCGACATGCCGCATGGCCAAAGGAGAGCGACCGCATGAGCGCCCCCGTTCTGCCCACGACCCTCAATATCGACGCTCCGGAAGCCAAGGCCCGTGCCGCGCATAACCGCGCGCTCGCCGAGGAATTGCGGACGAAGGTCGCCGCCGCCGCATTGGGCGGCAATGCCAAATCGCGCGAACGCCATGTTTCTCGCGGCAAATTGCTGCCCCGCGACCGGGTGGAACGGCTGCTCGACCCCGGCTCGCCCTTTCTGGAAGTCGGCCAGCTGGTCGCCAATGGCCTCTATGACGACGAAGTGCCGGGCGCAGGCGTGATCGCCGGGATCGGCCGGGTGTCCGGTCGCCAGTGCATGATCCTGTGCAACGATGCGACGGTGAAGGGTGGCACCTATTATCCGCTGACCGTGAAGAAGCATCTGCGCGCGCAGGAGATTGCGGAGGCCAACCGGCTGCCCTGCGTCTACCTCGTCGATTCGGGCGGCGCGAACCTGCCCCATCAGGCGGAGGTGTTTCCCGACCGCGATCATTTCGGCCGCATCTTCTACAATCAGGCCAATCTCTCGGCCAAGGGTATCGCGCAGATCGCCTGCGTCATGGGCAGTTGCACGGCGGGCGGCGCCTATGTTCCCGCCATGTCGGACGAGACGGTGATCGTGCGCAACCAGGGCACCATCTTCCTGGCCGGGCCGCCGCTGGTGCAAGCCGCGACGGGCGAGGTCATCACGGCCGAGGATCTGGGCGGCGGCGACCTGCATGGCCGCAAGTCGGGCGTGGTCGATCATGTCGCCGACAATGACGAGCATGCGCTGACCATCGTGCGCGACATCGTGTCGACGCTGGGCAAGCCGCACGACCCCGGCGTCGATATGCGCGAGCCGAGGCCGCCCAAATATCCGGCCGAGGATCTCTATTCGATCATCCCCGAGGATGTCCGCGCGCCCTACGACGTGCATGAGGTTATCGCCCGGCTGGTCGACGGGTCGGAATTTCACGAGTTCAAGGCGCTGTACGGCACCACCCTCGTCTGCGGTTTCGCGCATATCTGGGGCCAGCCGGTTGCGATCCTGGCGAATAACGGCGTGCTGTTCAGCGAAAGCGCGGTCAAGGGCGCGCATTTCATCGAACTGGCCTGCCAGCGCCGCATACCGTTGCTGTTCCTCCAGAACATCTCCGGTTTCATGGTCGGCGGCAAATATGAGGCCGAGGGCATCGCGAAACATGGCGCGAAACTCGTCACCGCCGTAGCGACTGCCACGGTGCCGAAGATCACGGTGCTGATCGGCGGGTCGTTCGGCGCAGGCAATTACGGCATGTGCGGACGCGCCTATTCACCACGCTTCCTGTTCACCTGGCCCAATGCGCGCATTTCCGTGATGGGCGGCGAGCAGGCGGCATCGGTGCTGGCAACCGTCCACCGCGACGCTGCGAAGTGGACGCCCGAAGAGGCGGAGGCGTTCAAGGCCCCCGTCCGCCAGATGTACGAGGATGAGGGCAATCCCTATTACGCCACCGCGCGGCTGTGGGACGATGGGGTGATCGATCCTGCGCAGACGCGCGATGTGCTGGGGCTGGCGCTGGCGGCGTCGCTGGAGGCACCGATTGCCGAGCGGCCTGCCTTTGGTGTGTTCCGGATGTGATGGAGGGGATTCACGCTCGCCCCCGTCATGCTGAACTTGTTTCAGCATCCATCGTGCCCCAGCGCAGGGAGTCCGAGGCCCGGCGCGAGATCGACCCATTGCGGGTTATCGCTCTCGATGAGGTTGATCTTCCATTGCCGATGCCAGCGCTTCAGTTGTTTCTTGCGAAGGATCGCGGCTTCCATGTTGCCGAACAATTCGTAGCGGACGAGAGAGTGGACGGCATAGCGGCTGGTGAAGCCCGGCACGCTACCGGTGCGATGCTGATATATTCGGCCCAGCAAGTCCGACGTCACACCGACATAGAGCGTGCCATAAGGCTTGCTCGCAAGAATATAGACACAGGGTTGCCGCTCCATCGCGATGCGGAGCCTGCCGCCAAATGGATGCTGAAACAAGTTCAGCATGACGGTCTGTTGGGAGACGTTGGTGCTTAAATCCCTCCTCATCGCCAATCGCGGCGAAATCGCCTGCCGCGTCATCCGCACCGCAAGAAAGCTCGGCGTTCGTACCGTCGCGGTTTATTCGGACGCCGACGCGAACGCCCTGCACGTGCGCGAGGCCGACGAGGCCGTCCATATCGGCCCCAGCCCCACCCGCGAATCCTATCTGGTCGGCGACAAGATCCTCGCCGCCGCCAAGGCGACCGGCGCTGAGGCCATCCACCCCGGCTACGGCTTTCTCTCCGAAAATGCCGAGTTCGCGCAGGCGGTCATCGACGCAGGCCTCATCTGGGTCGGCCCCAACCCGTCCAGCATCACGGCGATGGGCCTGAAAGACGCCGCCAAGAAACTGATGGCCGCAGCAGGCGTGCCTGTCACCCCCGGCTATATGGGTGAGGATCAGGCCCCGACCTACCTCGCCGCAGAGGCGGACAAGATCGGCTACCCCGTCCTGATCAAGGCTGTCGCGGGCGGCGGCGGCAAGGGCATGCGGCTGGTCGAGAACGCCGCCGACTTCATCGACGCACTCGCCTCCTGCCAGCGCGAGGCGACCGCCAGCTTCGGCAACGCCCATGTGCTGATCGAAAAATATATCCAGCGCCCCCGCCATATCGAGGTGCAGGTCTTCGGCGACAAGCATGGCAATATCGTCCACCTGTTCGAGCGCGACTGCTCCCTGCAACGCCGCCACCAGAAGGTGATCGAGGAAGCCCCCGCCCCCGGCATGGACGAAGCCACGCGCGAGCAACTGTGCGCCGCCGCCGTCCGCGCGGCCAAGGCGGTGGACTATGTCGGCGCCGGCACCATCGAGTTCATCGCCGACGGCTCGGAAGGGCTGCACGCCGACCGCATCTGGTTCATGGAAATGAACACGCGGCTTCAGGTCGAGCATCCCGTGACCGAGGAGATCACCAGCGTCGACCTGGTCGAATGGCAATTGCGCGTCGCATCGGGCGAACAATTGCCCAAATCGCAGGACGACCTCGCCATCCATGGCTGGGCGATGGAAGCGCGCCTCTATGCCGAAGACCCGGCCAAGGGCTTCCTTCCCAGCATCGGCACGCTCGACCTGCTGCAGTTCGGCACCGCCCCCGGCGGCCGTATCGACACTGGCGTCTATCAGGGCGCGGAGGTCTCGCCCTATTATGATCCGATGATCGCCAAGGTCATCGCGCATGGCGAGACCCGCGACGAGGCGCGCCAGCGACTGGACGTCGCCCTTTCCGGCAGCGCGGTGTGGCCGGTCAGGACCAATGCCAGCTTCCTCGTCCGCGCGCTGGAGCATCCCGCCTTCGTCGCGGGCGACGTGGACACGGGTCTCATCGGCCGCGATGGCGAGGTGATGGCAGAGGCACCCACACCGTCCGCCGACGTGCTCACCACGGCCGCCATCGCGCTGGTCCCGGCAACCACTCTTCCCGGTTTCCGCCTCAACGCGCCCTCCGTGACGAGCGCGCCCTTCCTGCTCGATGGCGAGCGGGTGGACGTGGCGCTTGTCGGCACGGGCAGCACCGCGCCCGCCCTTTCCGTGCTCGTCACCGATCAGGGACAGGCGTGGCAGCTCACCGGCTGGCGCAAGGCTGCCGAGGCGGCGAGCGGCTCGTCCTCCGGCGCGATCCTCGCCCCGATGCCGGGCCGCGTGATCGTGGTCGAGGTCGCGGCGGGCGATGCGGTGGTGAAGGGGCAGAAACTCCTGACCCTCGAAGCCATGAAGATGGAACATAGCCTCACCGCCCCGTTCGACGGGACCGTAGCCGAACTCAACACTAGCGCGGGCGCGCAGGTGCAGGTCGATGCGCTGCTGGCCCGGATCGAGGCGGTGGCGGCCGAGTAAACATGCACCCGTCATCCTGAACTTGATTCAGGAACCATGGAGCCTCTCTGCCCGATCGGCGCGAAGGAGAGATGGATGCTGAAACAAGTTCAGCATGACGAACAGGGGAATCAAATATGGCTGGAAAACATTTCGACGAATGGCAGGTGGGCGACCGCCTGACCCACGACATCCGCCGCACGGTGACGGAGACGGACAATCTCCTGTTCTCCGTGATGACCCATAATCCCCAACCGCTGCATATCGACGTGGAAGCCGCCAAGGCGTCGGAGTTCGGGCAGATCCTCGTCAACGGCACCTTTACCTTCGCGCTGATGATCGGCCTGACCATCGCCGACACGACGCTGGGCACGCTCATCGCAAACCTGGGCTATGACAAGCTGGTCCATCCCAAGCCGGTATTCCTGGGCGACACACTGCGCGCGACCAGCGAGATCGTGGAATTGCGCGAGTCCAAGTCGCGGCCGACGGCAGGCGTCGTCACCTTCTCGCACGAACTGCTGAACCAGCGGGACGAGATCGTCTGCAAATGCCTGCGCATGGCGATGCTGAAGAAGGTCGGCGGCTGACCCCTCAGCGTCCGGCCTGAAGCGCAAGCAACGCGGCCATCGCCTCCTCCGCCCTCTCGGCGGGCACGAAGACATGGTCGTGCCGGTTTGCCGCCACCATGTTGCATGCGATGCCGCGTCGGGCGAGCGCGGTCGCAACCGCTGCGGTCAGCCCCACGCCGTCAAGCGCGGACAGGACCGAAAGTGTGATCTGCCGCATCGGCAGCGCACAATCGAACCCCAGTCCTGCCGCCTTATCCAGAGGCAGGATGAAGCTCCAGCCTTCGGGCTCCACCAACATCGCCAGTGCGTCGGCATGGCATCCAGCCGCAAGAGCGGGATCGTCCGTACCGCAGAAGATGAACAGGCCGTCGCGCAACAAGGGTGTCATGCCCGCGATCATCGCGGCCGTCTCCCGGATGATCGAATTGTCCGTCAAACCGCCGCCTTGATCATCCCGAACCCATAAAGCAGGTGCTCCAATTGCCCGTCCGGCACGGGCGGAAAGATCACCGGTGCGCTGGTGTCGCGGATCGCGCCGATGTCCGCCGCAATATCCTCCACCGTCCATTCCGGCCGGTAAACCCCGGGCGTCTCTGCCACGAACGCCCGCGCGACGCGGCCCCCCATCGCCACCAGCATCTCACCGGAGACCGAGCAATCCTCATGCGCCAGCCAGGCGACGGCAGGCGCGACCATTTCCGGCTCCATCGGCGGGAATTTGCTGGTGTCGATACCCTCCGACATCCGCGTCACGGCGGCGGGGATGATGACATTGCTCTTCACATTGTCATGCTGCCCCTCGATCGCCGCCGTCTGCGACAGGCCGTGCAGTCCAGCCTTGGAAACGGCATAGTTCACATTGTTGGATTTGCCGTAGAGGCCGTTGATCGAACTGGTCAGGACGATACGGCCATAGGCTTGCGCCAACATGTGCGGAAACGCTTCCCGCACCACATGGAAGGCGCCGCGCAGATGAACGTCGAGGACCAGCCCGAAATCCTCGTAGCTCATGTCCTTGAGCAGTGCGCGGCGGACATTGCCCGCGCTGTGGATGAGGATGTCGATGCGGCCGAAGCTGTCGAGGGCGGACTGCACGATGGCCTTGCCGCCTTCGATCGTGGCCACGCTGTCGGTGTTGGCCACCGCCTCGCCGCCGGCCTCACGGATTTCGCGCACCAGCGCGTCGGCGGGGCCTTCGTCGGTCACGTCGCCCGAAAGGCTGGCACCCGGATCGTTGACGACGATCTTCGCCCCCCGCTCCGCCAGCAGCAGCGCATAGGCACGGCCCAGCCCGCGCCCGCCGCCGGTGATGACGGCGACGCGATTGTCGTAACGAAGCTGGGACATGCTTGGGCCTCTCACTAATCAACAGGACTGTTGGATTGGGGTTTAGGCAGGGCGGCGGAGGAGTGCAATGGGCTCATGCCGTGGTCCATATGGAGCGGCACGCTGAGCGAACATCCTGTCAGCCGTCAGGCCACCACACCCCCGGCACGCAGGTCCGCGATCCGCGCCCCATCCAGCCCCAGCAGGCCGCGCAAAATCTCGTCCGTATGCTGGCCCAACACCGGCGGTGCGTCCGGCACGGGTTGCGGCGCGTCGACAAATTTGATCGGGCGATTGACGATGGGGATGGTGCCCAGCGTCTTGTGCTCGGTCTCCACGATCATTTCGCGCGCCACTGCCTGCGGCTGCGACAGCGCCTCCATGATCCCCAATATCGGCGCATGCGGCACCTGATACTCGGTGAACAACGTCACCAGTTCGTCCACGGTCCGCACCCGCGTCTTGTCCGCGATCATCTCGTTGATATGGTCGCGAATGTCGCGGCGCTTCTCCAGCGTGTCATAGCGCGGATCGGTCCCCGCCTCCGGAAACCCCAGCGCGTTGCAGATGCGCGCCCAGAAACTGTTGGTCAGGCAGGCAATGATGATCGCCCCGTCGCTCGCCGGGAAGCTGCCATAGGGGACCAGATTGGGATGCTGCGACCCCTGCGGTTTCGGGTCTTCGCCGGTGAAGAAGGGCAGTTGCGCGATATAGCCGAGCAGGCCGATCAGCCCGTCCATCAGGCTGATGTCGATCAGCCGCCCGCGCCCCGTGCGCTCCCGCTCGTAAAGCGCCGCGAGGATGCCGATGGGGCCGTTGATCCCGCCGACCAGATCGCCCATCGGCAGGCCCAGCTTGATCGGCATGCCGCCGCGCTCGCCATTGACGCTCAGCACGCCCGACAGCGCCTGTGCGACGATGTCGAAGGACGGCCGGTCGCGCAACGGGCCGGTCATGCCGAAGCC
Source organism: Sphingobium sp. (assembly GCA_040508315.1). Lineage (GTDB taxonomy): Bacteria > Pseudomonadota > Alphaproteobacteria > Sphingomonadales > Sphingomonadaceae > Sphingobium. Next base: position 10,444 of record JBEVNC010000081.1, read on the forward strand.
GGAGATGGCGCAATAGATGAGGCGCGGATTGATCGCGGCCAGCGTCTCGTAACCCAGGCCGAGGCGATCCATCACGCCGGGCCGGTAATTCTCGACCACGATGTCGCATTGGGCCGCCAGATCGCGCGCCAGGGTGACCCCGGCCTCGGCCTTGAGGTCGATGACGATGCTTTTCTTGCCGCGATTATTGCCGAGATAATAGTGGCTCTCCCCGTCCCGGAACGGTGGAAAGGACCGGGTTTCGTCGCCCGTGCCCGGCGGCTCGACCTTGTACACCTCCGCGCCGAGGTCGGCCAGCGCGAGGGATGCGGCGGGACCGGCCAGGACGCGCGTGAAGTCGAGGACTTTTACGCCCGCGAGGGGACCGGGATAGGGGGTGGCATCGCTCTCAGGGTTAGGCATCGTGGGGTGCCTTTCTCAACAAAAAGCCCCTCCCCTTCAGGGGAGGGGTTGGGGTGGGGGAGTGCGCCAAGCGCCAATCTCTCGATTGTTTCGCGGAGGACAGCCCCCACCCCCGTCCCCTCCCCTGAAGGGGAGGGGCTCAATTATGGATCAGCCCTTGCTCGGCAGTTCCGCGACGGCGGTGCCAAAGGCGGACAGTTCGCCGCGATGGGTCGTCGCCTTCTGCTGGATCTCGACGAACTTCTTGCCGTTCTCCTCGAACTTGCGCGTGATCTCGCCGTCGATGAAGATCACGTCGCCGTCGGGATTGTGGCGGCGGATCTGGCACTTGGACTTCGTCAGGAAGCCGTCGTCGCCGATCCAGTTGGTGACATGGTGGGTCAGCCAGCTGCAACGCTCCGGACCATAGTCATACGACCCCGGCGTGCCGACTTCGCGGGCGAAATCGTCGTCCCAATGCACCCGCTCCGGCACGTCCTTGATGCCGAACTTGTTGGGGATACCAAGGCCCGGATGCGCGTCGATGAGCTGGAAGTGCAGCTTGTTGGTGCGGATGTAGAGGCCGCCCCAGCCCTGCGCATAGCCGATGAAGCCGGTGACGGTCATCGGGCCCTTCATCATCTTGGGCAGTTGGTCGCCGACATTGACGTCTTCCCAGTAGCGCGGCGTGGCGCCCCGGATTTCCTCGTTGCGGTAGAGGTCGAACCACTCCTGCAGCTGCTCCTCGGAGAAGCGGGCGCCAGCGGACCCGGCCTCCGCGAACTCCTCACGCGCCTCGGTGTACTTGGACCCGCGCTCGCGGGCCTCGTCACGGTCGGTGCGGAAGACATAGCTATCGCACTCGGCCACCTGTTCGCCATGCTGGTTGAAGAAGTCGACATGATAGATCTGCTGATAGGCCTTGCCCGCGAACTTGGTCTCGTGGCCGATCAGGTCCTTGAGATAGGCTTCCGTGGTGATGGTGTCGCCGCGCAGTACGGGCTTGTTCCACGTCCAGTCGGCGCCCGCCCACATGGCGTGCACGCCCGGCAGGCCGCCGCAATAGCCCGAGACGATACGGCTGGTCGTGAACAGGAAGCTCGGCAGAGCCACGACTTCGCCATATTTGGTCGTCGCGGCATATTCGGGATCGCACCACAATGGATTGTCGTCGCCAATGCCATGGGCATAGTGACGGATGCCATCACGGGTAGCCTCATAATTCCACGGCTGAACCGTGTTCTCGATCTTGACGCCGATGCGCTTGCGCAGGTCGGCCAGACCCTCCTCGGTGATCTTGGGGAATTTCGCCCCGGTAACTGCCTGATCGGCCATGTTTTCTGTCTCCTGTAGAAATTCAGAGTTTGAATTCGTTCGTACGGCGCCCGGTTCAGGCCGCCTGCGCCGCAGCAGCCGCCTTCGCGGCCTCCTGATCGCGCAGCATCTTGCGATGCACCTTGCCCGCCGGATTCTTGGGCAATTCGCTCACGAACTCCACGATACGCGGAAACTCGTGCTGGGCCAGCCGCTCGCGCGTGAAGTCCTGCAATTCCTTGACCAGAGCGTCACTGCCCTCGACGTTCGAGACGACGAACGCCTTGACCACCTGCCCGCGCTTTTCGTCGGGCACGCCGATCACGCCGCATTCCAGCACATTGTCGTGACGCAGCATGGTATTCTCGATCTCGACCGCGCTCATCGTCCAGCCAGCGGAGATGATGACATCGTCCGCGCGGCCGCAATGGTAGAAATAGCCGTCCTCGTCGGTCTTGGCCCGGTCCTTTGTCGTCATCCAGCCGCCACCACGCCACAGCATCAACTCGCCGATCTCGCCCGGATCGGTGACGCTGCCGTCGACGCGGTGCACTTCCAGCTTCTGGCCCGGCACCGCCTTGCCCAGCGAGCCGGGCTTGACGTGGAAATCGGGTGCGCCGGGGAAGTTGACCAGAACGACGCCGATCTCGGTCGTGCCGTACATGGAGCAGGCGGGCACCTTGAAATATTCGTCGATCCATTCGAGGGTCGCGGGATCGATCGGCTCCCCGGTGAAGCTCAGCTTCTTGAAGTGGAAATCGTAGTCTCCGCCCTTCCCGCTATTCTTCATCATGCGATAATGGGTCGCGGCGGCCGACATGTTGGTGATCTTGTGGTCGCTCAGCGCCTTCATCAGCCGGACCGGATCGAACCGGCCGGCGAACGTCCCGGTGGTTACGCCCATCGCCAGCGGCGCGAGCGTGCCATGCCACAGGCCATGGCCCCATGCGGGGCTGGAGGGACAGAAGAAGTCGTCGCCCGGACGGATGCCCGTGCCGTAAAGCGCGGCGAACATCAGCGTGACGAGCGTGCGGTGGCTATGCTTGACCGCCTCCGGCAGTTCGCGCGTCGTGCCCGACGTGTACTGGAAGACGGCCATGTCGTTGGCCTTGGTCTTGGGCTCGTAGGTGGTCGGATAGGACTTGATGACGTCCAGCAAGCCGTCATCGGCGACGACGACGCGCGGATTGCCGTCCTCGTTCACCGCGCCGCGCGCCAGATCGGCCTTCTCGCTGTTGGTGATGAGCAGGGTCGGTTTGCAGTCGCCGACGCGCAAGCGCAGCGCATCGGGGCCGAACAGCGTGAACAAGGGGACGGAGATCGCGCCCGTCTGCATCGCGCCGAACAGGCAGACGTAGAAGGGGAGCGAGGGTTCGAGCATGAAGGCGATGCGCTCGCCCGGCTGGATGCCCTGATCGCCCAGCCAATGGGCGAACTGCGCGGCACCGGCGGAAATCTCGTCGAAGCTGAGGATCTCGTCGCGGCCATCGGCGTGGGCGATGCGCACGGCGGCGCGGCCCGACCCATCGGCGTGGCGGGTGATCGCCTCATGCGCGATGTTGAAATAGTCCCTGTCGCCGTCGAACAGCTCCCACAGCGCAGCGGAGCTGGCATGCGCCTGTGCATCGGCGAAGCTCGTATAGTCGGTGAGTTTCGTCATCGGCCTCTCGATATTCTCCTGGGAACGCTGACTCGCGAGCGCTCTCCAATGACGCCGGATATGCCACGTGGGTTTGGTCATTGTAAATATTGAATGTTGTTCTATATATTGAACGTTCAATTTGAGGCCGACCATGACCGACACCGCACTTTCCAAAGCCGTGGAATCCAGCAAGGCGCCTGCCATCTCCCGCGCTGCCGCCGTCCTGCGCCTGCTCGGCAAGAGCGAGACGCCGCTGGGGGTGCAGGCGATCGCCCGCGAACTCGGCCTCGTCCCTTCGACCTGCCTCTATGTGCTGCGCGCACTGGTGGCGGAGGAACTCGTCGCCTTCGACGCAGACACCAAACGTTATGCGCTGGAGGCAGGCGTGCTGACGCTCGCGCGGCAATGGCTGCGCCGCAACCAGTTCAGCGACCTTGCCCAGCCGATGCTGGACCGGCTTGGCCAGAGCTTCGATGCGACGATGCTGGGGGTGCAGATCGTGGGCCTCGACCATATGATCGTGGTGGCGCTGTCGCAATCGGGCCAGAATTTCCAGCTGCGCACCCAGATCGGCAGCCGCTTCCCCGCGCTCATCAGCGCGACCGGCCGCTGCATCGCGGCGTTCGGAGACTATGAGGACGCGGAACTGGAGGCGCGGTTCAAGGTGCTGCGTTGGGACGAGGCCCCGAGCTTCGAGGAATGGAAGGCGCAGGTGCGCGAGGCCCGGCGGCAGGGCTTTGCGGTCGATGCGGGAAACTACATCTCGGGCGTCACGGTCGTCGCGGCGCCGGTGTGGAAGACTCGCGGCCGACCGAGCCATGCGCTGGTGGCCCTTGGCATTGGCGGCGCGCTCAAGCGGGCGGGGCTGCCGGAACTGGAGCAGGATTTGCTGGGGGCCGCGCGGACGTTGACGCAGCAGATGGGGGGCGAGGCGCCCAACTAAGCCCCTCCCCTTCAGGTTCATCAGAAACACGTGTCTCTGATGAAGGGTTGGGGTGGGGTAGTGCGGCAAACGCCAATACTTCAGATGTATCGCGGAGGAGAGACCCCACCCCCAACCCCTTCCCCTGAAGGGGAGGGGATTAAATGAACTACTTATCCAGCAACTTCGGGGCGCCGCGTCCTTCCATGTACGTCGCCAGCATGCGGTGGAAGTTGGTGATCTTCTGTTCCTGGTGCGGATTGGGCAGCGTGCCTTTGAAGCCGCGCGACTTCATGCCCTTTTGCACCCATTCCATATTGGCGAAATCCTGCGCCAGCACCGAACCCCATTTCTCGGCGGTCGGCTCGGCATAGACCCACTCGGTCTTGGGCACCTCGCCCTCCGGGAAACGCTCCAGCGCGTAGGATTCGAAGATGCACTTGTCCGGATCGTCGCCATAAGGCCGCGCGCGGTAGCACAAGGCGAAGGTTACGCCCTGCAGCACCGACATATTGGGGAACACATGCCAGGCGAGGCCCGCTTCGGCCATATTCTCCGGAGAGATGGTCGGCCATTCGACACCGCGCGCCGCATCGTCCGCGCGGGCCGACGCCAGCCAATGCTTGATGACATCCTGCGGCGGCGTGCCCTCCGGCAGTTCGTCCACCAGACGCTTGGCCGCACCGACCAGCGTGTCGGTGGAGGCGGCGAAGTTCACCGTCTCGTAATTTTCGCGCGCCAGTTCATAGGTCGATTTGCGCGGGTCCGCTCCCGCACCGACGCGCGTCACCGAACTGGACTGCGACATCTGCATGCTCTTGTCGCGCTCATCGAAGCCGCTGACGCCGTGGCTGCCATAGGCCTTCGAATAGGCGTAGAACTGCCCATATTTCAGCAATTGCGAATGGGTGCCGGAGACATGGTACGGCTCCATGAACGCCTCCAGCGCGGTCTTCCAGTTGGAGGGATAGATCACCCACTGACGCCATTTGTAGCGCATCTTCTCGAACTGGAAGGCGTCGAGGATGCCCGCGGCAGGCTCCAGGAACTCGCGCAGCGGCACGCATTCCGGGTCCATGTTGATGAACAGCCAGCCGCCCCACTGGTCGACCTTCACCGTGGACAGGCTGGTGCGCTCCTCGTTCAGCGCGCCCTTCCAGTCCTGCGGGTCGAGGATGTAGACATTCTTGCCTTCGAGGTCGAAGGTCCAGCCATGGAAGCCGCAGACGAAGCGGCGCTTCGATCCGCAGGCGCCGTTGCTCTCGCAGGGCGTGTCGACCAGGCGGCGGCCGCGATGCGGGCAGACATTGTGGAACGCCTTGATCTCGTCTTCGCCGCTGCGCACGACGATGATGGAGTCGTCGCCGATCTCATAGGTGAAGTAGTTGCCGACCTCGGGAATATCCTCGATCCGGCCGGCTACCTGCCACACCTTGGGCCAGAGCAGGTCCTTCTCGGCCTCCGCATATTCCTTCGATAGAAAAGCCTCGGTGCCGTAGGTCAGCGGCTCGCCGACTTCCTCGACGCTGATATTGTCCGCGCTGATCCTGCCTTGCTTGTTCATGATCTTCTCCCAAGCTCATCCTCGAAGGCCGCATATCGTGCGCGACCGATTCGGTAGCAATCTATCATCAAAGGCCGCCGCGATCACGGCGGGCAGCCGCTCGCCGCATGCCGCACAGCCATCGGTTCGGCCGTTTTATACCTTCGATCCGACCTATAACCAACACTGTTGTTCAAAAAAGGTGGCCGAGCGATTTACAGCCGATTCGCCATTCGCTATCCGCCAACACATCATTGCAACAGGCCGGCGGCCGGGCAGCGTGCAGGCCGGTATGCCGACAGCGAAAAGAGGGGACAGATCGACCATGGCCGTCGCAGTTTACGAGCGCATCCTCCATCTCCTCGAAGCCGAGGGCATCGACACCCTCTTCGGCATTCCCGATCCCGGCTTCATCCATATGTCCATGTTCGCCGAGCAGCGCGGCTGGAAGGTCGTCGCGCCGCATCACGAGCAGGCGGGCGGCTTCATGGCCGATGGCTGGAGCCGCATGACCGGCAAGCCGGGCGTGTGCTTCGGCACGCAGGGTCCGGGCATCGTCAACCTGGCCGCCGCGATGATCGTGGCGCAGAAGGAAAATTCGCCCACCATCTTCTTCGGCGGCAACCGCTCGCGCGTCGCCTATCAGAAGGTCAAGCGCGGCCGCATCCAGTATATGATCCAGACGCCGTTCTTTGCGGCGGCGATGAAATATATGGGCGTAATCGAGGAAGCGGACCAGACCGACGAAATCGTTCGCGAGGCGGTACGTCAGGCGATGTCGGGCAAGCCCGGCCCGGTCTATATCGAACTGCCGTCGAGCGTGCTGCACCAGACGATGGACTGGGCGCCGATCGCGCCGCCCGAATCCTATCGCCTCGTCCACCAGGCGGCGAGCGCACCGATGATCGACAAGGCGGTGGACCTGATCCGCGCCGCCAAGAATCCGGTGCTGCTGGTCGGCCAAGGCGCCTTCACATCCCGCTCGCACGATGTCGTGGCGGAACTGGCGCGGGTCATGGCCTGCCCGATCCTCCAGACGTCCGGCTGCGGCATGATCATGGCCCCCGACCTCGAGGAACGCACCTTTGCCTATGGCTTCTCGCCCGCGGGCGTGGCGGCGGCGGAAGCGTCCGACCTGTGCATCGCCATCGGCACGGAAATGGGCGAGCCGGTCCATTTCGGCATCGGCCGCCACTGGGCCAAGAACAATGCCAACCGCAAATGGGTCTATATCGAGCGCGACCCGACCGCCTTTGGCGTCAACCGCTCCATCGATGCGCCGCTGGTCGGCGACCTGCGCGACATCGTGCCGCAGTTGACCGAGGCGTTGAAGGACACGCCGCGCGAGCCTTCGCCAGACCTGGCGGGATGGGTCAAGACGCAGAAGGATTTCAAGGCCGAGGTGCTGGCCAGTGTCCCCACCGGCATGGTCCCGGTCCACACGGCGCGCTTCATCGTGGAGGCGACCAAGGCGCTGCCCGACGACACCATCCTGCTGCGCGACGGCGGGTCGGTGACGATCTTCGGCTGGCACTTCTCGCAATATAATCCGCGCGACCTAGTGTGGAACCAGAATACCGGCCATCTCGGCACAGGCCTGCCCTATGCCATCGGCGCGGCGCTCGCGACCGACAACAAGCGTCCCGTGGTGCTCATCACCGGCGACTCCTCCTTCCTGTTCCATGTCTCGGAGCTTGAGACGGCGGTGCGCAAGGGGTGCCCCATCGTCGTCATCGTCGGTGTCGATCATGCCTGGGGCCTGGAAGTCGGCTGCTGGAAAAAGCAGGTCGGCCCGCAATCGCCCGAAACCGAAGGCCATTGGGGCCGCGAGGTCCGCTTCGACAAGATGGCGGAATCCTTCGGCGGCTACGGCGAATATGTCGAGCGCGAGGAAGACATCGCCCCTGCAGTCCAACGTGCCTTGGCCAGCGGCAAGGCGGCTGTTATCCATGTCCCGATCGACGAATACGTAAACGCGATGGAGTCGCCCAACTATGACGAGTTCAAGTCATGGTACACCGACTTCAAGGAAGGTTATGGCGAAGACGCCTAGGGCGAGTGCCGGATGACGCCGGATAGTCGCTCCGGCGTCATCCCCATTTTAGGAGATGGTATGCGCGAATATCTGAAGTTCTACATCGACGGACAATGGGTCGACCCCATGGAGCCGAAGACGGCCGACGTGATCAATCCCGCGACCGAGGAACCCGCCGGACGCATCTCGCTCGGCTCCGTCGCCGATGTCGACAAGGCGGTTGCCGCCGCGCGCAAGGCCTTCCCTGCCTGGTCGGTGACGACCAAGGAAGAGCGCCTCGAAATCCTGCGCAACATCCAGGCCGAATATGCCAGGCGGCAGGCGGAACTGGGCGATGCGATCCGCGAGGAGATGGGCGCGCCTGCCGGTCTCGCCAACGGCTTCCATGTCGGTCTGGGTGCCGGCCATCTCCAGACCGCCATCGAAGTGCTGGAAAAGTTCGAGTTCGAGGAAGTGCGCGGCGCGCATGTCATCCGGCATGAACCCATCGGCGTGTGCGGCCTCATCACGCCGTGGAACTGGCCGATGAACCAGACCTGCGTGAAGGTGTTCCCGGCGCTCGCCACCGGCTGCACGATGATCCTCAAGCCGCCGCAGCTGGCCCCCTTCTCCGCGCATATCTTGGGCGAGATCCTCGACGCGGCGGGCGTGCCTGCGGGCGTGTTCAACCTCATCCAGGGATCGGGCAGCGTCATCGGCGCGGCGCTTTCCCGCCATGAGGATGTCGACATGATCTCCTTCACCGGCTCCGAGCCGGTCGGCGTCACCATCCAGAAGGACGCGGCCGATACGGTCAAGCGCGTCGGTCTGGAACTGGGCGGCAAGAGCGCGTGGATCGTATTGGACGATGAGAAGCTGGCGGAGAACGTCACTGGCGCGACCGCGGGCATGATGGGCAATTCGGGCCAGACCTGCTCCGCCGGTTCGCGCCTGCTGGTCCCCAACAGCCGTCTGGCCGAGGTGATCGAGGTCGCGAAGGCCGCGGCAGAGGGCGTCACCGTGGGCGATCCCGCCAGCGACGTCGCCATGGGTCCGGTCGTGTCCAAGAGCCAGTACAATATCATCCAGGAATATATCCAAAAGGGTCTGGACGAGGGCGCCACGCTCATCGCGGGCGGCCTTGGCCGTCCCGAGGGGCTGGACAAGGGCTGGTACGTCAAGCCGACCGTGTTCGTCGGCACCAACGACATGGTCATCGCGCGCGAGGAAATCTTCGGTCCCGTGCTCGTCATCATCGGTTATGACGATACCGATCAGGCCGTCGAAATCGCCAATGACAGCAATTTTGGCCTTGGCGGCTATGTCTCCGGCACCGATCTCGATCTCGTCCGCTCCATCGCGCGGCGGCTGCGCACCGGCGCGATCTGGATCAATGGCGGCTTCGACTTCCACGCACCTTTCGGCGGTTACAAGCGGTCGGGCAATGGCCGCGAATGGGGCGGCGAGGGTTTCCGCGAATATCTCGAGGTCAAGTCGATGATCGGCTTCCCGGCCTGACGACATCGCCCCGCTGCGCCCCACGGCGCGGCGGGGCATGACTTGATACGTGAAGGGGATGGGATGAGCGATCTGCTATTGGCGGAATATGGCATTCGCCAGCTTCACGCGCGCTTCGCCGATGCGGTGTGGCGCAAGGACGAGGCCGATTTCGGCGCTTGCTGGGCGCTGGATGCGACGTGGAAGATCGCAGGCCTCCAGTTCGACACCCGCGCGGTGATCGTCGAAAGCTTCGCCCGGCTGCTGGCCGCCTGCGCGAAGGTGACGATCCTGGGCAGCCCACCGTTGTTCGAGATCGACGTCGCGGCGGGCACCGCCGTCGGCCGCGTCCAGTGCACCGAACTTGCCAAGATGGGCGACGGCAGTTCCGCGATGACGCTGGGCATCTATTCCGACGCCTATGTGCGCGACGGCGACCGCTGGTTGTTCCAGCGGCGTCATTTCACCCTGCATTATCGCGGTCCCATCGACCTGTCCGCCGATCTGGTGGATGCGCCCAGCTATGGCGCCTTCCCCGGCATGCCCGGCCCGGACGAGCAGACCGTGACCCGCCGCGCGCCAGTCCTCTGACCGGTCGCCGCCGACCAACGATCCCAAGGAGAGTTTCGCGATGACAGTGCAATCCGGACGCTTTCGCGCGCCGACCGGCCCCGCCCTCGCGGAAGGTTGGAGCATCGAACGGCTGACGCAGCCCAGCCGCCTGCATGGCGCGAACGGCATGCGCACCGGACCGGACGGCCGCATCTATGTGGCGCAGGTCGGCGGCAGCCAGATCAGTGCGATCCATCCCGATACCGGCGAGATCGAGACGATCAGCCCGATGGGCGGCGCCATCGTCGCGCCCGACGACCTCGTCTTCGACGATGCGGGCAATCTCTACGTCACCGAAATCACCGAAGGCAGGGTGAGCATGCTGGCCCCCAATGGCACCGTCAGCGTCGTCTACGGCGAATCGCCCGTCGCCAACCCGATCACCTGGCATCAGGGCCGCCTGTTCTCCGGCGAATGCTATCCCGGCGGGCGCATCATGGAACTGGACCGCAATGGCGGCGCACCGCGCGTCATCGTCGACAATGCGCCCATGCCCAATGCGTTCGAGGTGGGACCCGACGGCAAGCTCTATTTCCCCGCCATGGCGACCAACCAGATCCTGCGCGTGAGCCTGGACGGCGGCGAGCCGGAAGTGGTGGCATCCGACCTGGGCGTTCCCGATTCGGTCAAGTTCGACTCGAAGGGCTTCATCGTCTCGACGCAGGTCGCGAGCGGACACGTGCTGCGCATAGACCCGCGCGACGGCAGCCGCGAAGTCCTCGCCGATATCGGTCCCGGCCTCGACAACTGCACCTTCGTCGGCGACCGGCTGTTCGTGTCGGGCATTCCCGGCAATATCCATGAGATCGTGGCGCCCGGCGACGCGCGGCCATTGGTGGACAAGGGGCTGCAATGGCCGCTCGGCCTTGGCGCGAACGAGGATGGCACGTTGTTCGTGGCGGATGGCGGCTTTGCCTATACGCTGGCCCCTGGCGGATCGCTCGAACTGGCGGGCTTCTTCTTCTCGCCCGGCTTTCCCGGGTATATTCGCGGCGTGTTCGCGGCCGGATCGGGCGAATATGTCGTGACCACCTCCACCGGCGACGTCGCGCGCTACCGGCCGGGCCTGGGTGAGAATGAGATGCTCGCCCATGGTTTCGAGCAGCTCATGGACGTCGCGGTCGCACCGGGCGGCGCTGTCGTGGTCACCGAATATGCGACCGGCCGCGTCCTGTCGCTCGAATCGGGCGATACGAGCGAACTGGCGACCGGCCTCGACAAGCCGATGGGCGTCGCCATCTCCCCCGACGGCACCGTCTATGTCGCTGAAGCGGCGGGCGGCCGGGTGGTCAAGCTGTCGGGCGGCAAGACCGAGACGGTAATCGACGGTCTGGGCCGTCCCGAGGGTCTCGATATCGCGAACGGTACGATCTTCGTCGTGGATACGCTCGCTAAGGAACTGGTCGCCGCCGACCTCTCCGGCGGTTCGCGCCGCGTCATCGCCTCGGCCCTGCCGGTCGGCGCGCCCATCGGTGTGGTGCCCAAATTCCTGGGCGCTGTCGGCACCATGGCGGGTCCGATGATCCCCTATACCGGCATCGACGTGGGTGCGGATGGCACCATCTATGTCGCGGGCGACGCAGAGGGCAGCGTGCTGGCGATCAGGGGATCACTGCATCTTTCATAGTCATTCCCGCGAAGGCGGGAATCCAGGGTCGAAAGCGCAGTTTTGCTTAGCTCTGGATTCCCACGTTCGCGGGAATGACGGTAAAGAAGGTTGTTTTGGCAACGATCCGATCAGGGGAGCCTGATACCACCGAGCTGGCGGATGCTCCCGGCATCCGCCAACGCCCCGCGTCTCAGTCCGCGTATTTCAGTTCGACCACCGTCTTTTCGCCATTCGGCCCCATCGGCGAATCATATTCCTCGACGATCGAGACCACGGGGTTGTTGTGCGACGCGAACAGGTGCGTTTCGTCGTCCTTGATCGAGGGCAGGCGCGCCGGGTCGCTGATGACCTTTTGCGAATTCTCGAAATCCTCGCGGCTGTTCCACCAGATTTCCATCAGGCAATCATAGCCGGAATCGATCACCTGACCCGTGACGGGGTTCAGTTCCGCCTTCAGATAACGCCGCACATAGCGCACCGCATTGGGGATGGACGGCGAGCGGCCCATCTTCTGCGACAGCTTGGAATGCTGGTTTTCATAATAGTCCATGAACTCGTCCATGGTCATGTCGGGCCGCTTGCGGAAAAAGCAAATCTGCTTGAACATTCAACTCTCCCTGGCGTGTCTGCCTCTGTCCGGCGCTGAATGGCATCGCGCGGTATCATTATCTCTCAAGCATCTCACCGCGTCCGGTTCAAGCGGCTAGTGTACAACTGTGTTTATTTCGCCGGGGCGGCGCGCCGGGCGGTGACGATCTTCACCGGCGCGGCCAGCATCTGGCCCTTGAGCACGCCCGCGCCCTTATTGGGGTCGCGCGCCATAGCGGCGATGGCGCGCACGATGTCCATGCCCTCCGTCACATGGCCGAACACCGCAAAGCCCTGATTATCGCCGCTCGCGATAGGATTGGCGTCCAGCCCGTCCATCTTGCCCAGGATGATGAAGAAATCGCCGTCCGCCGACCCCGGCGCACCGCGCGCCATGGAGATGGCGCCGTCGTCATGAGTTAGGCCGGTCTTGCTGGTCGGCTCGTGCGGAACAGGCTTGAGGATACGCTTGGGCTCGTTGCGCGTGCCGCCCTGGATCAGGCCGGTATTGGGATCGGTCGGATAGGTATAAGCGCGGTAGAAGGTGGTGCCATCGAGCCGCTTCTGATCGATGTAGCGCAGGAAATTGGCGGCGGTCAGCGGGGCGCGCTCCACTTCCAGCGCGATGGTGATCGTGCCTGCGCTGGTCGTGAGGATGACGGGCAGCGTCTTCGCCGCGGGCGCGCTGACCGGCGGCACGGGCGCAGGCGGCGGCACGTCCTGCGCCGCGGCAGGAGCGAGAGCGAACGCGCACAGCGCGGCGAAGGGGAGAAGGCGAGTCAACATGGCGGCAAGCCTAGCGGCTTTTGCCGCGCGCGGCGATATGGGCCATCAGAGCCCTGGCCCCATTTCACTGGTGAAGCGGTCCACCACCCACTCGCGGAAGGCCTTCACCTTGCGCGAGTTGCGGTTGTGCGGGGGATGCACCACCCAGAAGGCGAAGGGGTCGACCACATGCGACGGGACTGGCTCGACCAGCAGGCCCGCCGCAATATTGTCGCGCCAGAACTGCACGCTCAATATGGCGAGGCCCTGTCCGCCGATCGCTGCGCGTCCCTCGATATGCTGGGACCCCAGCGCAATCCTGCGCTTCATGTCGCCGCCGTCGAAATCGACGCCCATCGCATCGAACCAGCTGCGCCACCAACTGTCCTGCGGCGAGAGCAGCGGCAGGTCGCGCAGGGCGGCAGCGTCGGTGATCGGTCCATGGGCAGCCAGGAAGGCGGGGCTGCAAAAGGGCGCGATCCGGTGCCGCGTGAGCAGCGTCGCCTCCAGCCCCGGCCATTGCCCCAGGCCGCCGCGGATCGCCACGTCCACCCCGTCGCGAGCGAAATCGGCCAGTTGGTCGGTGGCGTCCAGCCGCACGGCGAGGTCGGGATAGAGTGTTTGAAATTCCGCGAGTCGCGGCAGCAGCCACAGGCTCGCCACGCTGTTGGCGCAGCTGATGGTCAGCACCGCCGAATCCTCCGCCGCGAAGCTCGCGAAACCGGCGCGCATGTCGTCGAAGGCCCGGATGATCGCAGGCGCCAGCGCCCGGCCCCGGTCGGTCAGGGCGACGCCGCGACCGATCCGCTGGAACAGGCTGACGCCCAGCCGCTCCTCCAGCAGCTTTATCTGATAGCTGACCGCTGCCTGCGTCATGCCCAGTTCCCGCGCGGCGGCGCTGAAATGTTCGAGACGCGCGGCGCATTCGAACACACGGATCGCGGACAGGGGCGGCAGGGTCTGCATCACCAATTGATAAGCTGTCCTGATCTATACTGTCGACCCTTTTGTTGGATGATCGAAACGAGTTCGCCCATAGGACCGGCGTTGGCGCAACATCATCCGCGCCGGAAAGGAGCCGCCATGACACGATTCAATCATTCCCGCTTATATGAAGAGACGCGCAGCGCGCATGAAGCCCCCTCTTTGTGGCGGTCGATCATGCGCCCGTTCGAGGCGCTCGCCCGCCAGAATTGGTCGGCGCCCTGGCAGTGCGGCGACGACAGGGCGTCCTGCCGCTGAACCTTTGGACAAGCGCGCGGGCCACCTTCACCTGTGCGCTTGTCCGGCCTATAGCGGCTTGTGCCCAACCTTTCCGCCATCCTGCTGCCCACCCTCCTGTTCCTCCTGACCGTCGCGGCCATGGAGGGGTTCGCCTATGTCATGCACCGCTGGGTCATGCATGGGCCGGGCTGGTTCCTGCATGCGAGCCATCACCGTGCGCGCACCGGCTTTTGGGAGGCTAACGACCTCTATTTTGTCATCTTCGCGCTGCCGTCTATCTTGCTGCTTCTGGGCGGCGTGCAATGGGGCTGGGGCTGGTGGGCGACGGTGACGGGTGCGGGGATCGCGGCTTATGGTGCCATCTATCTCGGGTTTCACGACATCATCGTGCACCGGCGGGTCGCACACCGTCATATTCCGCGCTCTGCCTATATGAAGCGGATCGTGCAGGCGCACCGGCTGCACCATGTGGTCGAGACCAAGGAGGACAATGTCAGCTTCGGCTTTCTGGTCGCGCCCCGGCCGGAGGTGTTGAAGGCGCAGCTGGCGGGCAAGGGCGGCCTGCGCGCGCCCACCGGACGGGCGGCGCGCTGATCCGGCTGCCCATCCTCTACAGCTTTCGCCGCTGCCCCTATGCGATGCGGGCGCGACTCGCCGTGCTGGCCAGTGGCTGCACCGTGGAAATCCGCGAAGTGAAGTTGAGGGACAAGCCCGCCGCCATGATCGCGGCCTCGCCCAAGGGCACGGTGCCGGTCCTTGTCCTGCCCGGCGGACAAGTGATCGACCAAAGCATCGACATCATGCGTCATATGCTGACGATCGGCGATTCGGAAGACTGGCTCGCGCGCGACGACGCGGCGCTGATCGACGCCAATGACGGGTCGTTCAAACATCATCTCGACCGCTATAAATATCCCGAGCGTCACGGCTCCGATCCGGCCGTGCATCGCGACTCGGCGCTGGCGCTGCTCCGGCCGCTGGACGACAGGCTGGCAAGCCACGCCCAGCTTTGCGGAGACCGGCCCGGCCTGACCGACATGGCGCTCTTTCCGTTCGTGCGGCAATATGGGGCGGTCGATCCGGCATGGTTCGCGGCGCAGGACGTGCCCCATGTCCGGCGCTGGCTGGCGGGCCACCTGGCAAGCGCCCTGTTCGACCGGGCGATGATCCGCCTGTCGCCATGGCAGGGCGGCGACGCGCCGCTGCTGTTCGGGGCCCCATGAAAAAGGCGGCCCCGCATCGCGGAGCCGCCCCTCTCATTCGATCCTGTCGAACCGATCAGCTGCCGAAGCGATACTTCAGGCGTGCGCCGAACATGCGCGGCTGGTTCGGGATATAGGCGTCCGCACCGAAGGAATCGCCCGTCGTGTAGAGGAAGAATTCCTCCTTCGTGACGTTTGTCGCGAACAGCGCAACGTCCACCGGCAGGTCGGCGATCGAGTTCCAGCTCACATTAAGGTTGAGCAGGTTCTGGGCCGGCAGCGTCCGGTTTTCGATGGGGCTGCTGAGGTTGCCCAGCGAGCTGTCCTGATGCGTGAAGGTCGCCGCGAAGGTGATCTTGCCGACCGACGGGTCGAGCGGCAGCGTGTAACCGGCCGTCACCGAATATTTGTTCTTCGGCGTCAGCGGCAGGACACCGCCAACCGTAGGCAGGATCAGCGTGTTGAAGCCGACCGGCGTCGCAGGGATGGTGGTCAGCGACTTCAGCTTGGCGTCGAGATAGGCATAGCTGAAGTCGAGGTTCAGACCCTCGACAGGACGCAGATTGGCGTCGATCTCGACACCCTTGATGACCGACTTGCCCGCATTGGCGATGCCCTGACCGGCCGACGCGATGAACGGGCACTGGGTGCCGGGTCCGGTTACGGTCGTGCAGCCCAGGATACCGATCTGGAGCTGCTGGTTCGAGAAGTCGTTATAGAAGGCGGCGATGTTGAAGTTGCCGCGAACGATACCGCTGAAGCTCGTCTTGGCGCCGATCTCGTAAAGATCGACCTTCTCCGGCTTCCACGTCTCGAGGCCGTAGCTTGTGATGTTGATGCTGCCCTGACGATAGCCACGGGCATATTTGCCGTACAACAGCACATCGTCCACCGGCTTGAAGTCGAGACCCACCAGCCAGGTCGGCTTCTTCGACGCCTCGCGGCGATAAAGAGCGCACAGGTCCGGGTTGTTCTGGATCTCCGCCGACGTGCCGCCCTGAACGACGCCGGCAGGCGACGCGCAGGTATAGGTCGGCACATTCGGCGTGTTGAAGATCACACGGCGCGTGCGACCGATGCCCGACGTCACGTCGGAGGTGTAGCGGAAGCCGGCCGTGAAGCTCAGCTTGTCCGTGAACTTGTAGCTCGCCTGCGTATAGAGACCCAGATTGCGGAAATGATACTCGCTCGAGGAGAGCTGCATCAGACCGCGGCCGCTAAGGTTGGAACATTGCAGGGCGAAGATGTCCGTGCAGTTGATGTTCTGCGGCGACCAGGTGTTCTGGAGGCCCAGCGGCTCGCTCAGTTCCAGATAGGCGCCAGCCTGATAGGTCAGGCTGTCGTTGGCGCTGTGGCCCTGGATCTGGAACTCCTCCGTGAAGGTCGACTGGGACGCATTGTGCGAACCCGGCTGCGGCGCGACAGCGATGGAGTAGAAGGGGTTGGCCGGGTTCAGCGCGAAGCCATCGTCACCATTATTGTTCAGCGCCTGATCCTGACGGAATTCGGCATAGCTGACGATGTTCTTGACGGTGAGCAGATCGCTCGCCTTCCACGTCGTGGTGTTGATGAGCTGCCACTGCTGAATACGCTGGCCAGCCAGCGGATTGCCGTTCGCCACCTTGTAGAAATCGTCGCCCACGGCCGCGAGATTGGCGGCATGGATCGGACGGCTGACGACGTTGCCGCGCGCTGGCGTCAACGAAAAGATGCGCGTCGACGTGCCGTTGGTGTTGGAGATGCTGTACGTGCCGATGAAATAGTTTTCGAGGTTCGGCGTCAGGTCGGCGACCGTGCTGAAGCGCACGGCAGTATAACCGACATCACCGAAATCGCGCGGGCCGACGGACGAGACATTGCGCAGATAGCCGTCGCGATCCTGATGATCGACGCCGATGCGCACGCGCAGCGTGTCGAGAACCGGGATGTTTACCACGCCCTGCAGGCGCTGCATGTCGTAATTGCCGAGCGATCCCTCGATATAGCCCTCGAAGCGGCCGGTGGGCTTCTGCGGGACCAGCAGCACGGAACCACCCGTGGTGTTGCGACCCTGAAGCGTGCCCTGCGGACCCTTCAGAACCTGCACATTGGCAAGGTCGAAGAACTGGCCGACGCCCGCGCCGTTACCCGAGGTGGTGCCGCCATTGACGCGAGGCGCAACGACTTCCGCGAAATAGGTGCCGACGGACGGAGAAGTCGGACCTTCCTGCACGAAGCCGCGAATCGCGTAGCTCGTGCTCTCCGCACCCCAGCGGCCATTCGCCGCCAGAGACGGGGTATAGGCGGCCAGATCGCCTGCGCTCACCACGTTGCGGTTGGACAGCTGCGCCTGGTTGAAGACGGTGATGGAAATGGGAACGTCCTGAAGGCGTTCCTCGACGCGGCGTGCGGTCACGACGATGTCGCCGGAATCATCCTGCGCGATGGCAGGCGTGGCAGCGAACATGACAGCGATCAGGCTGACACCACGGAAGACGGATTTAGAGTGTAAGTTGCGGATCACGCATTCCTCCCCGGAACGTAAAGTTAAACCTCCTCTCCTCATCCACCACGATGGGCGGACCATTTTTTTATTTGCGTGCGGAGCCCGTTATTAGGTTCTGAGCGCCGCGGGCAATAACCCGGGACTGTGTCCGTGGCTATTGCAGCCCGTCCATATCGCTGCCCAATACGCCAGACAAGAGTGCAAATGAGGTTATCTCAGTTTCCCGTTGCCGAAAGGACACGCCCACCACAATCCGCGATGGAGCGACGGTGGCGTGTATTGGACGCCCGGTCTGTCCATCATCCGAACGACCCGTCCTTTCGCACGCCGTTTCGTGGTTTCGACGATCGATCAAAATAACTCGCGATATATCTTGAATGTAGATATATCGTGATCTATATCGCTTCTCATGATGAAACATAGACACACAGGCGGCATGGGCCGCCACTTCACCCATCCCTCCTTTCTCCACGCCGGGCGCGGCGGCGAGCATCACCATGGGCCGCTTCGCGGCCGTGGCGGCGGACGACGCGGCGGACGCCTGTTCGATTATGGCGAACTTCGCCTGCTAGTGCTGGCCCTGCTCGCCCAGCAACCCTCCCACGGCTATGAACTGATCAAGGGCATAGAGGAGCGCTTCGCCGGCCATTATTCGCCCAGCCCCGGCGTGATCTACCCTACCCTCTCCTGGCTCGAGGACATGGGCTACACGACCGTCGAGGCGGCCGAGGGCGCGCGCAAGCGCTACACCGTCACGGCGGAGGGCACGGCCTTTCTCGAGGCGAACCGGGCGGACGCCGATGCGCTGCTGGCACGCGGCTCTGGCGAAGGCGGCGAACGGCGCGGCAGCATCCCTGCCCCGCTCATCCGCGCGACCGAAAACCTCAAGCTCGCCATGCGGCTGCGCCTTCGCGCCGGACCCATCGACGATGCGGTGGCGGAGGAAATCGCCGCCAAGATCGACGAAGCCGTCCGGCTGATCGAAAAGACCCGCTGACCGGACGCGGCTTCAGCCGCCCTCCGCAAGGAAGGCGATGAAGCCGCGCTCCTCCCGGCTCAGCCAGCGAGTCGCACGCGGCAGGCGGACGGCCTTGCGCCATTCCTCCTGCCCATCCGACTTGGCGAGTTCGATCAGCGCCGGGTGGACATAGCTTTTGCGGCTGATCGCGGGCGTATTGCCCAGCATCGCCGCCACCGTCTCCAGCATCGCCTTGAGACCGACCTTGCCGGTGCCATGGTATAGCGCGGTGTAGGCAGCGACGCTGCCGCCCCAGGTGCGGAAATGCTTGGCGGTGATGCCTGGCCCGGCGACCTCGCGCAGATAGGCGTTGACCTCCGTCGAGGTGACGTCGTG
Source organism: Sphingobium sp. (assembly GCA_040508315.1). Taxonomy (GTDB): domain Bacteria; phylum Pseudomonadota; class Alphaproteobacteria; order Sphingomonadales; family Sphingomonadaceae; genus Sphingobium. The sequence continues at coordinate 29,596 of JBEVNC010000081.1, forward strand.
CCGCGCGCCATCCTCGTCCACATATTGGAACAGCCGCTGCCCCGGCAGATCCTGCATCGCCCGCACGAAGCGCAGCAATCCGGCATCGCGCACGCGGCGCTCATGCATCTTGCCCGACTTGCCGCGATAACAGAGCCGCAGCGCCCCGCTCTCTATCTCCGCATGGCGCATGCGCAGCGTTGTCGCGCCATAGCTCTTGTTCTCCAGCGCATAGCGATCGTTGCCGACCCGGATTTTGCCGATATCGAGCAGGCGCACGAGCGCGGCCAGCGCCCGCTCGCGCCCCACACTGCGCTTGCGCAGGTCCGCCTCCACGCGGGCACGGACATGGGGCAGGGCGCGGCCGAAATCGACGCAGCCTGCATATTTGCCCGTCTCCTGCGCGGCGCGATATTCACGATGATAGCGATATTGCTTGCGCCCGCGTGCGTCATAGCCGGTTGCCTGCAAATGGCCGTTCGGGTCGGCGCAATACCAGCACTCGGTATAGGCGGGCGGCAGGCCGATGGCGCGCAACCGGTCGATCTCCGCTCGGTCCGTGATGCGCGTGCCCTTGGCATCGAAGAAGGCGAAATACGCCCCCTTCTTGCGCCGCGCTATGCCGGGAGCGCTGTCCTCCACGAAGATGAGGGAATGTGAATCGCCGGTGATCTGCGTCGCCATGGCAGCAGAACGCGCGGGACGGCTTTGGGTTCGCTCAGCGGCCCAGCCCGAATGCGACGCCGATCCACAGGGTCCGCGGCGTGCCGAGATCGATGGAGCCGCCCGCATTGCGCGTCACGACCACTTCGTCGAAGACATTCTCCGCCCGGCCGACAATTGCCGCGCCATGGCCGATGGGCAGGCGCGCGAAGAGGTCGAGCGTCAGGGCGTCCGGCATGACGTCGACATTGAGGTCGTCCTCATATTGTCGCCCGCCATAGCGCATCGTCGCGGCCAGCCGCGCGTCGGGCAGCGGCGTCCAGGCAAGCGTCGCCGATGCACTGTGCCGCGGCGTCTGCGCGGGCGTGCGCCCGTCGAGCAATGTGCCCGGCGCGCGCACCTTTGCTCGGCTCCACGCATAGGAAGCGGACAGGTCGATATCGCCCAGCCGCGTCGAACCCGTCAGTTCGACCCCGCGCGCGACGATGGCATCCACATTGTCCCGCCGACGCCGGTTCGTGCCGATAGTGACGTTGGAGATGGCGTCCTCCAGACGATTCTCGAACAGGGTCACGGCCAATAGGGTGCCCAGCGCCGGCGTGAGGTCCAGCCCGACCTCCGCCCCGCGCAGCCGCTCGGGCGACAGGGCCGGGTTCGCCTCGGTCGTCACCGGAAACACGGTGAAGCCGCGATAGAGTTCGTTGAGCGTCGGCAGGCGAAAGCCCGCATAGGCGGCCGCGCGCAGCGACAGCGCGTCGGCAGCCCGCCATAATGCGCCGACCCGGCCGCCCGCCTCCCATCCGGAGCGGTCGGGATAGGCGGTCTGCTCCAGCAGTGAACCCGCCGCATCCCGCCGCACGAACTGCCCATCGGTGACCGTCCAGCGATCGACGCGCCCGCCGCCGGTCAGCACCAGCCTGCCCAGCGTCCAGTCATCTTCGACAAAGCCGCCGACCGTAAGCTGGTGCCCTCGCGCGCCGCGCCGCTCGGTCAGCGGATTGGCGGCCAATCCGGCATTATAGGCCTCCTCCGCCATCCTGCCGCCCGCATGGCGCGCATCCATACCGAAGCGAACCACATGGCCGCCGCCCACGGGCGGTCGCAACTCGATCTTGCCGCCGACGCCCAGCGCGGGCGTGTCGCGCTGGTCGAGCGTGCGGCGGAAGCTGGTGCTGCTGATGACGATGTTCGAGAAATTGCGCGCCTGGACATAGGCGAGCGCATCGACCTGCCACCGGCCCCGCGCGATCAGGCGGATGCTGGCATCCTGCCCCTCGGCATGGCTGTCCGCCCCGGCAAAGCGCAGGGTGCGGTCGTCGCGGTAGAGGAGGAGCCGCCCCTGTAGCTCCGCATCAGCGCCGATGGGCGCGACCGCGCGCAGCGATGCGCTCCATCCTTCATAGCGGGACGGCACCGTGGCGGAAACGCGCTGGCCCTCCGGCGTGGTGTCGAAGCCGTCGCCCCGCTCCCACCGGCCGGAAAGGGAAACGAAGCCTGCGCCGATATCGGGCGACAGCGCGCCCGATATCTCGGTCGCGTCCCGGCTGCCATGGAAAGCGGACAGGCTGGCGAGCGGCAGGTCGGCGCGGGTCGCGCTCGCCATGTCGATGATGCCCGCAACCGCGCCTGCGCCGAACGCGCCCGACCCGCCGCCACGCGTCACGCGAATGGCGGACAACCGGTCGGGCACGATGGCGCTGTAAGGGATATGGCCGAAGAACGGATCGGCCATCGGCACGCCGTCGAGCAGGATGAGCGTCCGGCTCGCCGCATTGCCGCCCAGTGCGCGCAGGTTCGCGCCCTGCGCCGACGGGTTGGCCGACCGGCTGTCGGAACGGCGGAACTGGGAGAATCCGGCGACGTCTCGCAGCACATCCTCAACCCGGCCCGCCGCATCGGAGCGCAGCCGCTCTCCCTCGATCAGCGTCGCGCCATATGCTGGCGTGCCGGGCGGAAGGGCGGGCGGGCTGCCCAGCACGATGATCGCCGGTTGGCCGCCATCCTGCGCCCAGACGGGCATGGCGATGCCGGACAGAAAGAGACTGGCGAGAAGCGGGAGGACAGGTGCGTGCACGCCCGCGGGGCTATGGCTATGGGTCGATGCTGTCAACGCGGCCTGCGCGCCATCTGCCTCACCGGAAACTTTCCGCCCATGGCCTGTCGCCGCATCGCTACGCTATGCGACATTCGACGTATATTCTCTGGTGCACCGCCGCATAAACTATGCGCTCCAGCCAAGGGAGAGCAGTCATGGCAACACCTAATCTGATGACCGTCGATTCCACCCTGGTGGAAAAAATGGCCGCAACGATCAACTCGCAAAAACCCGAAGTAATTCAAGACCGTTTCGGAATCGGCGTTAAAACATGGGTTAAGATACGCGACGGCAAGGCGATCCGCCATTCGGTGGCCACGCGGCTGATCGAACGGCTCCAGCGCGAACGGGTCATCTGACCGCCCATTTGTACTAACCTTGTGCGCCCGATTGGCCGCACAGGGGTTGCATTATGCAACGTTGCTATGCACAATGACTCCATATCGGTGCGTCCTTGAGAGCGGGCGTGCCGAGGGGTCACTAAAGAAAATGAAAATCTCGGTCATAGGGAGGATGGGCGCATTGCGACCTGTCCCCGCACGCCTTGTGTGTTCCGGCATCGCCATGCCGGGCGCTGGCTGCTGACCATGCGCTGGCGACCGACCCCTGCCAGCTATATTCGTTGGAAAGCACCGCCATTTCTGCCCCGTACCCTGACGGACGAGGCAAGCCGCGGCCATTTCCCCTTCGCGATCCGGCCGGACAGTCTTGCCGAGCGCGCGCCCATCGTGGCCAGCCGCACCATCGGCCTGCTCGCGCTGCTGCTCGCGGTCCTGCTCGTCCTGCTGCACTCGCTGGGCAGCGCGAGCGACCGCAGCGCGACCGCCCATATCGAGGCGGCGGGCGTCCTCCTCGTCATTGCCGCGCTTGCGGGCATCACCGGCCGCATCATCGTCAAGTCCCGCAAGAGCGCTACGCTGGGCGAGGCGGCGGGCGACGAGGCGATGCGCCAGCTGCTGCGGGAGAAGCAGGCGGCCGAGGCGGCCAGCGCGGCCAAGAGCCGCTATCTGGCGAGCGTCAGCCATGAGATCCGCTCGCCGCTCAACGCCATCTACGGCTATGCCCAATTGATGGAGCGCGGCGGCGAGGTCGATCCGGGCGAGGCGGCGCGGGTCATCCGGCGCAGCGCCGAGCATCTGACCAATCTCGTCGAGGGGCTGCTCGACATCTCGCTGATCGAAAATGGCGTGCTGCGCATCAGCAGCGACGCCGTGCGCTTCGGCCCGTTCCTCGATCAGGTCGCCAGCATGTTCCGACATGGCGCAACGGCCAAGGGACTTCGCTTCGACTATGAGCGGCCCGACCGATTGCCCGAGTTCGTGCGCATGGACGAGAAGCGGATGCGCCAGGTGCTCATCAACCTCCTCTCCAACGCCATCAAGTTCACGCCGAGCGGCTCGGTCGGGCTGCGCCTGATCTGGTCCGGCCAGACCGCGGTGTTCGAGATCGTCGACACCGGCCCCGGCATACCGCTGGAAGACCGCGAGCGCATCTTCATGCCGTTCGAACGCGGCACGGACGGACAATCGCGCAACCAGCCGGGCATTGGCCTGGGCCTTGCCATTACCAACGCACTGGTCCGCATCCAGGGCGGCGACCTAGAACTGGACAGCACGGTCGGCACCGGCACGACCTTCCGCGTCCGCATGATGCTGGGCCATGTCGCCGGTGCGGTGCAGGAGGCGGAGGTCGGCGCGCCCATCACCGGCTATGAGGGCGAGCGGCGTTCTATCCTGGTCGTGGACGACGATGCGGACCAGTTGCGGCTGATGCGCGGG
>JBEVNC010000191.1:0-6952 GCA_040508315.1 Sphingobium sp.
CGAACAGGCCGACATCGCCCCCGTCTCAGATGACCGCGCAGACCGTCTTCCACTCCAGATAATTATCGAGCGCCGCCGCGCCGCTGTCCCGGCCATAGCCGGACATCTTCACACCGCCGATCGGCAGGCTGGCATCATACATCGAGTGGCAGTTGATCCACACCGTTCCGGCCTGGATCGACCGTGACAGTCGATGGGCGCTGGACAGCGATTCGGTCCACACGCTGGCAGCAAGACCATATTCGCTGTCGTTCGCCGCCGCGACCACCGCGTCGAGATCGTCATAGCGCTGAACCGCCAGGACCGGGCCGAACACCTCGTCGCGCACGATCGCCATGTCCGGGTTCACGTCCGCGATGACCGTCGGGCTGATGAACGTGCCGCGCGGACCGAAGCGCTCGCCGCCCGCAACGATGGAGGCGCCCTGCGCCCGTGCGCCGTCGATGAAGCCGGCAACGCGCCCCGCCTGCACTTCCGACACCACCGGCCCCATCTGGGTGCCCGCGTTCAGGCCATGGCCGAGCTGGATGGCGTCCGCCTGTGCGGCCAGCCCTTCCAGCACCTTGTCATAAATCGACGCATGGACGTAGGTGCGCGATCCTGCCACGCAGACCTGCCCCGCATTGAAGAAGATCGCATTGGCCGCGCCGGGGATCGCAAGGTCGAGATCGGCATCGGGCAGGATCAGCACCGGCGACTTGCCACCCAGTTCCAGCGTGATGCGCTTCAGATTGCCCTTCGACGCTTCCACGATGGCGCGCCCGGTCGCGGTCGATCCCGTAAAGGCCACCTTGTCCACGTCCCGATGCTCGGCCAGCGCCTTGCCGCATGTCGCCCCCCGCCCGGTGACGATGTTGAGCACGCCATCGGGCAGGCCCGCCTCCTGCATCAGCTCGCCCAGGCGCAGCGCAGTCAACGACGTATCTTCGGCAGGCTTCAGTACCAGGGTGCAGCCTGCCGCCAGTGCCGGGGCCAGCTTCATCGCGGTCAGGACCAGCGGGGAGTTCCACGGCACGATGGCGGCAACGACGCCCACCGGCTCGCGCAGCGTCCACGCCGCGATCTGCTTGCCCTGCGGCTGATAGGTGATGGAGGGCGTCATCGTTCGCCCCTCGATCGCCGTGGCCTGACCAGCGAAAAAGCGAAATTGCCCGACAGCGCCCGGAATTTCCGCCCAGCGACCGACATAGAGCGGCTTGCCTTGGTCGAGCGTCTCCAGTTCGGCCAGTTCGTCGATATTCGCCTCGATCAGATCGGCAATGCGCCACAGGATCGCGGCCCGCTCTGCCGGGACGGTCGCGGACCAGGCAGGAAAGGCAGCGCGCGCCGCCGCCACGGCCGCATTCACATCCGCCTCGCTGGCATCGGCGATATGACCGATGACACGTCCGGTCGCCGGATCGACCGTGGGGATATGCGCCTGCGCCTCGACCCACTGTCCCCCGATCAGCAAGCCATGTTGCGCCGGACTGTCCCACGCGGCCTGTCCCCGCGCGGAGGAAGGAGAAGCCGCTTCGAGGATCTGCCTGGTCATCATCATGCTCCAATATGCCAATTGCCGTGCGGGCCAAATTGCCGTGGGGCGCCGCCGTCCGCCGCCCGACCATTGTGGATGACTAGCCTGTCGTCCCTTGCGATCCGGCCTTCAGCTTGGCGTTGCCCGCAGGTCGGATAAACATTCTGCTGCTGCTGACGCACCCCGTCATCGCTCTATCCTGATCTGCGCAAGAAGAAATTCGGCGTGCTCCTCCGTTGAAAACCGGCGTCACTTGGACGCGAGATCCTGATCGCTCTCGCAAAGAGCATGGGTGCGACCAGAACGGCAGGCGGGGGGTGTCAAGGGGCTGACAGGATGGACAAGGACTAGTATAATGGATGCGGAACGCAGCGAGATATTGATCGCAGGTGGCGGCCCGACCGGGATGGTCCTAGCCTATGCACTCGCACTTAAGGGCGTTTCAGTTCGGATATTGGAGGAACACCCCACTGCGGCAGAAGATATGCGCGCCTCCACCATCCATCCGCCCACGCAGCAGATGCTGGCCGAACTGGGCCTGATGGACGAACTGGGGCCGATGGGCATTCGTGCGCCCCTCTATCAATATTATAATATGGCGACCGACGCCGCCTTCGAACTCGACCTTACCGAGATCGGAGATGTTACGCCCTTTCCCTGGCGTCTCCAGTGCGAGCAGTTCAAGCTGGTCCGCGTGATCCGCGCACGCCTCGACGCGATGCCCAATGTCGAGGCTGTGTTCGGTGCACGGATGCTCTCCTTCGACCAGGACAGCGACGGCGTCACGGTTCATTGCGAAACGCCGATGGACATCAAGACCTATCATGCGAAATATCTGGTCGGGGCGGATGGTGCTAGTTCGACCGTGCGCAAATGGTTGCGCGCGGAATTCGACGGCTTCACCTATCCGGAATATTTCTTGACGCTGTCGACCGACTATCCGATCGACGAGATCCTGCCCTGGCTGAAGGGTGTCAACTATATCGCCAATCCGCCGGAATGGAGCGTCATACTGCGCGTGCCGGATTTCTGGCGCATATTGGTGCCGGTATCGACCGAATCACAGGATAGCGACATCCTGAGCGATGCGCGCAAAGACAAGGTGTTCCGTGACCTGCTAGGTCCGGATTCACCGTCCATCACGACGCATCACCGCACGGTCTACCGGGTCCACCAGCGCGTGGCCAAGACGTTCCGCCACGGCCGGGTGCTGCTCGCAGGCGATGCGGCGCACCTCAACAACCCGTTGGGCGGCTTTGGCATGAATGCAGGCATCCATGACGCCTGGAACCTCAAGGACAAGTTGCTCGCCATCCTCCAGGATGGCGGCGATGCCGATGCCCTGCTCGACCGTTACGAACGGCAGCGCCGGACCATCAACAAGGAATTCGTCCAGACCCAGACCATTGCCAACAAAAAGGCGCTGGAAGGCGAGGAAGGGTTCCGCAACCGCGAGGCGTTGTTCGATCGGCTGACGAAAGATCCCGTCGCGCGGCGGGCCTATCTGCTGGAACAGGGCATGTTCGGGTGCCTGGAACGGGAAAAGGCCATCGATTGAAGGTCACATCTTTCGGGAACACAAAAAAAGGAAGGGCGTCTGCCCTTCCTTTTTTCGTTCGCTCATACGGATGTCGGCCTGCGTGCGCGCCGATATCGCGGATCAGATGGCAACCGTGCCCGCGTCATAGGCGAACAGGCCCAGCGTCTCCTCATTCACCAGCTTGCCCATGCCATACATGTCGGCGTCCCCGCCCTGCATCCGCTCGGCATTGGCGTTGGACTCCGCCTGGATCATCGCGGTCCGCTCGATGCGCGCCGCCTCGTAACGGCGAAGCGCCTCGGGCATGTCCGCCGACAGTTCCAGCGCACGGGCCAGAACCACGCCATCCTCGATCGCGCTCGACGCCCCCTGCCCCATGAATGGCGTCATCGCATGCGCGGCGTCCCCGAGCAGGGTGATACGGTCGCCGATGCTCCAGCCGGGCAGGGAAGAACGGGCATTGATCGCCCATTTGAACAGATCGCCCTCGACGGCCTCTCCGATCATCGTCTGCACCGGCTGGCACCAGCCGTCGAATATCTCCAGCAGCTCGGCACGGGTGGCGGGGATAGTCCACCCCTCCTGCGTCCAGCCCGACTGCCGGGCGAAGAAGACGATGTTGAGCAAAGACCCCTCGCGCAGCGGATAGAAGACAACCAGCCGCTCCGGCCCGATCACGCTGCCGGGCGCTTCGGCGAATTCGCGCAAGGCATCGTTGACCGGCACTACGGCCCGAAAGGCGATGTGCCCGGTGAAATGCGGCTCCGCCGTCTCCAGCATGCGGCGGATGTTGGACTTCACGCCATCGGCAGCGACGATGAGGTCGCCCTCGACCACTCGCCCGTCTGCCAGTGTCAGGGTCGCGCCCGTCTTCCCCGCCGCGGCGCCGGTTACGGCGCTGCCCAGGTGGATGACCCCGCCCGCGGCCTCGACCGCCGCCACCAGCACTTCGTGCAGGTCGCCGCGATGCGTGTAGAGATAGGGCGCGCCATATTGCTCGCGCATGCGGTTGCCGCGCTCCAGCGCCATCAAGATGCGCCCGTCGCTCCAGTGGCGGACAGCCTGCCGCAGCGGCTCCATCGAACGGGCGGCGATCGCATCCCCGATACCAAGATAGCCATAGGCCACCATCGCATTGGGCGCGAGCGTGACACCGGCGCCGACATTGGCAAAGGCCTTCGTTCCCTCGAACACCTCGACCGCGAAACCCTTTTGCAGAAGGGCCAGCGCCGTCGTCAGCCCGCCAATGCCACCGCCCGCAATGAGTATCTTCGCCCGTTCCATGTCATTCCCCTATCGCCCGACGGCGTAAAATTCCTGTGCGGCCGGATATGGCCGCTCCCCGGCGCGCTGTGCGGAGGGACGCGCCCTTTGCCTCAGTCCAGACCGAGATTGCCCGGGGCCAGCCTGCCCCTGGGATCGAGGGCGGCCTTCAAAGCCTTCACCAGCGCAAGCGCAGGCGGCGCAAGGCGGCCGGCATAGGGATAGGCCTTGCCGATCTGAAAATTGATAGCGCCATGCGCGACATACAGGTCGATCAGGTCCGACTTCAGTTGATGGACATAGGCGCGGGCCTCCGGATTATCCGGATATTTGGGAAGGCTCTGCAAATAGTCCGTAGGCACGGCCGCATCATGATAGGCGGTGATCGCATCGGGCCAGTACAGCGCGATCTCATAGAGGAAACCGGATGTTCCGACCGTTGAGAACATGCCGCCCGCCCAGACGCCCAGCCGCTCCATCTCACCCTTGCGCGCGGCATAGAAGCCTTCAAGCGCCTTATGGAAACCGGGCGCGGATGCATGGGGCATGATCCCGTGCAAGGGCACCCACCGTTCGCCCGCCGGACCCAGCGTGTTGTAGAAGGGGGCAAAGGGCATGGCGCGGACCACGGCGGGCACGGTCGCGCCGATTTCCTCCGCCAGGCCGATCATTAACTCGCGCAGCCGATGCAGCTTGGCATTGACGTCGGACTGGTTGAATCCCTCCACGATATAGTGGGTCATGAAGGCCGACGCCGCGATCTCGCGCTTGGCGAGCAGGCCCGCACGCGCCACCTGCCTGAGCCCGGACAGGATCGACGGCGACGTCCTGATGATGCCCAGCGCCATAGCAAGCGACGCGCCCGCCCGCTCCTGCCGCGCAATCTGCCCCTGCGACAAGGCCGCATCGAGCGCGAAATGGGATTCCTCGATCCGCTCCAGAGCGATGCGCCGCATGCCTTCATGCAGTGCCGCGAAGTCGGGGAAGGAAAAGGATACGGCACCATGCGCGGGCAAGCGCCGGATCACGGGCAGGGTCACGCGCGCCTTGATGCCCAGAGTGCCGCAGTCGCCCGTGAACAGACCCGTCAGGTCCGGGCCGAAATGGCGCAGGAAGGGCGCAACGCCGTCCGCCGCCGCCGATCCGGTCCGCAGCAGATCGCCCGACACGGTTATGACGTCGAGCGAGAGCACCGATTCCGCGGAAATGCCATAGGTGCCCGATCCATGGCTGATCGCATTCTGGGAGAGGGCGCCGCCGACCGTGGAATGGAGGCCGGAGAATGGCCCGCGAAAAGGCGTGCGCAGGTCCAGCGCCGCCAGCGCCTCGGACAGTGCGGCCCAACTGATGCCCGCTTCGACGGTGACATAGCCGCCATGCGCGTTGATCTCGACGATCCGGTTTAGACGGCTAAGGTCGATCAGCACCTGCCCGGCATCGCGTGGCAAATAGCCGTCGGTATAGGATGCGCCGCCGCCGCGAATGGAGAAGGCAACATCCCGCGCAGCCAGTTCCTTCACGACCGCTTGCAGGGACTCGACGCAGTTCGGCCTCACCACGGCGACAGGTTCGCTCAGCGTGCGGTAAACGTCCGTGGCATAGGGAGCCATCGCTGGACCCGAGAGGACGTTGCCCCCTCCGGCAATCCGGACCAGGGCATCGGTCAGGCTCTCGGTCAGTACGCCATCGCCGGTGATATCGCTCACGGCAGCGCGATCTCGTCGATCACCGCCATATAGCCGGGCGCCGTCTCGCCCGCACCGGATTCCGCCGCTTCCTTGCGCATCAGGTAAAATAGCCGCCCGAGAAGTTGCTGGCGCCGTGTCTCGCGCTGTTCCAGCGCATCCTGATCGAGCGTCAGGCCAGCCATACCCGCCGAAACGTCGATGCCGTTCGCGGCGATCACGCGCTCCAGCGAGTCGATATGGTCGGTCAGCACCGACATCTCGCTCGCCAGGACCATGATCATGGACATCATCTGGTCCAGTCCCGCATTATCGTAGAAGCTGGGCCGTTTGCCCCGTGAATCGCGCCGCATGATAGAAATTCCGTTCCGAAAAATATTACTTCTGGGCGATCAGCACTTCCCAGCCACCGCCGGGCGCGAACTCGCCTGCGGTGAACTCACGATCCGCCACGGCTTCCGACGCATCCTGACTGTAGCCGGCAGCGGCTTCGGCAGCGAATTCCATCACCGCCATGGGGGCGGTGTTGAAATGGATCGCCTGCTTCGGGAAGCCTGCGTCGACCGCCAGCTGAACCTGATCGAGATCGCGCATCGCGCCCCAGAACGGCTCGTTATTATAATAGGTCTCGTTATCCAGAATGAACTGGGTGAACGGGTCCATCAGGTCGAAGGGCGGCAGGTCGGCATGGATCATGTACCCGCCCGGTTTCAGCAGGCGATAACATTCGTCGAAGATGCGCGGCATCGCCTTGCCGGACGTTTCGTGCAGCATGATGTGGCTGACGATCAGGTCGAAGCTCTCGTCCTCGAAGCCGGTCTTTTCCGCATTCATCTGCGCGAAGTTGACGTCCAGGCCCATGGCCCCCGCGCGGGCGTGCGCATAGCGCAACTGCGGCGCAGCGACGTCGATCCCCCACAGCTCCGCTTCCGGGAACAGTTCCTTGTA
>JBEVNC010000171.1:0-8624 GCA_040508315.1 Sphingobium sp.
TTAATGCAGGAAAGCGCGTGACGAGGCGCTTTTTGCTGCCTATTGAGGCTGCATTCTAAAAATTCCCGGGGAGCGACATTATGGGCGAAAACCCTATGTTGAAGTTCGTCGTCCGCGATCAGTCCTATCCGGACAAGCGGTCGGCGGAGGAACGCGCGGCCGATTTTGGTGAGATCTACGGGCGCTATGCTGTGCCCGCAGCGGAGGAACAGGCGGCGCGCTGCTCGCAGTGCGGCGTGCCCTATTGCTCCACCCACTGCCCGCTGCAGAACCATATCCCGGACTGGCTGCGCCTGACCGCCGAAGGGCGGCTGCGCGAAGCCTATGAGATCAGCAACCAGACCTCCACCATGCCGGAGATTTGCGGACGCATCTGCCCGCAGGATCGCCTGTGCGAGGGCAATTGCGTCATCGAATTTTCCGGACACGGCGCCGTCACCATCGGCAGCGTGGAGAAGTTCATCACCGACACCGCGTGGGAAGAAGGCTGGGTCGAACCGGTCGTGCCCGGCGCGCCCACCGGCCAGTCGGTCGGCGTCATCGGTGCCGGACCGGCCGGGCTGACCGTCGCGGAATATCTGCGCGTGGCGGGGCATGAAGTGCATGTCTATGACCGGCATGACCGCGCGGGCGGGCTGCTCACCTATGGCATCCCCAATTTCAAGCTGGAAAAGCATGTCATCATGCGCCGGGTGGACCGGCTCAAGGATAGCGGCATCGTCTTTCATCAGGGCTTCGACGTCGGCCGTGACGCGACGCTGGACGAATTGCGCGCAAAGCATGACGTCCTGCTGATCGCGACGGGCGTCTACAAGGCGCGCGACGTCAAGATGCCGGGTGTGGGCGCAAAGGGCGTGGTCAAGGCGCTCGACTTCCTGATCGCCTCCAACAAGGCGGGCTTTGGCGATGTCGTGGAAAGCCATGATGACGGCAGCATGCTCGCCACCGGCAAGGATGTGGTCGTCATCGGCGGCGGCGACACCGCGATGGACTGCGTGCGCACCGCCATGCGGCAGGGCGCGCGTTCGGTGAAGTGCGTCTATCGCCGCGACCGTGAGAATATGCCCGGATCGCAGCGCGAAGTCGCCAATGCGGAGGAGGAAGGCGTCGAATTCGTCTGGCTCACCGCGCCCGTGGCCTTCGAAGGCGGCGACGTGGTGACGGGCGTGCGCGCGACAAAGATGCGCCTCGGCCATCCCGATGCCTCCGGCCGCCGCTCGCCCGAACCCGATCCCGGCAGCGAGTTCACGTTGGCCGCCGATCTGGTGATTCAGGCGCTGGGCTTCGAGCCTGAGGATCTGCCGGTGATGTTCGGCGCGGAGGATCTGTCCGTCACCCGCTGGGGCACGCTGCGCGTCGATCACCGCACCATGATGACCAGCCTCGACGGCGTGTTCGCGGCAGGCGACATCGTGCGCGGCGCATCGCTGGTCGTCTGGGCGATCCGCGACGGCCGCGACGTGACCGAGCATATGCAGCGCTATCTGAAGGCGAAGGCGGTGATGGCGAAGGAGGCCGCGGAATGATGCGCGCCCTCCTCGCCGCTGCGCTGCTGGCGGTGCCCATGGCGGCGTCGGCGCAGACAGCGACGCCCGACGCCGCGACGCTGGCCGCAGCGCGCGAGGTAATGAAGGTGTCGGACGTTCAGGGGCAACTGCGCCTGATGGGCCCACAAATGGCCGATGCCGTCGCCAAGCAGATCGAGAGCCAGTTCGCGGGCAATAGCATGCCTGCCGGGCTTCAAACTCAGGTCACGGCGGCATTGCGCGATTTCGTCGGGTCGATGGACCAGATCATGTCGCCAGCCGTGATCGACGAGATGGCCGTGGTCTATGCCCGCAACTTCTCGGCCGCCGATCTCACCAGCCTCGCGGCGATGCTCAAGGAGCCGGTCATGGTCCGGTTTCGAGAGCAGACCCCGGCAATGATGGCCGAACTCATGCCGGTGATCTTCAAGGCGATGCGGCCCCGTCAGGAAGCGTTCAACGCGAAGCTGAAGGCCATCATCGCCGACTGGATCAAGACCCATCCCGAAGACAAGGCGAAGTTCCCCTCGCCGACAGCCAGCTAGGATCATCTCCATGTCCTACGAGCATCTGACCGACCAACATGCCTATCTCGCCGAGCATGGCATGTATCGCCCCGAATCCGAATCCGACGCCTGCGGTGTCGGCCTCGTCGCCGCGACCGATGGCAAGGCGTCGCGCCGCGTCGTCGAAAGCGCCATCGATGCGCTAAAGGCCGTGTGGCATCGCGGCGCGGTGGACGCCGATGGCAAGACAGGCGACGGCGCGGGCATCCATGTAGACCTGCCGGTGCGCTTCTTCGACGACGCCATCGTCGCGTCGGGTCACAAGGGCAAGCCCAACCGCCTGGCCGTCGGCATGATCTTTCTGCCGCGCACGGACCTGTCCGCGCAGGAGACCTGCCGCACCATCGTCGAGAGCGAGATCATCGAGGCTGGCTACACCATCTATGGGTGGCGGCAGGTGCCGGTCGACGTCTCCGTCATCGGCGACAAGGCGCAGCGCACCCGGCCCGAAATCGAGCAGATCATGATCGCCGGACCGCTGCCCGAGGAGCAGAGCCTGGAGGAGTTCGAGCGCGAACTCTACCTGATCCGCCGCCGCATCGAGAAGAAGGTGATCGCAGCGCAGATCAGCATGTTCTACATCTGCTCGCTGTCGGCGCGCTCGATCATCTACAAAGGACTGTTCCTCGCGGAATCGCTCTCGGTCTTCTATCCCGACCTTCAGGACGAGCGGTTCGAGAGCCGCGTCGCGATCTTCCACCAGCGTTATTCGACCAACACCTTTCCCCTGTGGTGGCTGGCGCAGCCCTTCCGTTGCCTTGCCCATAATGGCGAGATCAACACGATCCGCGGCAACAAGAACTGGATGAAGAGCCATGAGATCAAGATGGCCAGCATCGCGTTCGGCGACCGCAGCGAGGACATAAAGCCCGTCATCCCGGCTGGCGCATCCGACACCGCCGCACTCGACGCGGTGTTCGAGACGCTGTGCCGTTCGGGCAAGGACGCGCCCACCGCCAAGCTGATGCTGGTGCCCGAGGCATGGCAGGAGGGCGGCGAGACTCCGCCCGCGCACCTCGCCATGTATCAATATCTGGCCAGCGTCATGGAGCCGTGGGACGGCCCCGCCGCGCTCGCGATGACGGACGGCCGCTGGGTCGTCGCCGGTCTCGACCGCAACGCCCTGCGTCCGCTGCGTTATACGCTGACCAGCGACAACCTGCTGATCGTGGGATCGGAGGCGGGCATGGTCGTCGTGCCGGAAGCCACCGTCGTCTCCAAGGGACGCCTTGGTCCCGGCCAAATGATCGCGGTCGATCTGGCCGAGGGTCAGGTCTATCTCGACAACGAGATCAAGGACCGGATCGCCGCTGAGAAGCCCTATGCCGATTATGTGCGTGGATTCCGCAATGCCGGTCACCTGCCCGACCCCGCCCCCGACGCGCTGCCGCAATGGCCGCGCGCCGAGCTGCTGCGCCGTCAGGTCTCCGCCAACATCACGATGGAGGATCTGGAACTGATCCTGGCCCCCATGGTAGACGATGCGAAGGAGGCCATCGGGTCGATGGGCGACGATACGCCCCTCGCCGTCATCTCCGAAAAGCCGCGCCTGCTCAGCCATTTCTTCCGGCAGAATTTTAGCCAGGTCACGAATCCGCCCATCGACAGTCTGCGTGAGCGGCATGTGATGAGCCTCAAGACGCGCTTCTCCAACCTCGCCAACATATTGGAGAACGAGGCGGAGAATGGCGACGTGCTAGTGCTGGATTCGCCGGTACTGCTGTCGGACGACTGGTCCAGCTTGCAACGCTACTTCGGCGGTTCGGTCGCCCAGATCGATTGCACCTATGAAGTGGAGAGCGGTCCTGCCGGGCTGCGCGCCGCCATCGCCCGCGTCCGCGACGAGGCGGAGAATGCAGTGCGCGCGGGGCAGACCGAACTGTTCCTGGTGGACGATGCGATCAGCGAAAGCCGGATCGCCATCTCCTCCATCCTCGCGGCGGCGGCGGTGCATACGCATCTGGTGCGCAAGGGGCTGCGTTCCTATTCTTCGATCAATGTGCGGTCGGCCGAATGCGTCGATCCGCATTATTTCGCGGTGCTGGTCGGCGTCGGCGCGACCACGGTCAACGCCTATTTGGCGGAGGCATGCATCGCCGACCGCCACGGGCGCGGCCTGTTCGGCGACCGACCGCTCGGCGAATGCCTCCAGCGGTTCCGCACGGCGATCAACGAGGGTCTCCTCAAGATCATGTCCAAGATGGGCATCGCGGTCATCTCCAGCTATCGCGGCGGCTATAATTTCGAGGCGGTGGGCCTGTCCCGCGCGCTGGTGAACGACCTGTTCCCTGGCATGCCGTCGAAGATCTCGGGCGAAGGCTATGCCTCGCTGCACCTCAGCGCCAAACTGCGCCATGAGCAGGCGTTCGAGAGCGCGGTCGTGCGCCTGCCCGTCGGCGGCTTCTACCGTCAGCGCGGCGGCGGGGAGAATCACGCCTATTCCGCCACGCTGATGCATCTGCTGCAGACGGCGGTGAACACCGACAGCTATTCGACCTACCAGCAATTCTCGCGCGGCGTGCGGGACATGCCGCCGGTTTATCTGCGCGACCTGCTGGAATTCAACTATATCAACCCGCCCGTCCCCATCGACGAGGTCGAGGCGATCACCGAAATCCGCAAGCGGTTCGTGACGCCCGGCATGTCGCTGGGCGCGCTCTCCCCGGAGGCGCACGAGACGCTGGCCATCGCCATGAACCGGATCGGCGCGCGCGCCGTGTCCGGCGAGGGCGGCGAGGATTCGAGCCGCTACACGCCCTATGAAAATGGCGACAATGCCAACAGCGCGATCAAGCAGATCGCCTCTGGCCGCTTTGGCGTCACAGCCGAATATCTGGGCGCGGCCGAAGAACTGGAGATCAAGGTCGCACAGGGCGCGAAGCCCGGCGAGGGCGGGCAGCTGCCCGGCTTCAAGGTGACGGAGATGATCGCCAAGCTGCGGCATTCGACGCCGGGCGTGATGCTCATCTCCCCGCCGCCGCACCACGACATCTATTCGATCGAGGATCTGGCGCAGCTCATCTACGATCTCAAGCAGATCAATCCACGCGCGC
This sequence comes from Sphingobium sp., assembly GCA_040508315.1. Classification (GTDB taxonomy): domain Bacteria; phylum Pseudomonadota; class Alphaproteobacteria; order Sphingomonadales; family Sphingomonadaceae; genus Sphingobium. The sequence goes on from JBEVNC010000171.1 coordinate 5,146, forward strand.
GCGTCTGCGTCAAGCTGGTCTCCCAGGCGGGCATCGGCACTGTCGCGGCAGGCGTGGCAAAGGCCCATGCGGACGTCATCCTGATCGCCGGCAATGTCGGCGGCACGGGCGCGTCCCCGCATACCAGCATCAAATTCGCTGGCCTGCCGTGGGAAATGGGTCTGGCCGAGGCCAATCAGGTGCTGACGCTCAACAGCCTGCGCCACCGCGTGACGCTGCGCACCGACGGCGGCCTCAAGACCGGGCGCGACATCGTCATTGCCGCGATTTTGGGGGCGGAGGAATATGGCATCGGCACGTTGAGCCTGGTCGCCATGGGCTGCATCATGGTGCGCCAGTGCCACTCCAACACCTGCCCGGTGGGCGTGTGCGTGCAGGACGAGAAGCTGCGCGAGAAGTTCACCGGATCGCCGGAGAAGGTCATCAACCTGATGACCTTCATCGCGGAGGAAGTGCGCGAGGTGCTGTCCAAGCTCGGCTTCCGCTCGCTGCTAGACGTGGTCGGCCGCACGGAACTGCTCAAGCAGGTCATTCGCGGCGCCGACCATCTCGACGATCTCGACCTCAACCCGATCCTCGCCAAGGTTGACGCCAAGGATGAGGAGCGCCGCTACAACCTGCCGACTTGGCGTAACGAGGTGCCCGACAGCCTCGACGCGCAGATGATCGCCGACGCCAAGGCCGTGTTCGAGCGGGGCGAGAAGATGCAGCTTACCTATACGGTGCGCAACACGCACCGCGCGGTGGGCACGCGCCTGTCCTCGCAGGTCACGTCGCGCTTCGGCATGTCCACGCTGGCGGACGGCCATGTGACCGTGCGCCTGCGCGGTACGGCGGGGCAGTCGCTCGGCGCCTTCCTCTGCAAGGGCATTACGCTCGAAGTGTTCGGCGACGCCAACGACTATGTGGGCAAGGGGCTGTCGGGTGGCATCATCGCGGTTCGCCCGATGGTGTCCTCACCGCTGGAAAGCCAGCTCAACACGATCATCGGCAACACCGTCCTATACGGCGCGACCTCGGGCAAGCTGTTCGCGGCGGGTCAGGCGGGCGAACGCTTCTCCGTTCGCAACTCCGGCGCGCAGGTGGTGGTCGAAGGCTGCGGCGCGAACGGATGCGAATATATGACCGGCGGCACGGCGGTCATCCTCGGCCCGACCGGCACCAACTTCGGTGCGGGCATGACCGGCGGCATGGCGTTCATCCTCGATCAGGAGGGCGAATTCCCGGCACGCGCCAATCCCGAGAGCATCGTGTGGCAACGCCTCGCCAGCGAGCATTGGGAGGGCGTGCTCAAGGGCATGATCGAGGAGCATGCCGTCCGCACCGACAGCAAATGGGCCAAGGGCATATTGCAGGACTGGGACCGCAGGCGCGGGGACTTCTGGCAGGTGTGCCCCAAGGAGATGATCTCCCGCCTCACCTATCCGCTAAGCGATGCCGAGCCTGTGGTGGAAGCGGCGGAGTGAGTCTGTGAAAGTCTCCCCATTCGGAGGAGTATAATCCGTAAGTCATTCCCGCGGAGGCGGGAATCCAGAGTCACGCAAAACTGTGCTTGAAACCCCGGATTCCCGCCTTCGCGGGAATGACAGCTAATAGGGCAACCTCTCAGCGATCCATACCGCGAGGCTCAAAGACCCCGCCTCCTACCGCGAAGGCAGGGCAGGCAAGTGTATGTCGGGCGGTGTCGTCAGGCCGGACCTGTCGTCCACGCGCGGGGCGGGATCGCCGCCAGCGAACTCCCGTTCCGCCGCGGCGAAATGCGAGGCGTAGTCGGTCGCATAGCTTTCGACGCTCTGCTCGCCCCGGCGCGGGCCGCAGCCCTGACAGACATAGGTTTCCGGTCCGTTCGGCGTCTGCGCCTCGGCGGCCATGGCGCCACTTCCCGGCGCATTGGGGTCTTCGGGGTTCCACAGGCTGGCCGGTGTCACCGCCTCCGCCGCCGGACCGCCTATCGCGTAATCGCCCAGCGCAAAACCGCCAGTCGCGCCGATCAGGAGCACGCCTGCTCCCGCGATCATCACAATGGGTCTGGGCATCCGGGTCATCTGCGCGTCTCCAATGGCAGGAATGCCCGGACGCGGCCCCGGTTCCCTCAGCCACATCGATGCATTCCGCCCCTCGTCATGCCGCATTTCGCCTTTCGCGAAACTGAAGCTCGCCCTATTCAACGTCCATGTGGCAGCTTTATCAATTCCCGCTTTGTCCCTTTTCCCGCAAGGTTCGATTGCTCCTCGCCGAGAAAGGCCTGACCTACGACCTGCTGCGTGAGTCGCCCTGGGACGGGCGCGACGAGTTTCTGGACATGAACCCGGCCGGCACGACCCCGGTCATGGTCGCGGAAAGCGGTCCGGCCAAGGGTGTCGTGCTGATCGATAGTCAGGCGATCTGCGAATATTTCGAGGAGACGGTTGAACAGTTCCCGCTGATTTCCGGATCGGCCGCGTCGCGGGCGGAGATCAGGCGTCTGACCGCCTGGTTCGATCAGGTGTTCTTCGCCGACGTGGTGGCTCCGCTGCTTTATGAGCGCATGAAGAAGCGGCTGCTCCACCGGCAGGCGCCGGATGCGGGCACGTTGCGCGAGGCGATGCGCCGCGCGAACACCCATATGGACTATGTCGACTATCTGCTCGACCATCAGAAGTGGGTGGCAGGCGGCGCGATGAGCCTGGCCGACGTGGCCGCCGCCGCGCATCTGTCCGTCGCGGATTATCTGGGCGGTATCGACTGGGAGGGGCATCGCACCACCAAGCGATGGTATGCCGGCATCAAGTCCCGCCCATCCTTCCGCCCGCTCCTGTCGGAGCGGATGGAGATCGTCGTGCCGCCCAAACATTATGATCAGCCCGATTTCTGATGCGGTTGGGGGGGGGGAGCGATCCGTCCGCCCTCCCCGTCCCACTGTTGCACCAAAATCGCGCCCGCCGCGCATGATTGTATCGCCCCATCAAATCGCTGGCATTCCTCCCTCTGCCGTCCCATCCTCCACCCGAGTCGCAGGATACGCGAAAGGACCCAATGAGCCGCAAGCCCGTACCCGCCCAATCGGGCGATCGCAGCCGCATAGAGGTGGTGTTCGACCGGCCGCAGCTATTGGGGGCATTATTCGGCCAGTATGACCAGAATCTGGTCGCCATCGAGAACAGGCTGGGCGTCTACATTCTGGCGCGCGGCAACAAGATCCAGATCGAGGGGGAGGCTTCCGTGGCGGCGCGCGCGCGCGACGTGCTGACGGGCCTCTACAACCGCATCGTGCAGGGACAGGATATCGACTCGGGCGTGGTCGAGGCTGTGATCGGCATGTCGGCCGAACCGACGCTGGACGGCATCATCCGCCACGACGTCTCCACCCCGCCGTCCATCATGATCCGCACCCGCATGAAGACCATCGTGCCGCGCACCGTGACGCAGGGCGTCTATATGGAGGCGCTGGCGCGCGACGACATCATCTTCGCGCTCGGTCCGGCAGGCACCGGCAAGAC
>JBEVNC010000196.1:0-4117 GCA_040508315.1 Sphingobium sp.
AAGCCGCCGAGCGATCTCATCAAGCCACTTGGAAACGCATCGGATCACTCCTCGACAACTTCCCGCCAGCCGAGTGCGCCGCCTATCTCACTAACTCAGGATATGCTGCAAGCTAACGTCATCACGCTCTAGAGTTTCAGAACGGAGGGCAAGGCCCTCGTTGCTATCTTCAAGAAATAGGCCGCAAAATACGCGACTTCTAAACCGCTGCGAGAACGCCCGCCATAATACGATGTCATCCGACAAACTATCCAACAGATCATTGATTTGCCGATCGAGATCGGCTGGTTGCTGATCTTTTGCTGTCACTCGCCATGACCCCGTGCGGGCGATTTTGTCTCTGCCGCCGGACGTCTGAAATGTGCCGCCCATCTTCACGGCGACAGTTGGCTCACCAAGTCGTTCTGTTATCTCAGTTGGGTCGAGATCGTCTCCATAGAAGCCTATTGATGCAGCCGATCGGTGTAAGACGCCCATATCGCAGCCTAACATGAGCGGCGGGTTCCTACCAGATTTCGTCATTCAGCGTCCGACGTGCCATCTAGATGAGTGGCCGGTTTCAGGGATGCGTATGGCATAAGCGAACGGCAAACAATGGTCGCAAGTCGCTAGTCCGGCTTATCCAACCACTTGCTCATCAAAACACGGGGCATATCCTCATAACCGAGGTGGTCGTAAAACGAGACGACGGCGGTGTTTGTTGGACGAACCATGAGTTGCACCTTGCGCACCCGTCGTTGCTTCAGCCAATTCTCGCCCGCCGTGACCATCAATCGGCCGATGCCCGTACCGCGTGCCTCTGGATCAGCGGCGAGGTAATAAAGCCAGCCTCGGTGCCCATCATGTCCGACCATGACGGTGCCAACGATTTTGCGATCATCATCCTGGGCGACGAGCACCGTGGACGCATTTCCGCTTAGCGCGAAGCGGTAGTCCGCCCGAGGGTCGTTGTAGCTCACGGTGAGATCGCAGGCCTCCCAGAGGTCGACGACCTGTTGCTCGTCGATGGCTGCGGCCTCGCGGACAGACAATGGCATTGCTTTGAGCCCTGGACTTTTGAACGGCCGGATTCTGGGATGCTCTTTATGTCGATAGATGGCAAGAAATCGGCCGCGTCTCGTCGTCCATCTCGCTTCGCCATGAGCGAAGTCGAAGGGCTGGCAGAGCGGAGGCGAAGCACTTCGGCCACGCGCTCCTCGGCAGAGTGCAAATAGCCGACGCCATACGACCCTCAGCCCTCGGCAAGGGCCTTCATCACGTCCTCAAGGCTTCCCCTGACGACGACATAATTCCCCTTCTCGAAATTCACCGCGCTGGAATCATTCCCGCCGCGATACCGCCGCACGAAGTTCACCCGGTCTGCGTTGATCGCGACGGCATCGCCGTCGGGCGTTTCGAATTCTACATATCCGTTCATGGAAACCCTTGCTTGCATCATAGTCGTTATGGCCGGACCCCGCATTCATGTCGAACGTTCAAGGCATGCGGTAGCTTAATCAGATAGAGGGTCTTGCCCATGTTCGCTATCACACAGGATCGGACTGGCCGCCTCCTGCGATTGCAACTGACAGGTTTCTGGGATCTGGAAACGGTCGAGTTGTTCAAGGCGGAGTATCGGCGATCGGTGGCCGCGTTGCGGTGCCCGTCTGGCAGCCATCTGGTCCTGGCGGATGCGCGAACGGCCTCTGCCCAGTCGCAGGAGGTGATCGGCTCGCTCATGCGGTTTCTGGAAGGCTTCGAGGATAAGGCGCTTCGGCTGGCCTTCGTCACCGACAGCGTTTTGGTGGGAATGCAGGCGCGTCGGCTGTTGTCGCGTCCTCATCTGCTGGTTACCGACAATCTGGCCGAGGCGGAGGCCTATCTGGCCGCGCCATCGTCCTAGCTGTGGCGGAGATTATTTCCCTCTCCCGTCCTGCGCGGGATGCAAGGTCGTGAACGCCCGCCCGCTGCGGAACATTCCCCACCATGTCGCGGGATTGAGGCTCGCCGATCCGTTGAGCGAGAAGGTGATGAACTCGGCCCGACCGCCGATGCTCTCGAACGGCACCGCGCCGCCAAGGCCCATCTCGTCCAGCGGCACGCGGCTGTCGGCGCTATTGTCGCGATTGTCGCCCATCAGGAAGACGCGGCGCGCCGGGATCTTGATCGGTCCGTACCAGTCGGTCGCACGCATGCCCATGTCGATGATCGTGTAGCTGCGGCCGTTGGGCAGTGTCTCGCGCCGCACCGGCAGGTTGCACACCTGGCTGCCGTCAGGCGCAAAAGTCAGCGCGCCGGGGAACTGGAGCGGGTCGCACGGCGCGTTCGCATCCACCGGCACGGCCATCGGCGGCAGCATCAGTTGCGGCACCGCCTTGCCGTTCAGGAAGATCTGTCCCGCGCGCACTTCCAGCCGGTCGCCGGGCAGGCCGATCACGCGCTTGATATAGTCCTCGTTGCGGCCGCGCGGCTGGATGATGACGATGTCGCCGCGCTCCGGCAGGCGGCCGAGGATGCGGCCCGGCATTTCGGGGAGCGACACGATGCTGGTCGCGTCCGGCTGGCGCAGCAGCAGTCCCCGCACGATCCCCACCGGATTGGGAATGCTGGGCGACACATAGGACCAGCCATAGGCGAATTTATTGACCACCAGCCGGTCGCCCTTGAGCAGCACCGGCATCATCGACTCGGACGGGATATAGAAGGGCTTGGCGATGAAGCTGTGGAAGGCGAGGACCGCGAGCAGCAGCAGGGCGATGCTCTTGATTTCCGCCAGCCAGCCGGACCGCCCCTTATGTGCCACCTTGACCTCCGCATCGTCGGACTCGGCGAGCGGCAGCGCCGAAGCATTGCCGGCCGGGACCGCGTTCCTGTCTTCACTCATGGAAATCGTGCCTCCAGAACCACGAAGGCCTGCGCCCAGGGATGGTCGTCGGTAAGGGTGAGGTGCACATGCAGGACGGCTCCCGGCGGGGTCAAGGCGTCGAGCCGCGCCTTCGCTCCCCCCGTCAGCGCCAGCGTCGGCGCGCCCGAGGGCAGGTTGACCACCCCGATATCGCGCATGAACACGCCGTTCCTGAACCCGGTTCCGACCGCCTTGGAGAAGGCCTCCTTTGCCGCGAACCGCTTGGCGAGCGTGGCGGCCTTGGTGAAGGGGCGCTTGGCGGCCTTGGTACGCTCCAGGTCGGTGAAGCAGCGGGTCTCGAACCGCTCGCCAAAGCGGTCCAGCGATGCCTGGATACGCTCGATATTACACAGGTCGGAGCCGAGGCCGATGATCACCGCGCCGAGTCCATCAGTGCCCGCATCCGGCCGACCGTGGGCCCGAGCCCGTCAAAGATCGCCTCAGCGATCAGGAAATGGCCGATATTGAGTTCCGCTATCTGCGGGATGGCCGCGACGGGCACGACATTGTCGAAGGTGAGCCCATGGCCCGCATGCGGCTCTATGCCGTTCTTGACCGCGAGCGCGGCGGCGTCGGCGATGCGGCGCAATTCGTTCACGGCGTCCTCGCCTTCGCTATGGGCGTAGCGGCCGGTATGGAACTCCACCACCGGCGCGCCCAGCGACAGCGCCGCCTCGATCTGCATCGGGTCGGGTTCGATGAACAGGCTCACGCGGATGCCCGCATCCTTGAGGCGCGCGATCAGGGGCTTGAGGTGATTATGCTGCCCGGCGGCATTCAGGCCGCCCTCGGTCGTCACTTCCTCGCGCCGTTCCGGCACGATGCAGGCGGCATGCGGGCGATGGCGCAGCGCGATCTCCACCATCTCCTCGGTCGCCGCCATCTCCATGTTGAGCGGGAGCGAGATCGCGCCGATCAGATGGCCGATATCTTCGTCGATGATGTGGCGGCGATCCTCGCGCAGATGGGCGGTGATGCCGTCCGCGCCCGCGGCCTGCGCCATCAGCGCGGCGCGGATCGGGTCGGGATAGGCGCCGCCGCGGGCATTACGGATGGTCGCGACATGGTCGATATTGACGCCGAGGCGCAGGGGCGGGAGGGAGGCCACCGCCGTCAGTTCTTGCGGCTGCCCGGCTTGATCGCCGGGATGGCCGACAATTCCTGCGGCAATGCGTCGGGATCGTAGACCGGGAAATTGAGGCTGACGAGCGGGTAGAAGGGCACGCCAAGGTC
>JBEVNC010000197.1:0-5073 GCA_040508315.1 Sphingobium sp.
TGCGGCGCGACATAGAGGTTTTCTGTCAGGGAAATCAGCATGGGCGGGCCTTCTCGCAATAGGATGCGGCCGTGCATAGGCCCGTCCGCCATCCGAGTGCAAGCGGTCAGGGCAAGCCGTCAGGCGGCCACCCTTGCTCCCGCTGCAGCCTTCGCCCGCGTCACTACGGGACGGAACACGAAGCTGAGCAGCATCGCCGCGCCCTTCGCCGTCACCGCGGGCGGCGGCACCAGCACGAAGCTGGCCTCCCCCTCGCAGCGGTGGAGACCCGGGGCGGCTTCCGCCATCGCTTCCAATATCATCGTGGCGGGGCGTCCCTCCTCCTCGCCCTTTGCGTCCAGGAACTGCTCGACCTCGTGGAAGCTCGCCTCCTCCACCTGCACCCATTCGGCGATCCGGCCGAGCTGGATGCCCGCCGTGTAGCGGCACTCGCCCACCGGGATCAGCGCCTGATAATAGCCGTCCACCGTCGGCACTGCGTCCACGTCGACCACGACATGCTCGCCGCTGGCGTCCATCAGCATGACCGGCAGCGGGATCGCGCCCACGTCGAAATCCTGCTTGCGGAAATCGAGGCCGAAGCGGCGCGAGGCGAAGATCGACAGATTGATCGGCAGGCCGTGGTCGCGCAGTTCGCCGGGCAGATACATGCGCGCCGCATTCTTGATGTAGAACAGGCCGCGCCGGCGCAGGCCCTTGGCCGCAGCGTCCCGGTCCAGCATTTGCAGCATGTCGTCGGTGCCCAGGTTCACGTCATGCGCGAAATCGGCGAACAGCGCGACCTCGCTCGCCATCGGCAGGAACAGCAGGCGCGCGAGGATGGCGACGCACATGCGGCGGCGCGCCTCGGCATTGTCGCTCGCGGCGGGCTTGACCACGCCGGTATCGGCATGGGCGACATAATCGAGGCAAGCGCTCTGGATGGCGTCGCGCATGGCGCTCTGTGCGCCCTTGACGCCGACCGCTTTGCGGACCGGCGTGCCGTCCTTGCGGTAATCGACCACCGACCCTTGCGCGACCGTACAGACCTGCTCGATCAGCGCGATGGATTCGGACAGGGCGTGGAGTAGTTTCAGGTCATGATTGCGGTGATCGATGAAGCCGCTCTTGTCATGGCCGCTGCGGATCGTCTCGCGCAGCAGCAGATAGCGGCCGGTGACGGTCAGGCCCAGTTCGCTTTCCAGCACAGGTCCCAGGAAATTCTGGACCGAACCATTATAGCCAAGATCGACCAGCATCACGCTGTCGCCCCGCTCCACGCCATGCGCGGCGAGATAGGCGAACAGCCGCTCGCGAAACTCGCCGGAGCGGCGGACGATGTGCCGGACGCGGGCGGGATCGGTAATGGCCTTGGCGAACTGCGGCTTGGTGAGACGGCCCAGCTTCGTCGCCTCGTCGCGGTCGAGCAGCAGCTGGCGCGCGAAGACCGGCAGCGATCCCACATGGATTTCAGGGAGGACACAACGCTCGATGGCGGCAGCATCGGTGAAGCTGGCGGCGGCGGCGGTGAAGCGGCTAATCTCGACCTGAAGGGTGCGCGCGGCGAGGTCCGGATGGCGCGCGGCGAAGGCATGGGCAGGCAGGAACCCGTCGCGCAGCAGGAACAGCAATTTGGTCGGCTTGCCCGTCGCTGCGTCCTGCGCCGCGACCTCCTCGCGCAGCCAGTCCGCGAAACCCGTCATCAGCGGGCCGAGCACGTCATGGCCGAGCACGGCCGCGCCGCTATCGTCGCGGCGCAGCGCCACCTGCGGCCGGTGCGGCTGCCAGGCGGGCACGGTGACGCGGGTCGTGGGATCGATGAGCGAGGCGATGCTGGCCTCCTGCCGCAACCGCTGGTCGCTCTCCGCATCGAATTGCCTGAGGTGGACGCTATGGATGCCGAGTTTGTCGGGCGCGGTCTGGTCCGCCATCTGGTTGTCGCCGACGTGTAGGATGGTGCCGGGCGATGCGCCGAGTTCCGCCAGAACGTGGGTGAACAGCCCCCCGCCCTTCCCCACGCCATATTCGCAAGAGCAGAAGATGCGGTCGATCATCCCGGCGACCTCTTCGCCCGCAGCGGCCGTGATCAGCGCGCGCAGGCGCGGCTCGCTGAGATAGGTGTCGGAAACGATGATGACCTTGAGCCCCCGGCGCTTCGCCTCCGCCATCAGGTCGCGGGTGGGCGCAAAGCCGTAGCAATGCGCCGCCTCTGCGGCGAGTTCGCGTTCCACGGCAGCGCCGCGTTCCTGTGGCGTCGCGGCAGGCAGCATGTTGGCGTAAATTTCGTCGATGGTGACTTCACTGCGGCCGTCGCGATAGGGCACGGTGCGCCGTGCGCGCGTCTCACCCCAGATGCGTGCTTCCATACCGCCGCCCGGCAGGCCGAGGTCGGCGAACAGGTCGGCGGGCAGGTTCATGTTGCGCCACAGGAGCGTGTCGAAGCAGTCGAGCGAGAGGATTTTCACCCCGGCCGGCGCCGAATCGAGAATGTTGGCAAGATCCCAGGCGCGCGTGGCTGACTTCATCGCTTGTCCGTCCCGTCATGGCGGCAGGAGCGCCGCTGGTTTCGGGAAGGGGTTATGCGGGGGAATGGTTAGTATCGCGTTAAGCTTGCAGTTCCCCTCCCGTTCACGGGAGGGGGTGGGCCTGCGCTGCCATTTCGACCAACAGCGACCTGGCGGTCGCTCTGCCCACCCCTAACCCCTCCCGTAAACGGGAGGGGGAAAGTTCTAGAACAATTTCGCCTGCAACTGCTCGAACGCCTTGGCGCGATGGCTCATCGCATGCTTGGCCTGCGGCTCCATCTCGCCGAAGGTCTCATCGAAACCCAGCGGCACGAAGAAGGGATCGTAGCCGAAACCCTGGCCGCCGCGCGGGGGCCAGACGAGCGTGCCATCGACCCGGCCCTCGAAGCTCTCCGTATGCCCGTCCGGCCAGGCGACGCACAGCGCGCAGATGAAATGCGCGTCATGCCCGGCGTCGGGGCCCTTGGCGGAAACCTCCTGCCAGATGCGCTGCATCGCCATGCCGAAATCCTTGCCCGCCCCGGCCCAGCGCGCCGAGAAGATGCCGGGATCGCCGCCCAGCGCCTCGACGCACAGGCCGCTGTCATCGGCCAGCGCGGGCAGGCCGGAGAGGTCGGCCGCCTGCAACGCCTTCAGCTCCGCGTTGGCGATGAAGGTCGTGCCCGTCTCCTCCGGCTCCGGCAGGTCGAGCGCGCCCGCCGATACCGGATCGATGCCCAGCGGGCCGAGCAGTTCGGCGATCTCGCGCACCTTGCCGGCATTATGGCTGGCGATGACGAGGCGGCCGGGGGAAAGCTTGCGGGTCATTTGCCGAGGATGGCGGCGTCCTGCGCCGCGAAGATCTGCCCGCAGCCGATGCGCGCCAGACGCAGAAGGCGCAGCAGCTCCTCTTCGTCATAGGTCGCGCCCTGCTCGGCCGTCGCCTGGATCTCCACGAGGCGCCCGTCGCTGGTCAGGACGAAATTGCCGTCCGCCTCCGCGCTGGAATCCTCCAGATAGTCGAGGTCGAGGACCGGCGTGCCCTGATGGATGCCGCAGCTGACCGCCGCGACCTTGCGCGTGATCGGATCGTTGGTCAGCGCGCCGGACGCCAGCAGGCGGTTCACCGCGATGCGCAGCGCAACCCATGCGCCCGAGATGCTGGCCGTGCGCGTGCCGCCATCGGCCTGCAGCACGTCGCAGTCGAGCGTGATCTGACGCTCGCCCAGAGCCTTGAGGTCCACCGCGGCGCGCAGCGAGCGGCCGATCAGACGCTGGATTTCCTGCGTGCGGCCGGACTGCTTGCCCTTGGCCGCTTCGCGGCTGCCGCGCGTATGGGTCGCGCGGGGCAGCATGCCATATTCCGCAGTGATCCAGCCCTCGCCCTTGCCGCGCAGGAACGGCGGCACGCGCTCCTCCAGCGAGGCGGTGCACAGCACGCGCGTATCGCCGAAGCTGACGAGGACGCTGCCCTCGGCATGCTTGGTGAACGCGGTTTCGATAGTGATGGGGCGCATCTGATCGGGGGTGCGGCCGGATGGGCGCATGAGGATATCCTCTCTGAAACGGATGAAATATTGCGCGCCCTAGAGCATGTTTAAGCCAATGTTGGAACAGCTTTATCGGGACCGACGTTCCCGTAGAAGGCCGAAAATCGCTGCACTCGGCCACCGCCCGTGGAGAACTGGAAGATGGCCGACCTCGTCCTCACCACCTTCGACTGGGTGCCGCAGTTGCCGCGCGGCTATGTGCGCGACCTTCGGGTCCGATGGGCGCTGGAGGAGGCTGGCCTGCCCTACCGGGTCGAAAGCGTGCCCTTTGGCGACCGCCAGGCCAGGCATTTCGCGCATCAACCCTTTGGTCAGGTGCCATGGCTGACCGACGGCGAACTCTCCATTTTTGAGAGCGGGGCGATCCTGCTGCATCTGGGCGGGCTGAGCGATGCGTTGCTGCCCGATGATCCGCATGGCCGGAACGCGGCGGTGGGATGGCTGTTCGCGGCCCTCAACTCCGTGGAGGTGGCGAGCCTGCCATGGGCGCTGATCGCCTTTTCCGGTGACACAGAAGAGTCACCGGCGCGGAAGGTTCTGGACGATTTCCTCACCATCCGTCTCAAGCATATGGAGCCGGTGCTAGCGGATCGGGAATGGCTGGCGGGCAGCTTCTCCGTCGCCGACATTATGATGGCCGACGTGTTGCGGCTGGTCGCGCGGTTCGACGGGCTGGCGGACTATCCCGCTTGCCGCGACTATGTCTCCAGAGCCACCACCCGGCCGGCCTTTGTAAAGGCGCATGCCGACCAGATGGCGCATTTCGCCGCCGCCGATTGAATGCCGAGAGGAAGGCGGGCGACCGCCACCCTCCCTTTCGTCACCCTGAACTGGTTTCAGGGTCCATTTCGCCCCACGCGCAGTTGGCTTTTTAAGGCACCATGGATGCTGAAACGCGTTCAGCATGATTAGAGCGTGATGACGTTAGCTTGCAGCATATCCTGAGTTAGTGAGATAGGCGGCGCACTCGGCTGGCGGGAAGTTGTCGAGGAGTGATCCGATGCGTTTCCAAGTGGCTTGATGAGATCGCTCGGCGGCTT
>JBEVNC010000207.1:0-12749 GCA_040508315.1 Sphingobium sp.
AACTCTGCTGGACGTGGGCGGGCCATGATGCCTTAATTCTCTAGGGGCTGCACATGTAGGCGCGGCAGGGTGCTTACACCAGCCCTGCGATCTCCAGCGCGCGATCAATCGTCGTGCGGGCGGCACCGGACGGCGGGGTGATGGGCAGGCGCACCTCGTCCGGCATGTCCGGGCGCACGCGCGACAGGGCGTACTTCACCGGACCCGGCGACGTGTCGCAGAACATCGCGTCATGCAGCGGATAGAGCCGGTCCTGCAACGCCAGCGCCTGATCCCACTCACCCGCAGCGCAGGCGGCCTGGAAGTCCGCGACGAGGCGGGGCGCGACATTCGCCGTGACCGAGATGCAGCCGGTGCCGCCCATGGCGTTGAACGCCAGCGCCGTCTCATCATTGCCCGACATCTGGCAGAAATCCTCCCCGCAGGCGAGGCGCTGCGCGGTCACGCGGCCCAGATTGCCGGTCGCATCCTTGATGCCGACGATGGTCTGGAATTCCTCGACCAGCCGGTGGATCACTGGCACGCCGATATCGGTGATCGTGCGGCTGGGCACATTGTAGAGCATGATCGGCAGGTCGCACCGCTTCGCCAGATAGGCGAAATGCTGGTACACACCCTCCTGATTGGGCTTGTTGTAATAAGGCGCGACGACGAGCGCGGCATCCGCTCCGGCGGCCTGGGCGGCATACATATGCTCCAGCGCGATCGCCGTGTCGTTGGACCCGCAGCCGGCGATCACCGGCACGCGCCCGGCGGCCTGCTCGACGCAGATCGCGACGACGCGATTATGCTCCTCGATGGTCATCGTGGCGCTCTCGCCGGTGGTGCCGCAGGGCACGAGGCCGCTCGACCCCTCCTCGATCTGCCAGTCCACCAGCGCCCGAAAAGCCTGCTCATCCACCGCGCCGTTGCGAAATGGCGTTATCAGCGCGGGGATAGAACCCGAAAACATTCAAGAAACTCCTTCAATTCACGCCGATCCGGCTGCATAGTGCTTTCCATGGGGGGCCGTGTTCACTGCTGGATCAGGATCGCATTGCCATAATGTCCACCATGGGAAAAGCCCCTCGAATTGCCGTCTCGCTAGGCCTTGCCGCCGCGGCGCTTGCGGCCGCGCATAGTCTCGCCGCGCCGCAGCAGCTCCTGCCGCCGGGGATGGCACCGTCCTATCCCCCCTCGTCCCCCTCCAATCCCGCCCCTGCCCCCGGCACGGTGCAGGACTGGCAGCAGGCGAGCGGACAGATCATCTCGGCCGGGTCCGTCGACCAGGGCGTAGACGGCACCATCGCGGAATGGCGGCGCCTCCAGCAGAGCGACGCGCTGGGATTCGGCGCCTATGCGAGCTTCATCACCGCCAATCCCGGCTGGCCAGGCGAGGACCGCATGCGCAGCCTGGCCGAGCGGGGCATCAACCCGATGGCCTATGATCCGCGCCAGCTGGTTTCCTTCTTCGCGCAATTCCCTCCTCAGACCGCGACCGGCAAGGCTCGCTATGCGATGGCGCTGTCGGCGCTCGGCCGCCCGGCGGAGGCGCGCGTCGCGGCGCAGGCGGCGTGGACGCAAGGGCCGCTGCCCATCGATGCGGAACAGAGCCTGCTCGGCCTGTTCGGCTCCGGCTTCAGCGCGGACGATTACTGGAAACGCGCCGACGTCGTGCTGTGGTCGGGCGACACGAGCGCGGCCGAACGCATCCTGGCCTATCTTCCCCCCGCCCGCCGCCCGATCATCGAGGCGCGGATCGCGATGCAGCGGCGCAGCCCCGACGCGTCGATGCGCGTGGCATCGGCGGACGCCTGGGGCCTCAGCGATTCGGGCTATCTGACCGACAAGTCGCGCTGGCTGAAGGCCGCGATGAACGATGGTCTGGGCGCGCGCACCATATTGGCAAACCGCAGGCAACTCAGCACGCCAGCGCCTCTCCCCGAGAAATGGTACGAGATGCTGCTGACCACCGCACGCAATGCGGTAACGGACGGTAACTGGACGATGGCCTACGCTATTGCCTCGCGCGTAGACGACGCCTTTCCGGCGGGCACCGACGTCAGCGATACCGCGCGCGGCGTGCGCGACGATTATACCAGCCTGACCTGGCTGGCGGGCACGGCGGCGCTGAACCGGCTGGGCCGCCCCGCCGACGCCATCGGCATGTTCACCCGCTATGCGGGCGGCGCGCGCTCGCCCCAGACCATCTCCAAGGGGCTGTACTGGGCCGGACGCGCCGCGACCGCCGCCGGGCGGACTGGCGAGGCACAAGGCTATTTCCGCCGCGCCGCCGCCTATCCCGACCAGTTTTACGGCCAGCTTGCCGCCGAACGGATCGGCATGCCCATTCCCCTGCCCGCGACCGGCCGCCCGGTCGAGCTGAGCGCGGCAGACCGCAACGCCTTTACCAACAAGTCCGTCGTGCGCGCCGCCCGACGGCTGGGCGCGACGGGCAACTGGCCGGACCAGACGCGCATGCTGCGCGCCATCGCAGACAATGCCCGCACCGACCGCGATCATATGCTGATCGCCGACCTGTCGCGCTCGCTGTCGCGCCCGGACCTTGGCGTCATGGCGGGGCGGCGCGCGCTGTCGGACGGGCTGACCGGCTATGCCGACACCAGTTTCCCGCGCGTCGCGGTGCCGACCGATCACAGCCAGAACTGGACGATCATCCACGCCATCTCCCGGCAGGAAAGCCAGTTCGACCGCCAGATCATGAGCCATGCGGGCGCGCGCGGCCTGATGCAGCTCATGCCCGGCACGGCGCAGGAGCAGGCGGGCAAGATCGGCATGAGCTACTCGCTCGCCTCCCTCTACGAGCCGCAATATAATATCCGGCTGGGCAGCAGCTATTTCCAGCGGATGCTGATCAATTACAACGGCAGCTACGTGCTGGCCGTTGCGGCCTATAATGCCGGGCCGGGCAATGTGAACAAATGGCTGCGCGCCAATGGCGACCCGCGCGTGCCGGGAGCCGACATCGTTCAATGGATCGAGGATATTCCCATTTTCGAGACGCGCAACTATGTGCAGCGCGTGCTCGAAAATGCCGTCGTCTACGATCTGTTCAACCCGCAGGCCAGCGGCGTGCGCGCAGCGGCGCCGCTCAGCCGCTATCTCGGCAAGTTCACGCCGGGCTGAGCCGCCTTCCCCCTTTCCCAACCACAAACACACAGGATGCCATGACCGACAGCAGCACCACGCCCGAAGCCCCCGCGGCTCCCGCCGATGCCACGACAGACCCCAAGAAGACCAAGTCCAACGCCGTCTGGATGGGCACGGCCGTCGGCGTCGGCTCCGCCGCCCTCGTCGCTGCATTGATGTACGCCAAGCGCCGCAAGTGAGCGGCGAGCCACGGCCCAACTACATCACCCCGGCGGGCTATGCCGCCCTGCGCGCGGAATATGACAATCTGCTGGGCGTCGAACGCCCGGCAATCGTCGAGGTGGTGAGTTGGGCCGCGGGCAATGGCGACCGCAGCGAGAATGGCGACTATCTCTACGGCCGCAAGCGCATGCGCGAGATCGACCGGCGGCTGAAATGGCTTGCCACCCGCATGAAGGCGGCCAAGGTCGTCGATCCATCCATCCAGCCCGACAAGGACCGCATCTTCTTCGGCGCAACCGTGGAGATTGCCGACGAGGACGATAATCGCCGCACGCTGACGCTGGTCGGCGATGACGAGGCGGAAGCGGACAAGGGTCGCATCGGTTGGAACAGTCCGCTGGCCCGCGCGCTGCGCGGCGCTTCGGTGGGCGACCTGCGCCGGGTGACGCTGCCCGGCGGCGAGAAGGAATGGGAAGTGATGGCGGTGGGCTATTGACGAGGCCAGCCCCTATGGCCGCCTGCCATGGCTCTCGCTGGTGATGACGGCCGCCGTGCCGCATAATCGCTCGGCATAGGCTTCGATCTCCCTGATGCCTAGATCGCGCGGCAGACCGCTGATCACCAGTTGCAGCGACACGGCGCCCGCCGCCGAAAAAACCGGCGCGGAAATATAGCTGATCCCGGCGCCAACCGCGTCCTGGAGGCTGAGCAACTGGACCTCCTGCTGCGTCAACTGGCCGACGATCTCGAACGTCCGGGACCAATAGGCCGCGTCGCGAACCTTGTCGTTGCCGATGACCATCGCCTGCCTGACCCGCTCCGAATTGGGTCCGGTCGCA
Source organism: Sphingobium sp. (assembly GCA_040508315.1). GTDB lineage: Bacteria > Pseudomonadota > Alphaproteobacteria > Sphingomonadales > Sphingomonadaceae > Sphingobium. The sequence goes on from JBEVNC010000207.1 coordinate 4,152, forward strand.
GCGATGGCATAGCCGCGCCGCCGGATCAGGGCGAAGGTGTCGGACAAATGGGCACGCATGGCGGCGCTCAGATGGCCGTCCGCCCTTTGCAGATAGGTTTCCACGGCCGCTTCCTCCGCCCAGGCCATGTGGCAAAGTCCGACCGGCGGGACCAGCGGCCGCCGCTCCCCGACGCGCGTCAGGCCATGGTGGGACAGGGCCACCCCCTCCTTCACCAATATCAACATATCCTCGTCGACGACGGCGCTCACGCTGCACTGGACGTTCAGTTCGACGGCCAGTCGCGCAATCTCGCGCCGGGCGATGTCGATGCCGCGATGCTTCTCAATGGCGGCCTGTCCGATTGCGACCATCGCCACGCCCAGCGAATAGGTCCGGTGTTTCTCGTTGCGCGACAGGAATTGCGCGCTCGCCATCGTCGTCAGGATGCGGTGCGCCGACCCGTTGCTCAGCCCGATATGCCGCGCAATCTCCGCCAGCGTGAAGCTCTCCATCGGATGAGCGGTCAGGAAATTGAGCACGTCCATGACGCGGCTGGTGGGATTGGAAGGGTCGGGCACAATCGCTCCAGGGGCGCATGCCACTATTGACAGCATCGACGAACCTACCGCATTGTTCCATATAAGACAATATATATTCCAATATTGGAACATGGAGGGATTCGCTCATGGGTAATGTCGCCGAAAATCTGGAGATCGTGATCGGGTCGAACGAGCCCTATCCGTCCTTGCCGACCGACCGACAACGCGAGCTGGATCTGACCGGCAAGGTGGTCATCATCACTGGCGCAAGCCGCGGCGTGGGCAAGCAGGCCGCGCTCGATTTTGCGGGTCGCGGCGCTTATGTCGTACTGGCGGCGCGCACCGTGGAGCATGATTCGGCGCTGCCGGGGACCATTGGCGAGACGCTCCAGCAGATCGAGGATGCAGGCGGCCAAGCCATCGCCGTCGCCACGGACCTGGCCGAGGAAGCGAACCTCAACGCACTGGTCGATGCCGCCGTCGACCGCTTCGGCGGGGTCGATATCCTGGTCAACAATGCCGCAGCCACGACCGGCGAAATCTGGGGCAAGCCCTTCCTCGACCTCACGCGCGAAGAATGGCTCTACCAGTTCGCGGTCAACACGCACGCCCCCTTCACCCTGACCCAGCTTGTCGTTCCCATCATGGAAAGGCGCGGCGGCGGACGGATCATCAACCTTTCGACCGGCAGCGGCGAGGTATTCCGCCGGGCCGAGGAGCCGCCCAAGCTGGATGCCGTAGGCGGCTTCAGCCTCGCGGTGCCCGGCTATTATTCCAGCAAGCGTGCGCTCGACCGCTTCGGCAACTGCATGGCGGCGGAACTCCATGCCAAGGGCATTGCGATCATCGGCCTGCACCCTGGCCTCGTAGCAACCGAACTGGTCGCGATCCGGGTGAAGGAGCGGGGCCTGGACGACAGCGTGGCAGTGCCGATGACCGTGCCCGCACGCATGATCGTCTATTTCGCCGCCTGCGAGAATCCGACCGAATATACCGGCCGACTGTTCTGGGCCGAGCGCGAGATGGCGGCCTTCGGAATCACGCTGGATTGAGGACCGGGGAGCGGCGAAATTCCGGCCGAACCGTCTTCACCGCTCTACTTGTTTGCTCCGCAAGGTCGTGATCTCGGTGAGCATAGGCTCGCAAAGTTCCTCGCGGCCTCCGCAACAGCCCTCCATGAGGAAGGATGTAAGACCGGCCAGGCGTCGGAAACTGGGCCGATAGAATATTCGGGTGCCTGCCCGTTCGGACTCGACCAGACCGGCTCTGGCCAAGATGGAGAGATGCGCCGACATGGTGTTGCGCGGCACTCCCATTTCGCCTGCGATATCGCTTGCGGCCATTCCCTGCGTGCCCGTGCGAACGAGCAGGCGAAAAGTGTCGAGGCGCGTCGGCTGGCCAAGCGCGGACAAGATCGTGACAGCATCGGCAGTTTCCATCGAAACCACAATTACAAGATACGCTCGCACTGGCAATGCGATTGCGAGCAATTAGCATCAACTTTGTGTCGCCCTGCCGGATCTAGCCAAAACCCGATAATTCCATAATTCTGGAACCAAGAGTTTTGACGCTGGTTTAGATGGCGCCGACCGACCTTCGGCTTTGAACTGAGCACCGTTTATATCCTTGCGATGTAAGCGGTGCTCCCTTTGACCTCCGCGCATTCCGCGAATGGTAATATTATTATAGTATTTCTAATGTCTGATATCGATGCATATCTTTCGATATTCGCCTATCGATACCTAGAATTTGTCGGCATTGGACTTCCAATCCTCCATATTATCTCATTTTTATTTTATCGTTACGGAACATTGCTGTCCTATTTTCGCTGAGCGCTAAGCAATCACAGGAGAGACAGATGGTAGGGATCATTATATGGCTGGTAGTCGGCGGTGTCGTTGGCTGGCTGGCCAGTCTGATCATGCGGACTGACGCACAGCAGGGCATCGTCCTCAATGTAATCGTGGGAATAGTCGGCGCCTTCATCGCGGGGCTCATCATGAATGGCGGCACGATCAATCAGGCTATCACCATCCAGACGTTCCTCGTCTCGCTGGTCGGCGCGGTCATACTGCTGGCAATCGTCAATCTCGTTCGCCGGGGCAGCGTTCGCTGAGTGACGGAATCACATCAAGGAGAGGGAGTTTTTACCATGGTAGATTATCGCGAGACGGACCGAACGACGGTTCATGTGGAAAAGCGCAGCAACACGGGCCTGATCATCGGCATCATCGTCGCAATCGGCGCGATCGTCGTCGCCTTCCTGTTCCTGACGGGATTCTGGAGCGCCGACATGGAGGGCGGCTCATTGCCCAAGGTGGACGTAAAGGCCGAAGGCGGCTCGCTGCCTGACGTCGACGTCAAGTCCAAGGAAGTTGTTGTCGGTACGTCCAAGACGACCGTAGACGTGCCGAAGGTCGAAACCGAAAAGCAGGAAATCGACGTTCCGACGGTTGGCGTCCGGGACAACGGCAACCAGTAAACAACCGGCCGAAAATAGATAAAGGGATAGGCTCTGCTGAGGCAGGGCCTATCTTTTTGCGAATGGAGACGTCACCGACACCATTTCGTGCGGTCCTGATCGAACTTGGCGAACAACGCTGAAAGAGGTCGCTTTCACACAGCGCCCTCACTCCGTAGGCCGCCGCTCAAACCCTTCCAGTCCAGCGAACTCGACCTCGTCCACGGTGAGCGCATCGACCCGAGACGCTGGCGAACCGAGGTGGAGTTTCGCCACGAGCGCTTCGACAGCCTCGACCTCACCCTGCGCCAATATCTCGACGCTGCCACCCGTGCGATTACGCACCCAGCCTGTGATACCAAGCGCCCGAGCTTCGCCAGCCGTCCAGTCCCGGAAGAACACACCCTGCACCCGGCCGCGCACCCGTATCCGTCGAGCGATCACGGCGCCGCCTTGGCCTCATAGCCGAACGCATCATGCGCGAGCTTCGCGACAGCCGGGTCCAGTGCGGGCATCTTCATCGGGACATGCGCCTCCAATGCTTCTGCAATGGCGGTCAACGCGGCTATGCGGCCTGCCCTGCGGTCATTGCCGTCAACGACTATCCAGGGCGCGGCGTCCGTGTCCGTCCGCGTGAACATCGCCTTCATCGCCTTCAGATAGTCGCCCCGGCGCGCGCGGTTGCGGTAGTCGTCAGCGCCTGTCTTCCACCGCTTCCACGGATCGTCCAGCCGGTCGGCAAGTTCGCGATCCTGGGTGTCCTGCGTGATGTGAAGGAACAGCTTGACGATGGCGGTGCCACTCTCGACCTGCTGCGCCTCGAACGCGTTGATCTCGTGATAGGCGCGGGTCCAGTCCGCCTTTTTGGCGAACCCCTCGACCCGCTCGACCAGCACGCGGCCATACCAGCTTCGGTCGAAGATCGCAATCTGGCGGTCGGCGGGCAGGCGCGACCAGAAGCGCCAGAGAAAATGATGGCCGCGTTCCACCTCGTCAGGGGCGGAGATCGGCCACACATGATAGAAGCGCGGGTCCATGCGCGCGGTCATCCGCTTGATGATGCCGCCCTTGCCCGCCGCGTCCCAGCCCTCCAGCATCACGACGCTGCGGCGGCCATGGATGATGTGCGCGGTCTGCGCATGCTCCAGCCGCTTCTGCACGCGGCGCAGCGCCTTGGCATAGTCGCCGTCGAAGGGCGTGCCCTTCTCATAGTCTGACAGATCGATGGCCATGGCTCCTCCGGTTTTCACGAACCTTCCTACGGAAAAGCCATGGCGAGCGCTATGGTTCAGCCCTTCTGCTGCTCCACGACGCGGATGTTGAGGTCGCGCAGCTGCTTGAACTCCGCCGGGCTGGGCGCGCCCATCAGCAGATCCTCCGCCTTCTGGTTCATCGGGAACAGCGTGATCTCGCGCAGGTTCTGCACACCGCACAGCAGCATCACGATGCGGTCGACGCCAGCGGCCATGCCGCCATGCGGCGGCGCGCCATACTGGAACGCGCGATAGAGGCCGCCGAAACGCTCCTCCACGTCGGCCTTGCTGAGACCCACCAGTTCGAACGCCTTGACCATGAGCTCGGGCGACTGGTTGCGGATCGATCCGGACGCGATCTCGTAGCCGTTGCAGACCATGTCGTACTGATACGCCTTGATGCTGGTCGGCTCCTGCCCGTTCAGCACGTCGAGGCCGCCCTGCGGCATGGAGAAAGGGTTGTGCGCGAAGTCGAGCTTCTTCTCGTCCTCGTCATATTCGTAGAAGGGAAAGTCCACGATCCAGCACAGGTCGAATCGATCCTTGTCGATGAGGTCGAGCGTCTCGCCGACGCGGATGCGCGCGAGGCCCGCCAGCTTGGCCGCCTGCGCTTCCTTGCCCGCCGCGAAGAACACGCCGTCATTGGGCCCCAGGCCAAGCGCGGCGATCAGCGCCGCCGTCTTTTCCTCGCCATGGTTCTTGGCGATAGGACCGCCGGGCACGCCATCCTTGATGTTGATATAGCCAAGGCCCGAATAGCCTTCGGTCCGCGCCCAATTGTTCATCTCGTCGAAGAATTTGCGGCTGCCGGCGCCAGCGCCGGGGGCCGGGATCGCACGGATGACCGCGCCCGATTCCACGAGGCTGGCGAAGATGCCGAAGCCGCTGCCGTGGAAATGCTCGGTCACGTCCTGGATGATGAGCGGGTTGCGCAGGTCCGGCTTGTCCGAGCCATATTTCAGGAGGGATTCGGCATAGGGGATGCGCGGGAACTCACCGGCGGGCGTCACCGGCTTGCCCTCGGCAAATTCGGCGAACACCTGCTGGATGACGGGCTCCATCGTCGTCCACACGTCTTCCTGCGTGACGAAGCTCATTTCGAGGTCGAGCTGATAGAATTCGCCCGGCAGACGGTCGGCGCGCGGGTCCTCGTCGCGAAAGCAGGGTGCGATCTGGAAATAGCGGTCGAAACCGGCGACCATCAGCAGCTGCTTATACTGCTGCGGTGCCTGCGGCAGGGCGTAGAACTTGCCCGCATGAATGCGGCTGGGCACCAGGAAGTCGCGCGCGCCCTCCGGGCTGCTCGCGGTCAGGATCGGCGTCGAATATTCGGTGAAACCGACATCCTCCATCCGGCGGCGCATGTCGCGGATGATCTTGGTGCGCTTGACGATGTTGGCGTGCAGCGTCTCGCGGCGCAGGTCGAGGAAGCGGTAGCGCAGGCGAATATCCTCAGGGTACTCCTGCTCGCCAGCGACCGGCAGCGGCAGGTCGGCGGCGGCCGACAGCACGACCGCATCGTCGGCGCGCAGTTCGATCTCGCCGGTGGGCAGGTTCGGGTTCACCGCTTCCTTGGCGCGGGCCACGACGCGGCCGGTGATGGTCACGACACTCTCCGCGCGCAGGGATTCGATGACCTTGAACACCGGGCCGTCGACCTCGGTCAGGATCTGGATCATGCCATAATGGTCGCGCAGGTCGATGAAGACCAGGTCGCCATGGTCGCGCTTGCGATGGACCCAACCGGAGACACGGACGGTTTCCCCGACATGGGCGGCGCGAAGCTCCCCGCATTTATGCGTGCGATAGGCGTGCATGAGACCAGCTTTCCCGATAATTTCATGGGTGAATGACAAACTGTGGCGAGATGGTTAAGGATCATATCCAGTAAACCCTCAGCCCGCCGACCGAGCATCGGCCCATAATAAGATCGCCACCCTTATGCAAATCCATCCGCTGATAACCGATAGCGCCACGCTCGCCGCCCTGTGCGAACGCCTCTCCCATTCTCCCTTCGTCACCATCGACACGGAGTTCATGCGCGAGAATACCTATTGGCCCGACCTGTGCCTGATCCAGATCGCCGACGAGACGGAGGCCGCCGCCATCGACCCCAAGGCGCCGGGTCTGGACATGAAGCCGCTGCTCGACCTGATGGTCGAGAATGAGGATGTGCTGAAGGTCTTTCATGCTGGCGGGCAGGATATGGAGATCATCTATAATCTGACCGGCAAAACCCCGCGTCCGCTGTTCGACACGCAGGTCGCCAGCATGGCGCTCAGTCAGGGCGAGCAGATCGGCTATGGCAATCTGGTCGAGGCATGGCTGGGCGTCCAGCTCGACAAGGGCGCACGCTTCACCGACTGGGCGCGGCGGCCGCTCGACAAGCGGCAGATCGACTATGCGATCGGCGACGTCACCTATCTGTCCAAGCTGTTCCCGATGATGCTGGCGGAACTGCGCCGTACCGGGCGCGGCGCTTGGCTCAATCAGGAGATGGAGCGGATCGGCGACCCCGCCATCTATGCCAGCGACCCGCAGGAAGCTTGGAAGCGCGTGCGCGTGTCGAGCCGCAAGGCCGACGTGCTCGGCCGGCTGAAAGGCATCGCGGCATGGCGCGAACTGGAGGCGCGCGACAAGAACCTGCCGCGCGGCCGCATCGCCAAGGACGAGACGCTCGCCGACCTCGCCTCTCACCCGCCGCGCGAACAGGCGGACCTTGCCAAGGTGCGCGGGCTGTCGGCGGCGTGGCGGTCGAACGATATCGGCGCGCGGCTGATGCAGGCCATCGCCAATTCGCAGCCGCTGTCGCGTGAGGAAATGCCGGAACGCGAACCCTATCGCGCCGGGCCGGGCAAGGACGGCGCGCTGGTCGCCGACCTGCTCAAACTCCTCCTCAAGATTCGCGCACGGGAGATCAACGTCGCTGCCCGGCTGCTGGCGCGGACGGACGAACTGGATGCACTGGCGGCCGGGGCGCGGGATCGGCTCGCCATGCTGGAAGGCTGGCGTTTCGAGCAGTTCGGCCAGGATGCGCTCGATCTGGTCGAGGGGCGGATGGCGTTCGCGGTGCGCGAGGGCAAGCTGCTGATGACGCGGACCGAGGCGGCGGAGTAGGGCACGGCGCGGGGGCCAGTCACCCGAACCTGATCCGGGGTGAGTAGCGCGAAATACGCGCCTCGCCCTCCACGCACGAAAATGGGCGAATGGTCACACCACCCGCCCATTGCAAAGACCCGAAGGTCCCCGTCGTATCTTAGTTGGCGCTCGCCAGCGAATCGCCGCTGCGCGTGATCGAAGAGACCGGGAACGCGACGCTGGATTCGTTGACCGTACCCTCGACGCGGCCGTTGCGCACTTCCAGCGCGAACTCGCGGTTGCCGGGATAATATTTGCCGCGGATGTGCTTGGTGTTGCCCTTTTCCGTGACATTATAAACGTAGGTGTAACCGTCCTTCTGGAAGGTCGCGTCTTCGGCCTGAGCCATGGAGGCAACCGAAGCACCAGCGAGGGCGGCGACGGCAAAGGCGAGCTTGAAAATCCGGGTATTCATGAACGATCTCCCTTTTGAGAAGCCGCTCCAGTCATCCATTGTCTTTTATTGTCGAGGCGCTGTTCGCACAGCTTGTTGCAGTGCAGCAAATGCAAAAGGGAAATCCCGGATTGCGTCCGGTGCAATCGGCCCCTTGCCGTCAGGCTGAGACGCGTCAGCAAAAAACAGGGGCGCCCATTGCTGGACGCCCCCGGTTTTTCAACTTGCCGCGCCACAGGCGCGGTCGGACGATCAGATCGTGCCGAACAGGTAGCCGGCAACCGGAACAAGCGTCATCATCGAGGACAGAACGGCCGCGCCGAACATAGGAACCATTTTCATATCAAAACTCCGAACGGACAATATTTTGTTTTTCGCGCCTTTGTGGCGTCGCGGTCGCGCATCTATGCTGCGATGCACAAGTTGACAAATGCAAAGCCATTCATACGGTTGCACTAATTGCATCCGTGAAATTGAGGTATCGTTAAGCTCTTTAGAGCTGCGGTCCGTTGCCAATACTGTCCGCAATGTCAGCGCTCACGGGCAGTCCAGACATAAGCATGGCGGCCGGGCCATTGCAGGCCCCGACGCCCGGCGCGCCTCAGCTTTTCGCCAGTTCCAGTATCCGCGCATATTCCTCTGCCGTGACGGGCGCGACGGACAGGCGCGACTGGCGCACGATTGCCATGCCGGACAGCAGCGGATCGGCCTTGATCGTCTTGAGCGTGACGGAATGGGCGAGCGGCTTCACCGGCGATACCTCGACCGCGATCCACTTGCCCGTCTTGTCCGTGCTGTCCTGCTCGGCCCCCCGCACGATCTCCATGATGC
>JBEVNC010000200.1:0-12741 GCA_040508315.1 Sphingobium sp.
AAGCCGCCGAGCGATCTCATCAAGCCACTTGGAAACGCATCGGATCACTCCTCGACAACTTCCCGCCAGCCGAGTGCGCCGCCTATCTCACTAACTCAGGATATGCTGCAAGCTAACGTCATCACGCTCTAAACCTCGGAACTAGTTCCGGGATCGTCCTCTACGAGGTCGCCAAGCAGCGACGCCAATACGCGAGCCGATACCGTCTGAGGGATCAGCGAGGTGCTCGAGCAGAGCCGCTGCCCACCACGATGGAGCCGAGGCTGTAAGGGCAGCTATTCAATCTCGTGTTCGAAAAGTTGCCTGCCCGCTTCCCACCCGAAGCAGACCTTGCACAGCTCACAACAACCCCAACCGCGCCAATTCCCCCGCCAGCGCAGGCGGCAGCGCATCACCACCCTCGCCGCTGCCATCGGGCGGGGCATCCGCCGCCTCCAGATAACGCCAGCCCTGGTGCGCGCGGCGTGGCCGTGCCTCGACGGGGATCAGCTTTGGCTCCAGCCTGATCCAGACCTTTCCGTCCGGCTTCTCCGCAAAACCCAGCAGCGGGCTGCGCCCGACCAGCACGCCGCCCAATATCCAGTAGAGCGATCCGCCCGCCATCTCTGCCACCCGCTTGGGCAGGTAGCGCGTGGTCAGCCGCGCCTCACCCCCGAACTCCCCCTCGCCATGATGGCTCTCCAGCCAGTCGCGCAGCGACCCGGCGCTTTCCGCCCCAAAGGCGATCTTGGTCATGTTCAGCGGCATGGCGTCATCCCGTCACACCCGCCACGGTCGCGAGGCCCAGAAAGGCGAAGAACCCCATGGAGTCGGTGATCATCGTGACGAAGATGGAGGACGCCACTGCGGGGTCCTGATTGAGCCGGTCGAAGATCAGCGGCACCGCGACGCCCGCGAGGCCGGCGGTCACGATGTTCGTCATCATCGCCGCCGCTATCACCATGCCCAGATGCGGGTTCTGGAACACCAGCGACACACCGATCCCCAGCGCCAGCGCGACCGTGCCGCCATTGAGCGCCGCGACGCGCAGTTCGCGCAGGATCGACCGGCGGGTGTTGGACAGGGTGATCTGGTTGGTGGCGAGCGCGCGCACCGTCACCGCCATCGTCTGGCTGCCCGCATTGCCGCCGACGCCCGCGACGATGGGCATCAGCGTCGCCAGCGCCACCATCTTTTCTATGGTGCCCTCAAACAGCGCGATGATGGTGGACGCCAGCAGCGCTGTCAGCAAATTGGTGAGCAGCCAGCGCACCCGCGCCTTGTAGCTTTCCAGCACCGGTTCGTTGATGTCGCCGTCGCCGGCACCCGACAGGCGCAGCACATCCTCGCCTGCCTCCTGCTGGATGACGTGGACGACGTCATCGACGGTGATCATGCCGACCAGCCGCCCCGACGGATCGACCACGGCGGCGGAGATCAGCGCATATTTCTGGAAGCGCAGCGCCACCTCCTCCTGGTCCATGTCGACCGGGATCAGCGTATGCTCGCGCTTCATGACGTCGGCGATGGCGATGGAGCGCGGGCAGGTCAGCACCCAGCTGAGCTGGCAGGTGCCAATGGGGTGGTGGCCGGTATCGACCACGAAGACTTCCCAGAAATCGGTGGTGAGGTCGTGACCTTCCTGCAGATAGTCGATGACCTGGCCCACGGTCATATGTTCGGGCACCGCGATCAGATCGCGCTGCATCAGGCGGCCGGCGGATTCCTCCGGATAGGACAGCGCGTTCTGGATGGCGGCGCGGTCTGCCGGCTCCATCGCATCCAGCACGGCCTGCTGGTCCGCCTCCTCCAGATCCTCGATGATCGCAACGGCATCGTCGGTATCGAGTTCGGCGGCGAATTCGGCGAGCTGGCGCGGGCCGAGCACCTCGATGATCGCTTCGCGCGCATAGTCGTTGAGTTCGGACAGCACCTCCGGCCCGACGAGATCGCCCAGCGCGGCGGCGACGAGCGCGCGCTGTTCGTTGGAGGCGAGTTCGAGAAGGTCGGCGATGTCGGCGGGATGGAGCGGCGCGACCAGTTCGCGCGCATATTCGGGATTGCCCGCCTCAACCGCACCGAACACGGCGGAGACGAATTCGGGCTTCAGCCGGTCGTCCTCATCCAGACGCCGCTCGTCCTCCTCCATACGGATTTCGGTCTCGTCCGCATCGGTTTCGGCGAATGCGGTCCTGTCCTCGCTCATCGCCCGTTCCCCAATACTGCCTTCGCACTCGCACAAATACGCTTGCGCCCGCTTTCGCGCAGTCGCCGGGCAAATGCAATCTGCGGGGTTTCGTCCGGGCGTTGCCGCGTATAGGAACGGCGCTTCCAACAGAAAGGATGCCTTCATGGCCGACAAGACCCTGACTTTCACCCTCGACACCGGCAGCGGCACCGGCGACGTCGTGATCCAGCTCCTCCCGGAACTCGCCCCCGGCCATGTCGAGCGTATCACGACCCTCGCCAGCGAGGGCTTTTATGACGGCGTGGTTTTCCACCGCGTCATCAACGGCTTCATGGCGCAGGGCGGCGATCCGACCGGCACCGGCATGGGCGGCTCCAAGCTGCCCGACATCAAGGCCGAGTTTAACGCCGAGCCGCATGTCGAGGGCATCTGCTCGATGGCGCGTTCCAGCAACCCCAACAGCGCCAACAGCCAGTTCTTCATCTGCCTGGACGATGCGCGCTTCCTCGACAAGCAGTACACCGTGTGGGGCAAGGTCACGTCGGGCATGGAGCATGTCCATGCGCTGCCCAAGGGCGAGCCGCCGCGCAGCCCCGGCAAGATCGTGAAGGCTGTTGTCAGCGAGTGACGACAGCGTCAGCGGGTAAGCTGACCGCCAGTCCAGATCTGACGAAAATCGAAAGGGGAGCCGGATCAGTCGGCTCCCCTTTTTCGTTCGCTGCCTAAAGCGCGTATCCGTGCATGAAGACGTCGACAGCGCGGTCGACATCAGCATCGATCATATCGGGCGATGCCTGGTCGATCAGGCCCATCAACAATTTCTGCTGCGTGCCGGACAGGCACAGGCCCGTCAGCAGGCGCGCGGTCTGGAGGGGATCGTCGCGGCGCATCTGGCCCCTGTCCATCGCACCCTCCAGGAAGGTTGCGAGCAGCGCATAGGTCCGTCGCGGCGCCCGGTCGTAGAAGATGCGCCCCATCTCCGGAAACCGGCCCGCCTCCGCGACGACGAGCCGGTGCAGCAGGATCGCCTCGGGCGTGGTGATCTTCTGTACGATGCTGGTGCACACGCGTTTCAGGGTGAGCGCCAAATCGTCGCATGGCTCGTCCAGTATCTCGGACAGCTTCGCGCGATAGGCGGTCGTCGCATGGTCGATGGTGGCGGCGAATAGCTCATCCTTGGAGCTGAAATAATTCCATAAGGTCCCCTTCGAGCCGCCCAGAGTCGTGGCGATTCCCGACATAGTCGTGCCCGCATAACCCCGGTCGAGAAAGCTGCGGGCGGCGACCGCCAATATGGCATCGCGACGATCCTGTCGGCGCAATTCCCGGCGGCTGGCGGGTGGGCAATTCTCGATTTCCATAACCGTACCATATGGTACGCTTTTTATGTTGACAAGGGGCGGGACCGAGAGCAGAGGCGATTTCCATACTGAATGGTACGGTTTTGATATGACCATGAGTCGCAAATTTCTGATCCTGTCCGGCGCCTGCGCCGCCGCGCTGTCGCTCGGCGGATGCGCCGCTATTCCCGATCTCGGGACCAAGCCGGTGCCCCGCACGCCCGCCGCCATCACCGCGAGCGAGAGCCTGCCGGGCACTCCCGCTGCCGCATGGCCGGGCGATGGCTGGTGGCGCGCCTATGGCGATATTCAGCTGACCGCACTGATCGAAGAAGGGCTGGCCAATTCGCCCGATATGGCCGCCGCCGCCGCGCGCTTCCGCCGCGCCGCCGCGATGCAGCAGCAGTCGGGCGCCGCGCTCCTCCCCACGCTGGATGCGCAGGGCAATGCGGGCGTCACCAAGCAGAGCTATAATAATGGCTTTCCCGAGGCGTTCGTGCCGCATGGCTGGCTCGGCACCGGTCGCGCCGCGCTCGACCTCAATTTCGACCTCGACCTGTGGGGCAAGAACCGCGCCGCGCTGGCTGCCGCCACGTCGGAGACGCGCGCCGCCCAGATCGAGGCGCAGCAGGCGCGGCTGGTCCTGACCACCGGCATCGCCGATGCCTATGCCGACCTGATGCGCCTGCATGACGAGCGCGACATCGCGCAGCGTGCCCTCGACGTGCGCCTCGCTTCGCAAAAGCTGGTGTCCGACCGGGAACGCAGCGGCCTCGACACGCGCGGCAGCGTGCGCCAGTCCGACGCGACCGTCGCCTCCGCCCGCGTGACGCTCGCGGCCACGGACGAGGCGATTGCGCTTCGCCATAACCAGATCGCGGCGCTGATCGGTGCCGGTCCCGACCGGGGCCGCGCCATCGTACGTCCCACGGTCACGACGCTCTCTACCGCTGCCCTGCCCGAAGGCGTCACCACCGACCTGATCGGCCGCCGCCCCGACATCGCCGCCGCGCGCGAACGCACCGAAGCTGCCGCCTCCCGCATCAAGGTCGCGCGCGCCGCCTTCTTCCCGGCCATCCGCCTGAGCGCGCTCGTCGGCTTCCAGTCGCTGGGCTATAGTTCGATCTTCACCGGCGCGGGTTCGTCGGGCAGCGCCAGCCCCTTTACCGACACCTTGTTCGACAAGGGGTCGCTCTACGGCAATGCCGGACCGGCGATCAGCCTGCCCATCTTCCACGGCGGCGAGATCAGCGGCAATTACCGTGGCGTACGCGCAACCTATGACGAGGCGGTCGCAAGCTATGACCGCACCGTGCTCGATGCCTACCGCGAGGTCGCAGACGCCGTGACCAGCCGCGACATGCTCGCCAAGCGCCGGACGGAGGCGCGCGCCGCACTGACCGCTTCGGAAGAAGCCTATGCCATCGCGCAAAAGCGCTATCGCGGCGGCCTCTCCGCCTTTCTCGACGTGCTGAACGTGGAGGACCGGCTGCTGAACGCCCGTCAGGCCGTCGCCGACCTCGACGCGCGCGCATTCTCTCTCGACATCGCTCTCATCCGCGCACTGGGCGGCGGCTTCGCCGTCGCGGATGCGCAAGCTACCAAGGACGCTCCTCATGGCTGATGCCGCTTCCCCCACCGTCGAGGCGCGGCAGGACGCCGCGCAGGAACAGGATGCCAAGGACGCACGCGCCGCGACACGCAAGACGTGGCTGATCCGCGTCGCTATTGCGGTCGTCGTGCTCGGCCTGCTGTGGGTGGCCTATTATTTCTTGATCGGCCGCAACTCCATCGGCACCGATAATGCCTATGTGAATGCGGAAATGGCGCAGGTCACGCCGCTCACCTCCGCGCAGGCCATCGCCGTCGAAGTGAGCGACACCGATACGGTCAAGCGCGGCGACGTGCTGGTGCGGCTCGACCCCTCGGACGCGCGCATCATGCTCGCAGAGGCGCAGGCCGAACTGGCCGAGGCGCGCCGCCGCTTCCGCCAGACCAGCGCCAACAGCACCGCGCTGTCCGCGCAGGTACAGGCGCGCGTTGCCGATATCGCCGCCGCCAAGGCCCGCCTTGCCGCCGGACAGGCGGATTTCGAAAAGGCCCGCATCGACCTGAAGCGCCGCGAGGACCTGGCCGATAGCGGCGCGGTCTCGGGCGAGGAACTGACCTCCGCGCGCAACGGCTTCGCTGCCGCCCGTGCCGCCCTCGAACAGGCGCGCGCCGCCGTTACCATGGCACAGTCCACGCGCGGCGCCGCCATCGGCGAACTCGCCGCCAATGATGCGCTGGTGCGCGGCTCGACCGAGGATAGCGATCCCGGTGTCATGGCGGCGCAGGCAAAGGTCGATACGGCCAAGCTCGGCCTCGAGCGCACGGTCATCCGCGCGCCCGTCGACGGCGTCATCATCAAGCGGCAGGTGCAGGTGGGCCAGCGCGTCGCGCAGGGTATGCCGATCATGGCCATCGTCCCCGTCACCCAGCTCTATGTCGATGCCAACTTCAAGGAGCGTCAGCTGGCGCGCGTCCGCGTCGGCATGCCCGCGACGGTCAAGGCCGACATCTATGGCGGCGACGTCGAATATCACGGCAAGGTCGTCGGACTTGCCGGCGGCACCGGATCGTCGATGGCGCTGATCCCCGCGCAGAACGCGACCGGCAACTGGATCAAGGTGGTGCAGCGCCTGCCCGTGCGCATCGCACTCGATCCGAAGGAACTGGCCCAGCACCCCTTGCGGGTCGGCCTCTCCACCGATGTCGAGATCGACCTCTCGGGCGAATGACGGAAAAGGGGTAGGCGGCAATGGCTGACCAGGCGGACGTCTATAAGCTGATCCCCTCCTCGCGCCGTCTGGCGGCGGGGCTGGTGCTGGCGCTCAGCAACTTCATGGTCGTGCTCGACCTCACCATCGCCAACGTGTCCATACCGCATATCGCGGGCAATCTGGGCATCTCGCCCGATCAGGGCACATGGGTCATCACCAGCTACGCGGTGTCGGAGGCGATCTGCGTTCCGCTGACCGGCTGGCTGGCGCAGCGGTTCGGCACGGTGAAGCTGTTCGTTTTCTCCATGGCGGGCTTCGGCATCTTCTCGCTGCTGTGCGGCCTGTCGCCGACGCTGGGCATGCTGGTCGCCTGCCGCATCGGGCAGGGCCTGTGCGGTGGTCCGATCATGCCCATGTCGCAGACGCTGATGCTGCGCGTCTTTCCGCCGGAGCAACGTGGTAAGGCGATGGGCCTGTGGGCGATGACGACCCTGCTCGGCCCCGCGCTCGGCCCGATCGTCGGCGGATATATCTCCGACAATTGGAGCTGGCACTGGATCTTCTTCATCAACCTGCCGATCTGTATTTTCTGCACCATGACGGCATTCGCCATGCTGCGCCCGGTCGAGACGGAGACGCGCAAGCTGCCCATCGACAAGGTCGGGCTCGCACTGCTGGTATTCTGGATCGGTTCGCTCCAGATCATGCTGGATATCGGCCGCGACCATGACTGGTTCAGCGATCCGCTGATCGTCGGGCTCGGAGTCTGCGCGGCCGTGGGGTTCGTGGTGTTCGTCATCTGGGAACTGACGGAGGACCATCCGGTGGTGGACCTGCGCATATTCCGGCATCGCGGCTTTACCTTTGGCGTCATCGCGCTCGCCCTGTGTTTCGGTGCCTATTTCGCCAGCATCGTTGTCATTCCGCAATGGCTCCAGACATCGATGGGCTACCCGGCGTCGCAGGCGGGCATCATCACCGCTTTCACCGCGATGACCGCGATCCTGGTGGCGCAGGTCGCCGCCAAGATGCTGGGCAAAGTCGATGCGCGTATCATGGTGTCATGCGCGGTCGCATGGCTCGGCATCATGTCGCTGTGGCGGACGGGCTGGACGAGCGGCGCCGACTTCTGGACGCTGGCCACTCCGCAGATCCTGCAGGGCTTTGCCATGTCCTTCTTCATGATCCCGTTGACCAGCATCACGCTCAGCTCCGTCTTGCCGAGCGAGACCGCATCGGCGGCAGGCTTGCAGAATTTTCTGCGGACGATGGCGGTCGCCGTCTCCACCTCGCTGATCCTCACCGTCTGGGGCGACGCGCAGCGTGTGTCGCGCAGCGAACTGGTATCGAAGATCAACCCCGACGATGCCCAGCAGGCACTGTCCAACTCCGGCTTTTCGCTGGAACAGGGGCGGCAGGTGATCTCCAATCTGGTGGAACAGGAGGCGGTTGCGCTGGCGCTCAACCACAGCTTCTACCTGACTGCCGTCGTGCTGTTCATCGCGGCGGGCGCGATCTGGCTATCGCCCAAGCCGAGCACGCCGGTCGATACCTCCGCCGCGCATTGACCACAGGGAGGCGCGAGGGCAGACGAAGCGGATGACGGATTATATCGTACCTGTGCGCTGCGACGCCGACAGCGAGCCGACCGGGCTGTTCGCCATCTCCAGCCAGTCGGGCGAGACCGTCATCATCTTCGCCGACACCGACAAATGGGATCGCTTCGTCCACGCCGTCGCCCCCGTCCTGCACGGCGAGGGCGAATATATCGGCGCAATCAGCATCGAGGCGGAGAATTTCGAGGAGGCGGTGGAGGCGCTCGCCGACATGATGCCGGACGTGGTGGCGGACATGGTATTCGTGGCCGACAGCGCGCCCTTCACCGAAGAAGCCATAGCTTGGCTGGCGGGCCTCGCCCGCGGCGGCTGAGCCTATTTGCGCCTGGGCCGGTTGCCCATCAGCTTCACCATCAGATCCTCCATGCGCGCGGCATCGACGGAATAGATCACTTCGGCCTTCTGCTCGCCCAGTTTCGGCTGATAATGCTCGCGCCACGACAATGTGTCGCCATAGCCCGCCCCGAACTGGCTGTTATAATCGACATACAGCTCCTCCTTCTTGGTCACGAGCGTCGGGTCGAGCCAGACGGCCGCCGCAATCTCGTCCCACAGCGGAAAGCCCTTCTCGAACTTGCCGATCAGGTCGGCGACGGCCGGCAATGACGCCTTGGCCAGGCGCTGGGAGAGCGCGTCGGTATATTGGGTCGCCGTCGAGGGATCGACCGGGATCACCGTCACCTTCTTCCACGGGCTGCGCGACGCGATGCTCGCCGCCTCGGGATCGAAGCGGATGTTGAATTCGCGGCGCGGCGAATTGGCGAATTCGCGGGCGAAGTCGGCAGAGGAGGGGTTGTCCAGCACCTGACGCGGATTGAAGCTGCCGCCCATATAGACCAGCTCCTTGGCCAACCCGGCAAAGTCGGGGTCAAGCCGCTGCGCCAACGCCAGATTGGTCATCGGCCCACCCTCGATAATCGTGATCTCGCCGGGATATTTGCGGACCATGCGGATCATGAAGTTGGCGGCGGTCTCGTCCAGCGGCTTGAGGGCTGGCTTGCCCCAGGGCAGGTCGTCGGTCGATGCGTCTGGGGCATAATAAGGCGGCGTGGTCTGCACGGTCGGCTCCACCCATGCCCGCATCCACGCGCCCTTCCACGTCAGCTTGCCGTAGAGCGCCTCCCATTTGTCGGTCAGCGCTTCGGAATTGAGCAGCGGATAGGTCGCGCCCTTGACCAGCGGAACGTCGGTGCGCCCCATGATCTCCAGCCCGCGCGCCTGATAGGCGGTTGCCCGGTTCGCCCAGACATTGCCGGATACGCTGGTGACGCCCAGCACTTCCACATCGGGCGATTGCAGCAGCATCATGTGCATGAGGCTGAAACCCTCATCGTCGATGATGACCTTGCGCTTGGCCGTCTGCGCGTGGGCACTGACCGTCAACAGCGCCGCGATCAAGCAGAGGATCAGGATCGTCGCGGCCGAACGGAGCGCAGCGCCGCCATTCCGCTGCCCAAGTGCCGCCGTCATTCCGATCATCTCACGCTCCCTCAAAGTCCCAGGCCGAATGGGATAAGCGCAGGCGCTGCCCTGCACAAACGCTTTGCGAAAGGCAGCGGCGATGGACAAGCGGCGGGCCAGCCCCATAATGGCTCTTCGCCTGCCGACCGGGGATCGAATTGCCGTCAACATCGCATGAAGCCCCGCAGGGCCTGCCGCATCACTGGCTGGAGGATGTGTATGCGCTCGCCATGGGCTGCGTGCTCGTCGTGCTCGGCCTCATGCTGTTGCAGCAGGGCGGGCTGGTGACGGGCGGCGTCGCGGGCGCGGCGCTGCTGCTGCGCTATGTCATGCCATGGCCGGTCGGCCTGCTGATGACCTTGTGCAACCTGCCCTTCCTGATCCTGGCGGCGCGCGTCATGGGCGGGCGATTCGCGGTCAAGACGATGGCGGTCAATATCGGCCTTGCCACATTGTCGGCACTCGGCCCCCATCTGCTCGCCATAGCGGCCATCCATCCCGCCTTCGCCGCGCTGGCGGGCGGGTCGGTCATCGGCATGGGCGTGCTGGCGTTGGCGCGGCATGGCGCGGGCGTCGGCGGATTCGGCGTGGTCGCGCTGTGGCTGTTCCGGTCGCGCGGATGGAATGCGGGCAAGACGCAGATGGCGCTGGACGCGGTGATCCTCGCGGTTTCGGCGATCATCGTGCCGCTCGATCGGCTTGGCTGGTCGCTGCTGAGCGCGGTCGCGATCAACGGCATCATGATCGTATGGCACCGGCCGGGTCGGTATATGGGCTATTGAGGCCACTCAGCCCCCGTTCACCGCTGCCCTGCCAAGAGAGAGCCATGCACCTCACCCGCCGCCAGAGCATCGGCCTCATCGCCGCCGCCACGCTCGCCCCGCCGCTGCATGCAGCGCCCGCGACGCCCGCCTTCACCTCGCGCCGCATTCTCGTGCGTAGCGAAGGAACGGGGCCGGACGTCGTGCTGATCCCCGGCCTCGGCAGCGGGCCGGACAATTGGTCGCGGCTGGTGCGCGACATGCCGGGACGCCGCTTTCACCTCGTCCATGTGCGTGGCTTTGCGGGCCTGCCTGCCGAGGCCAATGCGAAAGGGGTATTGCTCGACCCGCTTGCCGACGAGATTGCCCGTTATATCCGGGAGAGCCGCCTGAACGCGCCCGCCCTCATCGGGCACAGCATGGGCGGCATCCTCGCCCTGTTGGTCGCGCTTCGCCAACCGGCGAGCGCCGGGCGACTGATGGTCGTGGACATGCTGCCCGCGCCCGCCGAACTGCTCGGCGGCACCGCGTCGGGGATGGGTTTCCTCGCCCGTCAGATGCGCGCCTATTTCACCGGCACGCAAGCGGGACGGCAGGCCTTCGCACAATTGATGCAGCAGGCGATACCGGCGGGCGCGAACAGCGATCCGGATGTTATCGCCGCCGCGCTCGACGAACTGGCAACGCTCGATCTTGGCCCCCGCCTCGCCGCCATCCGCGCGCCGTTGACGGTCGTGCCCGCCCTGCCCGCCGACAATGCCCGCGCCAGCGCCCTCCTGACCCAGGTTCGCGCCGCATGGCGCCCGGCGAGCCAGGCGCGCATCGTGCCGATGCGTCCCAGCAGCCACATGGTCATGTTCGACCGCCCGCAGGAATTTGCCGCCGCCGTGGCCAGTTTCCTGAAGGGAGTCTAACCCATATCAATGATTTGCTTCACGCTTATGATAGGCTAAATCTCGGGTCGGGGACGAGTGCCGGGGTGGAATGACGGGTAGCCTGTTATTGGTGGCGCAAGCGCTGCTGTATTTTACAGTTATGGCGACACTCTTCCGCATGCGCCGAGGCATTGGCATAGGCGTGTTCGTCTGCGCGCTGGGCGTCATGCATTTCCTGGAAACCTATCTGGCGGCTGGCTTCTTCATCCAGCTCCCCTTCGGTCTGATATCGCCCGGCTCCACGGTCATGTTCGCGGGCAAGCTCGCGATGATCCTGATGCTCTATATCAGCGAGGATGCCGAGACGGTGCGCCAGCCGATCTACGGCCTGCTGGTCGGTAACGGGCTGATGGTTGCGCTCGCGGCGATATTGCGCTTCTACACGCCCATGGCGATGCCGAGTGGGATCGAGCCGGACCTTTCGCTGCTCGACCAGCTCGGCGTGCTGATGATCTGGGGCACGCTGCTGCTGTTCATCGACAGCATCGCGATGATCCTGATCTACGAGCGGCTGGAACGCTGGGTCGGCAAGACGTTGTTCCTGCGCGCGGCGCTGTCGCTCATCATCATCCTCAGTTTCGACCAGTTCGCCTTCTTCGCGGGCCTTCACCTCATGACGGGCACCCCGGTCTCCGCTTTGCTCGGCGGCTGGATGGCGAAGCTGGGCGCGGCGGTGGTCTATGCGCTGCTGCTGGGCGCCTATCTCCACTGGTTCGAGCGTTTCGAGGATGAGGAGCGCGCGCCCGTCGAGCAGCGGCGGCTGCGCGACATCTTCGCCAAGCTGACCTACCGCCACCGTTACGAGGCGCTGTTGAAGAATAGCGGCATCGACGCCCTGACCGGAGTGCTCAACCGTGGGCAGTTCGAGACCATGGCGCATGACAATGTCGCCGCGGCCATTGCGCAGGGGCGATCGGTCAGCCTCGCCATGGTCGATGTCGACTATTTCAAGCAGGTCAACGACCGCCATGGCCATGTCGCCGGCGACGATGTGCTGCGTCGCGTGGCCCAGGCGCTGCGCGACTGCGTGCGGGCTAACGATCATGTGTTTCGTTATGGCGGGGAAGAATTCGCCGTGATGAGCGAGGGCATGACGCACAGTGCCGCGCTGGCCCATGCGGAGCGGCTGCGCGCCGCCGTGCCCGCCGCATTTCTGGGCTCATCGACCATAGCGCCCACCGTCAGCATCGGCGTGGCGACGGCGCCGCGGGACGGCAGCGAACTTACCGAACTGGTTCGCTGCGCCGACGGCCATCTGTACCGCGCCAAGCAACTGGGTCGCAATCGCGTGGTCGGCAACGATCCCGCCGACCGCGCCAGGCCTATCCACGAATAGGCGAGCGACCGGCCGTCAGGGCACCAGCACCGTGTCCGTCGCCTCCGGCAGCATGTCGGGATAGTCGATGGTATAGTGCAGGCCCCTGCTCTCCTTGCGCTTGAGCGCCGAGCGGACGATGAGGCGCGACACCTCCAGCAGGTTGCGCAGTTCGATCAGGTCGGGCGTCACGCGGAAATTGCCATAATATTCGTCCACCTCCTGCGCGAGCAGGTCGATGCGGTGCTTGGCGCGCTCCAACCGCTTGGTGGAGCGGACGATGCCCACATAGTCCCACATGAAGCGGCGGATTTCCTTCCAGTTGTGCTGGACGATGACTTCCTCGTCGGAATCGGTGACGCGGCTTTCGTCCCACGCGCGGAT
>JBEVNC010000201.1:0-5804 GCA_040508315.1 Sphingobium sp.
AAGCCGCCGAGCGATCTCATCAAGCCACTTGGAAACGCATCGGATCACTCCTCGACAACTTCCCGCCAGCCGAGTGCGCCGCCTATCTCACTAACTCAGGATATGCTGCAAGCTAACGTCATCACGCTCTAAAATCTCAGTCCCCCAAAAAGAAAGACCCCCGCTCCGGGGGCGTGGAGCGAGGGTCTCGTCTAGGCAGGCCGATTGCGGCCCGCACCATGTGACGGCGGCGGGTAAGCGAGTAACAGGGGGGAAGCCCGCTTCTCCATCCGTCGTCACATTCTCTCAATAGCGCCTTCCACATGAGCGTTCGATGAATGGAATATGGCGTTTCCATGAAAGCGATAAACTATCAGTGGCGCGGTCCGGTCATCGGCCCGCGCGGGTCCTTCCAGCGGAAAGCCGAATCGGCGATAGGCACGCCGTAGCGCGCGGCGGACAGGCGGATGCTGGTGCGGTTGCCCTGTGCGTCGCGCGCGACCCAGCCGTAGAGCCGCAGGGACGCAGGACCGTCCGAGTCGCGCTGGAACACCATGTTGATGACGCCATATTCGGGATGGGCCGGGTCACGCACCTCTACCGACAGGATGCGCGGGTCGCCCGTCTGCACGACCTTGCCATAGCGGGTCAGATCGCGCGTGGGGTCGAGCAGTGCCCCCAGCGGCGAGTTGCGAATCGGCCAGCGCTGCACCTGCCGCACCTCATAATCGACCATCCACAGCGACTTGCCGTCGGCGACGATCAGCAGCGGGTTGGAGGGTTCGTACTGGAAACGGATATGGCCAGGCTGCTTCCACAGCAATTTGCCGGTCTGCACCTGCCCGGCGCGGTCGGTCTGCGCGAAGTCAGCCGAAAGCGTGGTTATCGCCCGGATATGGCGCTGGACGAGAGCAAGGTCGTCAGCACCCTGCGTTTGCGCGACGAGTGGCGGCGACTGGACGACAAGGACACTGCCAGCGGTCACGAGTGCGAGGCAGAGGGGCCGGAACAGGGCGGAGAGGGCGCGGCGGCGCGACCGGGAAGGGGGCATTGTCATGCGGCCGATGTAAGCGCGCCCGGTTGAATGTCCACTTAATCGCCGCAGGAGACAAGCGCCGCGCTGCGGAACTGCGCAATCGTCGTCGGATGGCGCCAACGAACGGAACTCGACTCCGTGCGCGATACTTAACCTTTTGAATGGAGAGGCCAATGACCACCGTCCTGATTGTGGAAGACGAGCCGCTCATCCGGCTGATCAGCGCCGAGATATTGGGGGATGCAGGTTACCGCGTCCTCGAAGCTGACGGGGCCGGGCAAGCGCTGGAGGTGCTGCAACGGGATGGGGACATCGACCTGCTGTTCACCGACATCAGGATGCCCGGGTTGATGGATGGCCTGAAACTGGCAGAGACCGTCCATGAACGCTGGCCCGCCGTACATCTGCTGGTGACGTCGGGGCATATCCGGCTGTCCGACAACGACCTGCCGGATGCCGGCACCTTCCTGCCCAAACCCTATCGCTCACAGGACCTGATCGACAGGGTGGCGTGGATATTCCGGCACTGAAACACCCTCAGAGCGGATTGCCCATCTCGTCGCGCAACACGTCGCGCCGCCCGACATGGTTGGGCGCGCCGACGAAGCCGTCCTCCTCCATCCGTTCGATGAGGCGCGCCGCGCTGTTGTACCCGACACGCAATTGCCGTTGCAGCCAGCTGGTCGACGCCTTCTGGTTCTCGAACACCAGCTGGCACGCCTTGCGGTAGAGCTTCGCGTCCGGGCTGTCATCGCCCAGATCCGCGCCATCGAGGGCGAAGCCGCCATCTTCCGGCTCCTCCGTCACGGCGGAGATATAGTCCGGCCGACCCTGACCGCGCCAATGGTCCGCGACCGCGCGCACCTCGTCGTCCGACACGAACGGGCCGTGGACGCGCAGCAGGCCTTTGCCGCCGGTCATGTAGAGCATGTCGCCCTTGCCCAGCAGCTGTTCGGCGCCCTGCTCGCCCAGGATGGTGCGGCTGTCGATCTTGCTGGTCACGAAGAAGCTGATGCGCGTCGGCAGGTTCGCCTTGATGACGCCGGTGATGACGTCGACCGATGGGCGCTGCGTCGCGAGGATGAGGTGGATGCCCGCCGCGCGCGCCTTTTGCGCCAGGCGCTGGATCAGGAATTCGACTTCCTTGCCCGCCGTCATCATCAGGTCGGCCAGCTCGTCCACCACCACCACGATCTGCGGCAGCGGCTGATAGTCGAGCTGCTCCTCCTCATAGATGGGCTGGCGGGTTTCCTCGTCGAAGCCGGTCTGAACGCGGCGGCCGAGCGGCTTGCCCTTGGCCTTCGCAGTACGCACCTTCTCATTATAATTGGCGAGGTTGCGCACGCCGATGGACGCCATCATGCGATAGCGGTCCTCCATCTGCTCCACCGCCCATTTGAGCGCGCGGATCGCCTTGGCGGGTTCCGTGACCACGGGCGAGAGCAGGTGGGGAATATCGTCATAGGTGCTGAGTTCCAGCATCTTGGGATCGATCATGATCAGGCGCAGCTCGTCCGGCGTCATGCGGTAGAGCAGCGACAGGATCATGCAGTTCAGGCCGACCGACTTGCCCGACCCGGTCGTGCCCGCGATCAGCAGGTGCGGCATCGGCGCAAGATCGGCGACGATCGGCTCGCCTGCGATATTCTTGCCCAGGATGATGGGAAGCTGGGTGTTCTTGTCGGCAAAGGCCGGGCTGGTGATGAGCTGGCGCAGCACCACCGATTCGCGATTGGCGTTGGGCAACTCGATGCCGATGACGGTGCGGCCGGGAATGGTCGCGACGCGTGCCGACAAGGCCGACATGTTGCGGGCGATGTCATCGGCCAGCGCGATGACGCGGCTCGCCTTGATGCCGGGGGCTGGCTCCAGTTCGTACATGGTGACGACCGGGCCGGGGCGAACCTCCGTGATGTGCCCCTTCACATGGAAATCGTCGAGCACCGATTCGAGGAGGCGGGCATTGCGCTCCAGCCCCGGCTTGTCGATCTTGGTGTCCGTCACGGGCGGCGGCGCGTTCAGCAGTTCGGGTGACGGCAGCGACTTGTTGCCGAACAGATCGTCCTGGCTGGAGACGGGCGCGAACGCCTTCGCCGCCGGAGCGGGCGTGCCGGAGGAGATGTTGATCGGCGGCTTGGGGCTGGTGTCGACGGCCTTGCGCGGTTCGGCGGGCTTGTCCGGTGTATCGTTGGCGACGGGCACATCGCGCACTTCCGGCGCGGCGGCGGTCTTGCGGGCCAGTCCGCCCAGCGACAGGCGCGGCGCGGAGAAGCGCAGGAACGACTTGTCGAGGCCGAGCGAGCGCACCCACACCAGGATGCCGCCCGCCAATATGATGGCGATACCGATGCCGACGATCCAGCGGCGCACGCCCTCGTCGATGGCGGCCGAGAGGCTGAGCAGCCCGCGCGCGAAGACGATGCCGATGAGGCCGCCCCAGCCCGCGGGCAGGCCGACCAGCGGCTCGGGCTGGAACAGCGACAGGGCGATGCCGATCAGGATGATGCCCGCAAAGCATTTCGCCGACTGCGCACCCCAGCCGGTCAGCGCCTGATCGAACCACAGGCGGCGAGCCGCGACCAGCATCAACGGCAGGGCAAGGCCGACGGGCACGCCCAGCAACCAGAGCAACGCATCGGCGGCATAAGCGCCCGGCGTGCCCATGGCATTGATCACGCCCGATCCGGATTCGGTGTTGAAGGACGGGTCGGCAGGATCATAGGTCAGCAGCGCCATCGCCAGCACCAGGGCGACCGCGCACAGTCCCACCGATCCCATCAGGGCGGCAAGACGCACGAGGCTGCGCCTCAGCATAGCGCGCCATTCCATCGACCGATCATCCGAAGCCCGGCTGGCCATTGCCTGACGTCCCTGAAAAATAACGGGTTCCTGTGCCCCAATGGCAAATGATGGACCCTAAATGTTCTGGCGCGTACAATCGCCCGTCACGGAGTCCGCGTCAAGATGCCGCTCGCCGCCCGCCTCGTGCCGCCCAGAGGCAGGCGATGACGATCAGGGCGGCGCCGGTCAGCGTCGCTGCCGTCACCACTTCGCCGAAGACCAGCCAGCCGAACAGGGAAGCCCACAGGAAGGCGGTATATTCCACCGGCAGCAGATGCTGCGCCTCCGCCCGCGCATAGGCCCAGGACAGCAGCATCATCGAGATATTGGCGGAGACCGCCGCGCCGAGCAGGAACGGCCAGTGCACGGATGCCGGTATGATTCCCAGCCATGGCGCGCCGATGAGGAAATAGGAGGACGCGACGATATTGAGGATGGTCGCGATCTCCAGCGGTCCGGCGCGCTGCGCCAGAGACCGCCCGATCACTACGCCCACCGCATAGAGGGTCGCGGCGATCAGGATGGCGGCGGAGGCGAGCCAGTCCGCCGCCCCCGCCGCGCCCTTCGGCTGTCCGGCGAGGATGACCAGCATGCCGCCAAAGGCGAGCAGCGACGCGCCTAGCGCCGACCGCGCCACCTGTTCCTTGAGGAAATAGGCCGCCATGCCCAGCGCCAGCAGAGGCGCGATGAAACTGAGCGCGACGCCCAGCGCCATCGGCAGGCGCGCCAGACCCCAGAAAAAGAACAGCATGGACGTGGCGAGGCTGAGCGCGCGGGCGACATGCAGGATCAGCACCGGCCGCGCTGGTAGCCGGCCGCGCCTCAGCAGGAACAGCGGCAACAGCATGGGCACGGAGATCAGCGTCCGCCACAGCATCGCATTGTAGGAGCCGATGGCGAGCGAAAGATGCTTCATCACCGCATCCATCCCCGTGAAGATCGCGATGCCGAGGCAGGCCGCGGCGAAGGGGAGGGGGGAGCGGACGGCCATGGCGCGGCCTATCGGCGGTCGCGCCCCTCAAGTCCAGCGGCGCAGTCTCACCTTGGTCGCAGCGCGTGGTTCGGTTAGGGCGCCGCGCATGGCATTGCTCCCGATCCTCATCGAAGTCATCGGCTGGACCGGCGCGGTCCTCGTCCTGGGCGCCTATGTGCTGGTGTCGATGGGCCGCCTGTCCGGCACCTCCGCCGCGTTCCAGTGGCTGAACGCGGTCGGGGCGGCCTTCTTCGTCGTCAATACCTGGTGGCATGGGGCGATGCCGTCGATGATCCTCAACATCATCTGGAGCATCATCGGTTTCTGGGGCCTCGCCCGCGCGATGCGGCGGGGGTGAGGCTCAGTCGTCGTCCCGCCATGACAGCGGCCGCGCGACGCTTTCCAGCGGCTGGCCCTCGCTCCTGATCCCCAGCCACGCGGCCACAACCGCTGCGAGCGCCATCAGGCCGGATGCAAACAGATAGCCGCCCAGCACATTGCCGCGCGATCCGCTCTCGATCAGCACGCCGAACAGCCAGGGCGCGGCGACTCCGCCAAGCCCGGTGCCCAGCGCGTAGAAGATCGCGATGGTGAAGGCGCGCACCTCGATGGGAAAACTCTCCGCCACGGTCAGATAGGCGCTCGACGCCGCAGCCGACGCGAAGAAGAAGGTCGCGCTCCAGCACAGGGTCTGCGTCGTCGCATCGAGCAGGCCGTGGCTGAACAACAGTCCGGTGATCGCGAGCAGCAGCGCCGATGCGCCATAGGTCAGGACGATCATCGGCTTGCGCCCCACCGTGTCGAAGAACCGCCCGAGGATCAGCGGCCCCATCACATTGCCCAGCGCGAAGGGCAGCACATAATAGCCGGTCCGCTCCGACGGCACGCCGTAAAAGTCGGTCAGCATCATCGCATAGGTGAAGAAGATCGCGTTGTAGAAGAAAGCCTGCGACCCCATCAGCACGAGGCCGAGCA
>JBEVNC010000224.1:0-3774 GCA_040508315.1 Sphingobium sp.
GTCAAGGATATCGAGGGGCGCGCCTATCCGCTGGGCGTGAAGAATGTCGACACCGACATGATCATCGCGGCGGAATGGCTCAAGACCATCTCGCGTACCGGCCTCGGCAAGGGCGCGTTCGCCGCGCTGCGCAAGGAGCCGGGCAATGTGTTCGACGATCCGGCCTATGCCGGGTCGCCCATCGTCATCGCAGGCGACAATTTCGGTTGCGGGTCGAGCCGTGAGCATGCCGCATGGGCATTGCTCGACATGGGCGTGACGGCGGTGATCGCGCCGAGCTTTTCCGACATCTTCTCCGGCAATGCTTTCAAGAACGGCATATTGACGGTCGTCCTGCCGCAGGAGGCCATCGACCGGTTGATGGAGGTGGCGGCGACCGACACCATTCATATCGACATCGAGAGCCAGACCGTGACGACGCCCTTTCAGGACCGTTTCGCGTTCGAGCTGGACCCGTTCCGCAAGCATTGCCTGACCAACGGTCTCGACGAGATCGGCCTGACGCTGGGTCAGGGCGATGCCATCGGTTCTTTCGAGGCGAAGGATGCCGGGCTTCGTCCTTGGCTGGTGCCGACGCCTGCCTGACAAGATTCGTTTTCCCCGCGCCTTGCCGGGCAATTCGGGCTGACCTACCTCAGTTGCGAGAGCGAGACTCGCGACATGCCAATGGGCCTTCGGGCCGGACAAGGAGTGCCATGACCACTTTCGACGACCGTGAGCGTGCATTCGAGGCGAAATTCGCGCACGATCAGGACATGCAGTTCCGCGTGACCGCGCGCCGCAACCGCCTGCTCGGCGAATGGGCTGCGGGCCTCATGAAGCTGACTCCGGAAGAAGCCGACGCCTATAAGAAGGCGGTCGTCCAGGCCGATTTCGAGGAAGCGGGCGACGAGGACGTGGTGCGCAAGGTGGTCGGCGACCTGACCAGCGCTGGCGTCGACACGGATGAGGCGGCGGTTCGCGTCGCCCTTTCCGAAAAGTCGGCGGAGGCGCGCCGCCAGATCATGCAAGATATCTGAGCGGACCAGAACCATGCCCATGGCAGCCGACGATATTGCGGACATGATCCGCGCTGGCATCCCCGATGCGCAGGTCGAGATCACCGACCTGGCAGGCGATGGCGACCATTATGCCGCGCGCGTCGTGGCCGAGAGCTTTCGCGGCAAGTCGCGCATCGCGCAGCAGCGCGAAGTCTACGCGGCGCTCGGCGGACGCATGGGCGGCGTGCTTCATGCCTTGCAACTGACCACCGGCATTCCCAATTGAGGCCGTAACAGACCGACCTTCTCGAAAGACACAGCCATGACCGATCCTGTCCAGACCCGTATCGAAGCCATCGTGAATGCTTCCGACGTCGTGTTGTTCATGAAGGGGACGCCGCTGTTCCCGCAGTGCGGGTTCTCCAGCCGCGCCATTGCGATCCTCGACCATCTCGGCGTCGCCTATGACAGCGTCGATGTGTTGCAGGATCAGGAAGTGCGCCAGGGCATCAAGGCCTATTCCGACTGGCCGACCATCCCCCAGCTTTATGTCAAGGGCGAGTTCCTGGGCGGCAGCGACATCATGATGGAGATGTACGAGGCCGGCGAACTGGAAGCGCTGATGACCGAACAGGGCGTCAAGCGCGCGGCGTAAGTCGTCAGGCGGCAGTTACTCCAGACGTCACCCCGGACTTGATCCGGGGTCCAGCTTCCGAAGCAGCGGGACCCCGGATCAGGTCTGGGGTGACGCATTAGGCGATTACCGGGGGCCATGAGCGAAAATTATATACTCACGCTCGCCTGCGATGACCGGCCGGGCCTCGTCCTCGCAGTCGCGCAGCACCTGTTCGCGCGCGGCGGCAATATCGTCGATGCGCAGCAGTTCAACGATGCGGGCACCGGGCGCTTCTTCATGCGCGTGGTGTTCCAGCAGGTGGACGCCGCCGACCAGCCTTTCGAGGAAGGTTTCGCGCCGGTAGCGCAGCGGTATGGCATGGACTGGACGTTCCGCCCGGTGCGTGCGCGGCGGCGGGTGCTGATCCTCGTCTCCAAATTCGACCATTGCCTGATCGACCTGCTCTATCGTTCGCGCCTGGGTGAGTTGAACATGGATGTGGTGGGCGTCATCTCCAACCACCCGCGCGAGGCGCTGGGGCGGATGGATCTGGGCGATACGCCGTTTCATTATCTGCCGGTGACGCCGGACACGAAGGCGCAGCAGGAAGCGCGCATCCGCGCCATCGCGACAGATAGCGGTGCGGAGCTGATCGTGCTGGCGCGCTATATGCAGATATTGTCGGACGAGATGGCGGGATGGCTGTCGGGCCGCTGCATCAACATCCACCACAGCTTCCTGCCCGGCTTCAAGGGTGCAAAGCCCTATCATCAGGCCCATGCGCGCGGCGTGAAAATGATCGGCGCGACGGCCCATTATGTCACCGCCGACCTCGATGAAGGCCCCATCGTCGCACAGGATGTCGAGCATATCACCCATGCCGACACGCCGGACGATCTGGTCCGCAAGGGCCGCGACATAGAGCGCCGCGTGCTGGCACGGGCGGTGCGCTATCATATCGAGGACAGGGTGCTGCTCAACGGGACCAAGACGGTCGTGTTCACCGACTGACGGGCGGGTCAGTTGATCGGCTGCCCCGCCTCCCAGCGCTCGGCGAATAATGCGCTGAGCGTCCGGGCCGCCTCGATGGCGCGCGGCAGACCCGCCTGACACGCCGTCCAATAGACGATCTCGGCCAGTTCCTCCCGCCCGACCCCGACATTGAGAGCGTTCGCCACCTGTGTCCTGAGGAGCGTGTTGCGCCCGGCGGCGGCAAGGGCGGCGACCTCCGCCATCCAGATCGAGCGGAGCGGGCGGGCAGGGGTGCCCCTCTCCAGCAGGGGAAATTCGTCCAGCAGGTCGCGCGGCACGGATAGGGTCGGGGGCTGGAGGGTGCGAAGGCAGTTCATGACCATTCTCCCATCAGATCGTGCAAGGATGCCATGACGTCCTATCGCCCGGATCGCCGTTCCAGCGGTAGCACGGACCTCCTATAGTCTTGCACGATCCTCCGCGATGACCGGTCGGCGCTTGCACGGTCCATGCGCGCATGACAAGTTCGGGCCATGGAACAGATCAAGGAACTTGCCGCCCTGATCGGCCGACATGCGGTCGCGGAGGGGCTGACGGATGTGGCGGTGCCCCGCCTGGGACTGTTCAAATCCTGCACGGAAACGATGCCGCAGCATGTCCTGTACGAGCCTGCGCTGTGCATCGTGGCGCAGGGCAGGAAGCGTGCGCTGCTAGGCGATGCCGCCTATATCTACGATGTGGCGAGCTTTCTGGTCGTGTCGGTCGACCTGCCCGTGGTCGGATGCGTCATAGAGGCGACGCAGGAGGAGCCATATCTCAGCTTTCGCCTCGACCTGAACCTGCCGGTGCTGAGCGAACTGATGCTGGAGCATGGCGGCGACGGCGGGGTGCGTCGCGGCGGGGTGGGACTGGGCCTCAGCCGGGTCACGCCGGGATTGCTCGATGCTGCGGTTCGGCTGCTGCGGCTGCTCGATACGCCGGAGGACATCGCCGCACTCGCGCCTCTTATGGAGCGCGAGATCCTCTATCGGTTGCTGGTGGGAGAGCAGGGCGCGATGCTGCGTCATATTGCCTGCCAGGACAGCCGCCTCAGTCAGATCAGTCGCGCCATCGCGTGGATCAAGGGTAATTTCGCGGCCCCGTTCAGCATAGAACGCCTCGCGGCAGAGGCGGGCATGAGCGCATCGTCAGTCCACCATCATTTCA
>JBEVNC010000020.1:0-10757 GCA_040508315.1 Sphingobium sp.
ACATCGCCTACGACAACCACGATATCGACGACGGCCTGCGCGCGGGCTTCCTCGCTCTGGAGGACCTGCTGACGCTCGATGGCGTCGCCGAGCAGTGGCGCGCGGTCGAACGGCGCTATCCCGCCGCCCCGCGAGAGCGCCAATTGCGCGAGCTGGTGCGCGACCAGATCGGCGTGATGGTCAACGATGTGCTGACGCAGACGCGCGCGGCCATCGATGCCGCGCGGATCGAAACGGCGGCGGACGTGCGTGCGGCCGGGCGGGCGCTCGCCGGGTTCAGCCCGGCCATGGCGGCGCAGGAGCGGGTGCTCAAACGCTTCATGTACGCCAATCTCTATCACCATCCCGAGCAGCTTGCCGCTGCCGCCGAGGCGGAGCGGGTCGTGTCCGGGCTGTTCGCCGCCTATTGCGCCGATCCCGCGCTGATGGGCCAGAGGTGGGCCGAGGCGATCCCGCAGGCCGAGCCGGGCCGCAGCCGCCACATCGCCGACTTCATCGCTGGCATGACCGACCGCTACGCGACGCGCGCCCATGCGGAGATTTGCGGAAAAACGGCGTTGGTGCCTGCTACCCCCTGATGCGCGATTGACTCGAATCGTGGCGGCGGTCATGTCTGCCCTGTCGCCGGTGCGTTGCGAAACATGCCGGTGTCACTGCGGGAGAGCGTCGTTCCTGCCGAAAGGCAGGAGGGCCGCCGAAGGAGCAACCACCCCGGAATCTCTCAGGTTCAAAGGACCGCAGCGGCATAGACACTCTGGAAAGCGGACGAAGCCCTTGGGGCAATCGTCCCACCGAAGGGGTAAGCCGGATCGGCCGTTTTGCGGTGGCGGTTCCGGTCAAAGCTCTCAGGTTCCGTGACAGAGGGGGTCGGACGGGCACCGCACATCTGCGGCTGCGCGGCCACGGCCTTTTTGCACGGGAATTTTCGATGAGCGACGACGCAACAATCGGCATGGAAGAGATCGCGACGGAGGCTCTGCCCCTCGACGCCTGGCATCGCGCACGCGGTGGCCGGATGGTCGACTTCGCCGGATACTGGCTGCCGATCCAATATGACGGCATCATGGCCGAGCATCTGTGGACGCGCGAAAGCGCCGGATTGTTCGACGTCAGCCATATGGGGCAGATGAACGTCGATGGCCCGGACGTCGCGGCGGAGCTGGAAAAGCTGCTGCCGGGCGACATCATCGGGTTGAAGCCGGGCAAGGTCCGCTATTCGCTGTTGCTGGACGAGGATGGCGGCATTCTCGACGACCTCATGGTCACGAACCGGCGCGACCATCTGTTCCTGATCGTCAACGGCGCGTGCAAATGGGACGATATCGCCCATCTGCGCGAGTTCCTCCCCGACGAGATCAACATGCAGCATCTGGATGAGCAGGCGTTGCTGGCCTTGCAGGGGCCAAAGGCTGTCGATGCGCTGGCGCGGCTCGGGCTTGTCCCCGTCGACGGCGCGCCTGCCGTGGAGGATCTGAGCTTCATGGAGGCGGCGTCCTATCTTTGGGACGGTTGCCCGCTCGACGTCAGCCGCTCGGGCTATACCGGCGAGGACGGGTTCGAGATTTCGGTAGCGGGCGAAGATGCCGAGGCGCTGGCCGATGCTTTGTGCGCGCAGCCGGAGGTGAAGCCTATCGGTCTGGGTGCGCGCGATTCGCTGCGGCTGGAGGCGGGCCTGCCGCTCTATGGCCATGACCTCGATCCGCAGGTCAGCGTGATCGCGGCCGGTCTCGGCTTCGCGGTGTCGAAGCGTCGGCGGACCGAGGGCGGCTTCATGGGCGAGGCGCGCGTGCAGGCCGAGCTGGCGACCCCGCCTGCGCAGGTCCGTGTCGGCCTCACCGTGGAGGGCCGCCTGCCCGCGCGCGAGGGCGCCGTGATCTTTTCGGGCGACGCGGCGGTCGGTACCGTCACCTCCGGCGGTCATGCGCCGAGCCTTGGCGGTCCCATCGCCATGGGCTGGGTAGCGGCGAGCCACGCTGCGCCGGGCACAGTCCTGTCCATCGAAGTCCGGGGCAAGCGGCTGGCCGCGACGGTCGTCGCCATGCCCTTCGTTCCCCACAATTATGTCCGCAAGGGAGTAAAATCATGAGCCGTTACTTCACCGACGAACATGAATGGATCGACGTGTCCGGCGACATCGCCACCGTCGGCATCACCGAATATGCGCAGGAGCAGCTGGGCGACATCGTGTTCGTGGAGCTGCCGGCGGAAGGCAAGACCTTTACCAAGGGTGACGATGCCGCCGTGGTGGAATCGGTCAAGGCCGCGTCCGACGTCTACGCGCCCATTTCCGGCGAAGTGGTCGAAGTGAACGGCGCGCTGGAGGACGAACCGGCGCTGGTCAATTCCGACGCGGAGGAAGACGGTTGGTTCTTCAAGCTGCGCCTGACCGACGCCTCCGAACTGGACGGCCTGATGGACGAGGCGTCGTACAAGGAGTTCGTGGCGGGCCTGTGATGCGCGCCGCTGCCGACCCCGTTCGCCTCTGCTTCCCAATGAGGACACCCGCCTGATGCGCTATCTTCCGCTTTCCGATGCCGACCGCGGCGATATGCTCGCCGTCATCGGCGCGCCTTCCGTCGAGGCGCTGTTCGCCGATGTGCCGGGTGCGGCTCTGCTCGACGGGCCAGTGCCCGGCCTCCCCGGCCATGCCAGCGAAATGGCGGTGCAGCGGCATATGGCTGCGCTCGCGGGGCAGAATATGGCGGCGGGCAGCGTGCCGTTCTTCCTGGGCGCGGGCGCGTACAAGCATCATGTTCCCGCCAGCGTCGATCACCTGATCCAGCGCGGCGAGTTCCTGACCGCCTACACCCCCTATCAGCCGGAAATCGCGCAGGGCACGTTGCAGGTGCTGTTCGAATTCCAGACGCAGGTTGCGCGCCTCTACGGCATGGATGTGGCCAATGCGTCCATGTATGACGGATCGACCGCCTGCTGGGAGGCCATAGTGATGGCCCGCCGCGTGACGAAGCGCGGCAAGGCGATCCTCTCCGCCGGTCTGCATCCCCATTATGTGTCGGTCGCGAGCACCATGGCGCGCTTCACCGGCGACGTGCTGGCCCATGAGGCGCCATCGCTGGATGCCGCCACCGATGCCGACGCGCTGGTCGCCGCCATCGACCGCGATGTGAGCTGCGTGGTGGTGCAATATCCCGACATTTTCGGCCGCATCGCCGACCTGACCCCCATTGCCGATGCGGCGCATGCGGCGGGCGCTTTGCTGATCGCTGTCGTGACCGAGCCGCTGGCGCTGGGTGCAATCCGCTCGCCGGGCGAGATGGGCGCGGATATCGTGGTGGGCGAGGGGCAGTCGATCGGCGTCGGCCTGCAATTTGGCGGGCCGTATCTCGGCCTGTTCGCCTGCCGGGAGAAGCTGGTGCGCCAGATGCCGGGCCGCCTGTGCGGGCAGACGGTGGACGCGGAGGGCAAGCGCGGCTTCGTGCTGACGCTCTCCACGCGCGAACAGCATATCCGGCGCGAGAAGGCGACCTCCAACATCTGCACCAACTCCGGCCTGTGCGCGCTGGCGTTCAGCATCCACATGACGCTGCTGGGG
Organism: Sphingobium sp.; assembly: GCA_040508315.1. Classification (GTDB taxonomy): domain Bacteria; phylum Pseudomonadota; class Alphaproteobacteria; order Sphingomonadales; family Sphingomonadaceae; genus Sphingobium. Next base: position 3,554 of record JBEVNC010000020.1, read on the forward strand.
GAGAAGGGTCTGCGCGATCTCGCGGCGCTCAACCATGCCAAGGCGGTGAAGGCGGCGGATCGCTTGGCGCAGGTGCCCGGTGTGTCGCTGTTGAACGAGACATTCTTCAACGAGTTCACGCTGGTCCTGTCCGGGGATGCGCGGGAGGCGACGCGGGCGCTGGCCGATCGCGGCGTGCTGGGCGGCGTGTCGCTCGGGCGGCTGTATCCGGGCGAGGACGGGCTTGCGAACGGGTTGGTGGTCGCTGTGACGGAGACGGTAACGGACGAGGATGTCGAGGCTCTGGCGGCCGGGCTGGCGGAGGTGTTGGGATGATCCAATATAGCAACCCGTTCGCCCTGAGCCTGTCGAAGGGGTCGGCTGAGCTTGTCGAAGCCAGCTTCGCCTCCGCTCAGCACGAGGCTTCGACTTCGCTCAGCCCGAACGGCAGAAAGGGACCGGTAAGATGACCATGCTCAAGGAAGGCCGCCCCACCGCGCCCATCGCCATCGATGGTGACCCCGTCCCCGCCACCTTCACCGGCAATCGCGGCCTGATGCTGGAGGAGCCGCTGCTTTTCGAACTGGGCGACGCGCAGATGACCGGCGTCGACCTCGACCCCGCGCCGCAAGTGGCGCCGCGCCTCGGCAACCTCGCCCGCACGGCGCCCATCGGCCTGGCGGGCCTGTCCGAGCCGGAGACGGTGCGCCATTATACCCGCCTGTCGCGCCAGAATTACGGCATCGACCTCGGCGTCTTCCCGCTCGGTTCCTGCACCATGAAGCACAATCCGCGCCTCAACGAGAGCGTGGCGCGGCTCCCCGGCTTTGCGGACGTCCATCCGCTCCAGCCGGTCGCGACGGTGCAGGGCGCGCTCGCGGTGATGGAGCAACTGTCCGACTGGCTGCTGAAGCTCACCAACATGACCGCCGTCGCACTGAGCCCCAAGGCGGGCGCGCATGGCGAGCTGTGCGGTCTGCTCGCGATCCGCGCGGCGCTGGAGGCGCGGGGCGATGCCCGCTCCGTTATCCTCGTCCCCGAAAGCGCGCACGGCACCAATCCGGCCACCGCCGCCTTCTGCGGATATCGGGTGGAGGACATCCCGGCCACCGCCGACGGGCGTGTGAACCTGGAGGCGCTGACCGCGCGGCTCGGGCCGGACGTGGCGGCGGTGATGATCACCAATCCCAATACCTGCGGCCTGTTCGAGCGGGACATGAAGCTGATCGGCGACGCCGTGCATGCGGCAGGCGGGTTCGTCTATTGCGATGGTGCGAACTTCAACGCCATCGTCGGCCGGGTCCGCCCCGGCGACCTGGGCGTCGATGCGATGCACATCAATCTGCACAAGACCTTTTCCACCCCCCATGGCGGCGGCGGTCCCGGTTCCGGCCCGGTCGTGCTGTCGGCGGCGCTCGCGCCTTATGCGCCGCTGCCCTTCGTGGAGCGGGGCGAGGATGGCACGCTCCACCTCATCGAGGAGGAGACGGCCGGGGAGCATCATGCCGGCAGCTTCGGCCGCATGACCGCCTTCCACGGCCAGATGGGCATGTACACCCGCGCGCTCACTTACATGCTCAGCCATGGCGCGGACGGTCTGCGGCAGGTGTCGGGCGACGCGGTGCTCAACGCCAATTACGTGCTGCGCAGCCTCGAGGGCATATTGGACGCGCCGTTCGGAGCGGCGGGGCCGTGCATGCATGAGGCGCTGTTCAGCGACAAGGGACTGGCCGAGGGCTTCTCGACCATCGACGTGGCCAAGGGCCTGATCGACGAGGGCTTCCACCCGATGACCATGTATTTCCCGCTGGTCGTTCACGGCGCAATGTTGGTGGAGCCGACCGAGACGGAGAGCAAGGGGGGGCTCGACCAATTCATCGGCGCGCTGCGGTCGGTGGCGTCGCGGGCGCGCAACGGCGATCCCTCGCTCAAGGGCGCTCCGCATTTTGCGCCGCGTCGCCGCCTGGACGAGACGTTGGCCGCGCGCAAGCCGGTGCTTTCCTGGACCCCTCCGATTGAAGTAGAAGCGGCGGAATAATCGCCAGGGAGACAGCCACGCCATGCATCATCAGCCGACATCCTGGACAAGCATGGCGATGTCGGTCGCGCTGGTCGCGGTCATCATGGCGATCCGCTATCGCCGCATGAGCCGCACGCGGCCGCTCAAGGTCGGGCGGTTGTGGATCGTGCCGCTTCTGCTCACCTTCGCCGTTGCCGCCCTGTTCTGGAGCGCGCCGCCGCATGGTCTGGGCTGGCTCTACTGTGCGCTCGCGCTGGGACTGGGGTCGGTGCTCGGCTGGTATCGCGGGCGGATGATGGTGATCGAGGTCGATCCGCAAACCCATATGCTGGGGCAGCGGGCATCGCCTGCCGCGATGCTGTTTGTCGTCGTGCTGGTGCTGCTGCGCATGGGCGCGCGGCTATTGGCTGTGGAACTGGATCTGGACGCGGGCACGGTGGCACTCGTCACCGATATACTGACCGCCTTCGCGCTGGGCGTGATCGGCGTTCAGCGGGTCGAGATGGCGGTCCGCGCCCGCCGTCTGCTCGATGAGGCAAGGGCGCAGATTCGATGAGCGACGCGCGCCGCCATGCCCCCGCCACCGACCGCAACCGCGACGCCATCGTGGCGGTGCTGCGCGACGAACTGCCGCCCGTCGGCCTCATATTGGAAGTCGCAAGCGGTACCGGCGAACATATCGTGCATTTCGCCCGCGCCTTCCCGGCGCTGAACTGGCAACCGAGCGACCCCGACCCGCTGTCGCGCGACTCCATCGCGGCGTGGCAGGCGGCGGAAGGCGTACCCAACGTCCGTCCCCCGCTCGACCTCGACGCGGCAGCGGATCTGTGGCCGCTGACGCATGCCGACGCGCTACTGTGCATCAACATGGTGCATATCAGCCCATGGGAGGCGACCTTGGGGTTGCTGACCAATGGCGCAAAGCTGCTTCCAGCGGGAGCGCCGCTGATCCTTTACGGACCCTATTTCCGCGACGCGGTGGAGACGGCTCCCAGCAATCTGGCCTTCGACATCGATCTGCGGGATCGCAACCCGGAATGGGGGCTGCGACATCTGGAAGCGGTGGATCACGCGGCCATGGCTGTGGGGTTGGAGCCGACGCGGTTGGTTGAGATGCCTGCGAACAACATCATCCGGGTGTATCGGCGCGCCGGGTAGCGGCGGGCTGGTCTAGCCCTCATCCCCCATCCGGAGCGCGGCGATGAACGCCTCCTGCGGGATCTGCACGCTGCCATATTCGCGCATCCGCTTCTTGCCCTCCTTCTGCTTGTCGAGCAGCTTCTTCTTGCGGCTGATGTCGCCGCCATAGCATTTGGCGGTCACGTCCTTGCGCATCGCCGCGATGGTCTCGCGGGCGATCACCTTGCCGCCGATGGCCGCCTGGATCGGGATCTTGAACAGGTGGCGGGGGATCAGGTCCTTGAGCCGCTCGCACATGCCGCGCCCCCGCGTTTCCGCCGTGCCGCGATGGACGATCATGCTGAGCGCATCGACCGGCTCGGCATTGACCATGATGCTCATCTTGACGAGGTCGCCCTCGCGGTAACCGATCTGATGATAGTCGAAGCTGGCATAGCCGCGGCTGATGCTCTTTAGCCGGTCGTAAAAGTCGAACACTACTTCGTTGAGCGGCAGTTCATACGTCACCTGCGCGCGGCCGGCGACATAGGTAAGGTCCTTCTGGATGCCGCGCCGGTCCTGGCACAGCTTGAGGATGGAGCCGAGATACTCGTCGGGGCAGTAGATGACCGCCTCGATCCACGGCTCCTCGATCTCCGCGATCCGCGTCGGGTCGGGCATGTCGGCCGGGTTGTGCAGCTCGATCTCGCCATTGCCGTGGGTCAGCTGGATCTTGTACACCACCGACGGGGCGGTGGTGATCAGGTCGAGATCGTACTCCCGCGTCAGCCGCTCCTGGATGATCTCCAGATGGAGGAGGCCGAGGAAGCCGCAGCGGAAGCCGAAGCCCAATGCCGCGCTGCTTTCCATCTCGAAACTGAAGCTGGCGTCGTTGAGGCGCAGCTTGCTGATCGAGTCGCGCAGTTTCTCGAAGTCGTTGGCGTCCACCGGGAACAGGCCGCAGAAGACGACCGGCTGCACTTCCTTGAAGCCGGGCAGCGGTTCGGCCGCGCCGTTTTTGAGCGTGGTGATGGTGTCGCCGACGCGGGTCTGGCTGATGTCTTTGATCTGCGCGGTGATGAAGCCGACCTCGCCCGGGCCCAGCTCGGGCAGCTGCTCGATCTTGGGCCGCATGCAGCCGACCCGGTCGATCAGATGCTCCGTGCCGCCGATCATGAACTTGACCTGCTGGCCCTTCTTGATGACGCCGTCCATGACGCGCACCAGGATGACGACGCCAAGATAGGGGTCGTACCAGCTATCGACCAGCATCGCCTTCAAGGGCGCGTCGCGGTCGCCCTTGGGCGCGGGGATCTTCTTGACGATGGCTTCCAGGATCGCGTCGATGCCGATGCCCGACTTGGCGCTCGCCAGCACGGCTTCCGATGCATCGAGGCCGATGACTTCCTCGATCTCCGCACGGACCTTTTCCGGTTCGGCGGCGGGCAGGTCGATCTTGTTGATGACGGGCACGATCTCATGGTCATGCTCGATCGACTGGTAGACGTTGGCGAGCGTCTGCGCCTCCACGCCCTGCGCCGCGTCCACGACCAGCAGCGCGCCCTCGCACGCGGCCAGGCTGCGGCTCACCTCATAGGCGAAGTCAACATGGCCAGGCGTGTCCATGAGGTTGAGCGAATAGGTGAGGCCGTCCGTCGCCTTATAGTCGAGGCGCACCGTCTGCGCCTTGATGGTGATGCCGCGCTCCTTCTCGATATCCATATTATCGAGCACCTGCGCCGTCATCTCACGGTCGGTCAGGCCGCCGCAGCGCTGGATCAGCCGGTCGGCCAGCGTCGACTTGCCATGGTCGATATGGGCGATGATGGAAAAATTGCGGATGAGGGACAGGTCGGTCATTGCGCGCCGATAGCAGGGGCGGGGCGTTCGCGCAAAGGGCGGAGTATCTGCGGCGATGCAGTGCTTTAGATTGACCGGGATCACACTATTGATAGACATGCCGCCCTAAAGACTCGTTCAGGTCAGCATATGACTTGGAAACAGCATTTTAGGGGCTAAGTTATGGCAGTGCGATCAGTTGTAGGCGCTTCGGTGGCTCTTGCCATGATGACGGGGCAGGCCGGTGCCGCGCCCAAGCAGGCGAAGGCGTCGAGCGGTGAGCAACTCCAGCAGCAGGCGATGAGCGACGTGCCGCGCTGCACGCGCAAGCTGGGCACGGTGTCCATCGCCGATGGCGACGACCCTACGGGCTGGACGCAGAATAGCCTTGCGCCGCCGCAAAAGCTGCTGCGCGTGCTGGTGCAGCGTTCGGGCTGCTTCAACATCGTGGATCGCGGCACGGGCCTGAACGCCGCCCAGCTTGAGCGCAATATCGGCGGCAATCTGGGGCTGCAGCGCAGTTCCAATGTCGGCCAGAACCAGATCAAGGCGGCAGACTATGTGCTGGTCGCCGAAATCCAGAGCGCCAATTCCAACGTCAGCGGCAGCGGCGTCGCCGGCGGCATCGGTGCGGTGATGGGTGGTCCGATCGGCGGCCTGCTGGGCGGCATGCGCAGCAAGAAGTCGGAGGCCAACACCGTCCTGTCGCTTACCAATGTCCGCACGACCGAGACCATCGCGGTCGAGGACGGCTATGCGGCCAAGAAGGATACGAGCTTCGCGGTTGGCGGTGTGTTCGGCGGCGGCGGCGTGGGTGTCGGCGGCATTGGCGGCGGCTATGAAAGCACCGAGATCGGCCGCATCGTGACGCTTGCCTTCATCCAGGCCTATACCAAGATGGTGAATGGCCTGGGCCTGGTCACGCCGGGCGCCGCAGGCACGGCGGAGGCCAGCCCGACCAAGAGTTTCACGGCGCAGGTGCCGGTCGCGATGCGCAAGACGGCGGTCGCGTCGAGCGCGGTGATCCGGACCCTGCCCGCTGGCAGCATTCTGTTTGTCACCGGCAACAAGAGCGGCCTGTTCTGGGAAGTCGCGGACGAGAATGACAATGTCGGCTGGGTCCTGAACACCAAGCTGGCGCCCAGCCAGTAATATTCGCGCATAGCGACAGGCGTCCGGACGGCGGTGAAGGCTTTGGCTTTCGCCGCCGTTCCGCTATTTGGCGCCAAACCATTGGGGCGGCATGGCGAATTTCAGCAGCAGGGTGCGCTGGAAGAACAGGCGGTTGTCGTCCGACACGATCCACAGGATCGGCACGCCATTTTCCCGGCTCATCGCCAGCCCTTCGAAATTGTCGTGCGGGCGCGGGGCGGAGAGGCTGAGGACGGTCTTGCCCGTCAGTATCCGTCCGGGCGTCAGGTCCGAAATATCCACCAGCGTGACCGCGCCGATGAACCCGTCGCGGATGGTGACGCGGCGGTTCATCACCAGCAGCCGGTCGGGGCCGATGGCGATAGCGTCGGTCGGCAGATAGCCGAGCGGCGGATGATATTCGAGGTGGATGGGAGGCGGCGTCGCCGATTCGACCGGATCGCCTGCCCATAGCAGCATGTCATGCCCGCCATGGGGGGCAGGCGCATTCTCGCCAATGGCGAGGAAGCGGCCATCGGGCAGGCGCGCGAGCGATTCGATGCCCTTTGTCTGCGGCCATGATGCCATGGCGGGCGGGAAGGCACAGTGTTCCATTGCCGCGAAGGCCGCGTTGAACCGGCATATCCGGTTGCGCATCTCGAACCCTACCCAGATCCGGCCGCTCGCCGGGTCCATGGTCATGGATTCGGTGTCCCAATAGGATGCCTCACGGTCCTTGCCGGGCAGGGCGGGGAGGGGCGCCCACCGGCCGGGGGAACGGGGGAGGCCCGCCCGAAAGGTCGCCAACTGTCCGGTATCGCTAAGCCCGGTGACGAAGCCATCGTCGGTGATGTGGAGCGCCGAGAGGCCGCCAAAGAAAGGATGGCTCGCCTTGAGCGACCAGCCGCCCAGATAATGCGGTTCGCCCGGCCGTGCGCCCAGCGCGGCGAGGTCGCCCGGATCGATGGGCGAGGCCGCCACGGCCATCGCGGCGGGCGGAATCTCCGCGCGCATGACGAGATGCCGTCCGTTCATCAGCAGAATGAAAATGGCCAGAATGGCGGCGATGCGGGTCATGTGGGTCCGGGATACACGGGCAGCGGGGCCACGCAAAGG
>JBEVNC010000053.1:0-18142 GCA_040508315.1 Sphingobium sp.
AACACGCTGGAGGGGCTGGTGCGCGAGATGTTGCGGCCAATGCTCAAGGAATGGCTCGACACCCGCCTGCCGGAGATGGTCGAGGGACTGGTGAAAAAGGAAATCGACCGGATCGTCGGCCGCCTCGGCTGAGGCGGAGCGCAGCGCCGGGGATCAGGCGCCCAGCGCGACCCGCCATTCCCAGCCGAGCGGATCGCCGTCCATCACCTCCACGCCGCGCGCGATGAGGGCATCGCGGATCGCGTCCGATGCGGCGAAATCCTTGTCGGCGCGTGCCTGCTTACGGCGGTCGAGTTCGGCCGCGATCTCCGCTTCGGCGATCTCCGCACCCTTCGGGCGGACGCGCAGATCGGAGCGGACGATGGTCGCGAGGCGAAGGCCGAGCGCCTCGTCCATGCGCAGCGTCACCGCCAGCTTGTCGGGCGCCGGGACCTTTTTCATCGCCACCACCGTCTCCAGATGAGTGATCGCCTTCACCGTATTGAGGTCGTCGCGCAGGGCGGCGTCGAAACCGGCCAGTTCGTCCCGCAAGCGGGGATGCACGGCCGCGAGATCGGGGGCCGGCTCACCCGCAGTCGCACGCAATGCCTCGACCGCCATCACCAGCCGCTTGAGCCGGGTGAGCGCGGTCGCCACAATCTCGCCGGAAAATTCCAGTTCACCGCGATAATGGGCCGACAGGCACAGCAGGCGATAGGCGAGTGGATGCACGCCCGCGTCGATCAGCGAGAACAGCGTCGTGAAGCCGCCTTTGGACTTGGACATCTTGCCAGACCGGTCGACCAGGAAATTATTGTGCATCCACCAGCGCGCGCCGGTGAAGCCCGCGGGCACGTCGCCCGCACAGCCGCAATAGGCCTGATTCTGGGCGATCTCGTTCGGGTGATGGATCTCCCGGTGATCGATGCCGCCTGTGTGGATGTCGAACGGTTGTCCCAGCCGGTCGAAGCTCATCACCGAGCATTCCAGGTGCCAGCCCGGCGCACCCTTGCCCCAGGGGCTGTCCCATTCCATCTGGCGCTGCTCGCCCGGCGGGGACTTGCGCCAGATGGCGAAGTCGGACGGGTGGCGCTTGCCCTCAACCGGGTCGATGCGGGCGTTGGCGGCATCGTCGCGACCACCCGCAAGCGCGCCATAATCGGGCACGCTGGTCGAATCGAAATAGAGGCCGGTGGGCAGTTCGTAGCAATGGCCGGGCGCGATGCGCTCCGCAAAGGCGATCATCTGCGGCACATAGTCGGTTGCGACCGTCCACTCGGATGGGGCGATGATGTTGAGGTCCGCCACATTGGCCTTGAACGCGTCGGTATAATGGGCGGCGATGTCCCAGATGGATTTCGCCTGCGCGCGCGCGGCGGCCTCCATCTTGTCGTCGCCGACGTCGGCGTCGCTGGTCAGATGGCCGACATCGGTGATGTTGATGACATGGGTGACGTCGAGGCCGGACCATGTGAGCGTGCGGCGCAGCGTGTCGGTGAACACATAGGCGCGCAGATTGCCGAGATGGGCATAGTTGTAGACGGTCGGCCCGCAGCTATAGACGCGCGCCGTGCCGGGGGTCAGCGGCGCGAACGGATCGATGCTGCGCGTCAGGCTGTTGAAGAGGCGGAGAGCGGGTGCGTCGGTCATGGCGGAGCCATGCGACGGCCCGGCCGAATCGTCAATGCAGATGGTCTTGGCCGCGCGGCTGGGCAAAACCCGCGCGCAGCAGGGCGGAAGCAGATGCCGGTCGAACGTACCGGGGTGACGGTGAAGCCGGGGATGTAGGCGCATCACGCCTAGGGATCAGCCGCCCTCTGCCAGGCAGGCCCGCAATCCTGCACGATAGTCCGCATGGACGGGACGCCAGCCGAGCAGCCGCTTCGCCCGACCGTTCGCGACGCGGCGGTTCTCCGCGTAAAAGGCACGCGCCTGCGGGCTGAGACCGGCGGCATCGAGCGATAGCAGCGGCGGCGGCGCCGGCCCGAGCAGGTCGCAAGCCGCCTCGATCACATGATTTTGGTGGCAGGGCAGGTCGTCGGCCAGGTTGTAGACGCCGGACGGCCCGGTGAAGCTGGCCATCACGCCCAAGACGATATCGTCGACATGGACGCGGCTGAACACTTGTCCCGGCAGGTCGATGCGGTGCGCCCGGCCTTGCCGTACCCGGTCGAGCGCGCTGCGGCCCGGCCCGTAGATGCCAGGCAGGCGAAACACGCGCACGTCGCCGCGCAATGCCTGCCAGTCGAGGTCCGCTGCCGTCCGCGCCTGCCGTCGCCCAAGGCCGATCGGCGCGCTCTCGTCCACCCACGCGCCGCCCGCATCGCCATAGACGCCGGTGGAGGACAGATAGCCAATCCAGCGCGCAGGCGACGCCGCGATGGCCGGGCCATAGGTCGCCAGCACCGGATCGTCGCCATCGGGCGGTACGGAGGAGAGGATATGGCTGGCCCGACCGATGGCGGCGCGCACCGCATCGCCATCGTCGAAGCGCATCGTGCCCGCGCTGCCCGTGGCCTCGACGGTCCAGCCATCGGCCACGAGCCTGTCGGCCAGACGCTGCGCCGTATAACCGAGACCGAGGATCAGCATGTGCATGGCCCCTCCTATCGCGCCGGACCGGAGGAAGTCGAGTGCGGCCATGCATCAAGACGCATTGTCGCCGCGCGCCCATGATCCTAGGGTCGCGTCATGGCAGACATCCAAACCCACACCGTCATCCGCCGCGAAGATTATGCCGTGCCCGACTGGCTGGTGCCCGACATCGCGCTGACCTTCGACCTCGATGCGGAGACGACGCTGGTTACCGCGCGGCTGACTGTCACGCGCAACGGGGATCATGACCGGCCGCTGCGGCTGGACAGGGACGAGATCGTGCCGTTGCGCGTCGCCGTGGACGGGATCGACCTGCCGTCCGCCGCCTATTCGGTGGAGGCCGCATCGCTGGTCATTCCCCTGTCCGCCGAACGCCACGTCATCGAGACGCAGGTGGAACTCTCGCCCGCCGCCAATATGCGGCTGATGGGCCTCTACGCCTCGGGCGGGCTGCTGTGCACCCAGTGCGAGGCGGAGGGTTTCCGCCGCATCACCTTCTTCCCCGACCGGCCGGACGTGCTGTCGCGCTACGACGTGCTGCTGCGCGCCGACAAGCTGGTCTATCCCGTGCTGCTGGCCAATGGCGACCCGGTGGAGAGCGGCGATCTGGCCGATGGCCGCCATTTTGCGCGCTGGACCGATCCTTTCCCCAAGCCCGCCTATCTGTTCGCGCTGGTCGCGGGCGATCTCGCGTGCAACGCCGACAGCTTCACGACGATGAGCGGCCGCGAAGTGGCGCTGGGCATCTGGGTGAAGGCCGGCGACCTGGCCCGCACCGGCCACGCCATGAAGGCGCTGAAGGATTCGATGGCCTGGGACGAGCGCGTCTATGGCCGCGAATATGATCTCGACGTGTTCAACATCGTCGCCGTGTCTGATTTCAACTTCGGCGCGATGGAGAATAAGGGGCTGAACATCTTCAACAGCCGCTACATCCTCGCCGACCCGGAAACCGCCACCGACCTCGATTATGACGGGGTCGAGGGCGTCGTCGCCCATGAATATTTCCACAACTGGTCGGGCAACCGCGTGACCTGCCGCGACTGGTTCCAGCTCAGCCTCAAGGAAGGCTTCACCGTCTACCGCGACCAGTGCTTCTCCGCCGACATGGGCAGCCATGCGGTCAAGCGGATCGAGGACGTCCGCATGCTGCGCGCTGGGCAGTTTCCGGAGGATGCAGGACCCCTCGCCCATCCGGTGCGACCCGAATCCTATATGGAGATCAGCAACTTCTACACCGCGACCATCTACAACAAGGGTGCGGAACTGATCCGCATGATCGAATTGATGTTGGGCGCCGAGGCGTTTCGCGCTGGCACCGACCTGTATTTCGACCGGCATGACGGCACGGCGGCGACGTGCGAGGATTTCGTGCGCGCGATGGAGGATGCGAGCGGCGTCGACCTTGGCCAGTTCCGCCTCTGGTACAGCCAGTCAGGCACGCCGCGCGTGGCGGCGGCACTCAGCCATGATGCGGGCGAAGGCGTGGCCACGCTGACACTCACGCAGATGCTGCCGGACACGCCCGGCCAGCCGTTCAAGCAGCCCATGGCGATCCCGCTGCGCGTCGCATTGTTCACGCGGGATGCGCCGGGCGATGCGGCGGAGGAACTGGTGATGCTCGACCGGCCGACCGTCACCCTCGCGCGCGGCGGTCATGCCACACCGCCGGTCCTGTCGATCAATCGCGGCTTTTCAGCGCCGGTGATCGTGGAGGCGAACCGCAGCAATGCCGACCTCGCCTTCCTGTCCGCGCATGACGACGATCCGTTCGGCCGTTACGAGGCGATGCAGCAGCTGATGGTCAATGTGCTGATCGGCCATATATCGGGCGATCCGCTCGATGCCGAACCGGTGATCGAGGCGATCCGCCGCACGCTGGCCGACCCGGCCCTCGACGGCGCGTTCGTGGCGGAGGCCGTGAAGCTGCCGGGCGAGGCCTATCTCGGCGACCAGATGGAGATCGTCGATCCCGACGGCATCCACGCCGCGCGCGATACGCTGCAAGCGCAGATCGGCCGCGCGCTGGAGAGCGAATGGCGGGGCCTTCATGCCCGCAGCGCGCGCAACGGCTTTTCCCTGTCGCCCGATGCCAAGGCGGCGCGGCGGCTGCGCAATGTGGCGCTGGGCTATATCATGGCGTCGGGGGCGGCGGACGGTGCGGCCATCGCTTTCGGGCAATATGGCGCGGCGGACAATATGACCGAGCGGCAGTCGGCGCTCGCCACCCTCGTCAATGCCGACAGTGCCGAGCGGGAACAGGCGCTGGCGTCCTTCTACGCGCGCTATCGGGGCGATGCGCTCGTGCTGGACAAATGGTTCCAGACGCAGGCCTTCGCCTTCCACCCCGATATCGTGGAGCAGGTCGAGGCACTGGGCAGCCATGCCGACTTCACGCTGACCAATCCCAACCGTGCGCGCGCGCTCTATGGGGCTTTCTCCGGCAACCAGTGGGCGTTCAACCGCGGGGACGGCAAGGGGTACAGGATGATCGCCGACATCATCCTGTCGCTGGACGCGATCAACCCGCAGGTCGCCGCGCGCATGGTGCCGCCGCTGGGCCGCTGGCGCCGCTTCGACGCGCGGCGGGCGGAGATGATGCAGGCGGAGCTACGGCGGATCGAGGCGGCGGCGGGCCTGTCGCGCGACGTGCGCGAGCAGGTGGTGAAGAGTCTGGGGTGAAGGGGCAAGGACAGAATATCTCTCAGTTTGCCCAGATCAGGGGCGCACTGCCGTATAGATGGTGTCGGTCGGCCCGTAGCCGGTGACGATGACCGCCGCCGGTTCGTCCTTCGTATGCGCGAAGTGCAGCGCACCGGCAGGTTCGGTGTAGAAACCGCCGGGCAGGAGCAACTGCGCCTCGTCGTCCGCAGCAGTATCGCCATAGCCGATATACCATTTGCCCGAGACCACGACCGACGTCCGGTCGTCGCGATGCTTGTGGGCCGCGATGCGGGTATGCGGGGGCACCCGTATCTCTATGGTATACAGGCCCGCCTTCGTCGGATCGCCCGCCAGGACGACGCTTTCGATGCCGACGATGCCCGACGTTCCGGCACCGGCTCCTCCCGATTTTACCGCAGCGATCTGGGCCGGGGTCAGCCGCGCGGGCTTCAACGCGGCGCTGGCGGGCGCTGCCGCGAGCAAGGCGATGGCGGCGAGCGCGCGGCCGTTCATTTGCCCTTGTCCAGGAAAGCGCGAACCACGGCGACCGTGGCCTGCGGCTGTTCCTCTATCAGCCAGTGACCCGAATCCGGGATCACCGCCTGTTCGACATCGGTCGCGGCCACGCGCATCACGGCCGCCATTGTCGGGCCAAAGGATTTCTCGCCGCCAATGGCCAGCACCGGCATGGTCAGCTTGCCCGCCGCCAGGAAGCCCCGGTCGTCGACGGCGTCCTGATCGAAGGCCGCAAATTGCGCAAAGCCCGCATGCATCGCCCCCGGCATCGCATAGATCGCTGCATAGTGCGCGCGCGATGCCTCGGTGAACCTGGCCGGCGTCGCGGAGAACTCGTTCCAGAACCGATCGAGATAGATGCGCTCTCGCCCCGCGACGAGCCGTTCCATGTCGGGGCCGCCGAAACGGAAATGCCAAAGCAGCGGGTTCTTGAGGATCTCCTCCCACGGACCGATGCCCGACAGCGGCGCATCCATCAGGACGAAGCGCGTGACCCGGTCGCGATATTGCGCGGCAAAGGCGTAGCCGACCATATTGCCGATGTCGTGAGTGACGAGGTCGGCCTTGCGCACTTTCAGCGCGTCGAGCAGCCCGGCAATATCCTTGCCCTGCGTCTTCTTGTCATAGCCTCCGGCCGGCCGCGCAGACAGCCCCATGCCGCGCAGGTCGGGAACGATCACCTCATGATCCCGCGCGAGGTCGGCAGCGAGCGGCACCCACATGTCCCCGGTCTCGCCATAGCCGTGCAGCAGCACGACGGCGGGGCCCTTTCCGCCCACACGGACATGCAGCGTCGTGCCGTTGGCCGCGATCTCCTGTATGCGAAAGCCCGGCGGAAACGGCTCCACCTGGGCGATGGCGCCCGACGCCGTGACCGCAAGCAATGCCGCCGCGATGCGTTTTCGAACCATGATGGTCTCCCCGTTCGCGCCGACTCCCATCCGCGCTCGACAACAGCCTGATCCAGGTTCAGCTTGCGGACTAGCCGGCCAAAACCGAAACCGGCTTTCGGAAAAGCCGAACGATGATGAAACTCGATGGATTGCAGGCCTTCATTGCCGTTGTCGATGCAGGCTCCATCAGTGCAGCGGGGCGCAATCTCGGCCTCGCCAAGTCGGTGGTCAGCGAACGACTGACAGAGCTGGAGCGCGGCTTGGGTGCGCGACTGGTCCAGCGCACGACCCGCCGCCTGTCGCTGACGGAGGATGGCGAGGCGTTCCTCGTGCGGGCCCGCACGATCACGCGCGAAATGGCCGAGGCGGAGGCGGAACTCGTCGAACGGCGCGGCACATTGACCGGGCCGCTTCGCCTTGCCGGGCCGGTCGGCTTTGGCGCGCTCCATCTGGGGCCCGCCATCTACAGCTTTCTGGCCGCGCATCCCGGCATCCGCATGACGCTCGACCTCGACGACCGCTTTGTTGATATTGCGGCGGACGGCTATGACGCCGTGATCCGCCATGGGCCGATCCGCGACGACCGCCTGATCGCAAAGCAACTGGCATCCAGCCGCCGCATGCTGGTGGCGTCGCCAGCCTATCTGGCGGCGAATGGCACGCCGAAGTCGCTGGCCGACCTCGAACGGGCCTGCGCGATCCTGTACAGCAATCGCGAGGCGGACTGGCGTTTCCACCTGCCGGACGGCGACAAGGTGATGCGGCCACCCACATGCCTGCGCGTCAATAATGGCATCGTCATGCGCGATGCGGCGCTGGCCGGCCTCGGCATCACGCTGCTCCCGACCTTCTTCATACAGGACCAGTTGCGGGACGGGTCGCTGTGCGCGATCGACGTGGGCGTGGAGGCGGAGGGCGCGACGCTTTACCTCGCCTATCCCGCGAACCGGAGCGCCTCGGCGAAATTGACGGCGCTGACCGTCTGGCTGCGGCGCGCTTTTGGCTCCCCTGCCTATTGGGAAGACGAGCCGGATCGATAGCCCGCTATTTCTTGGGCTTCACCGCCACGCCCATGATCTCGAAATTGGCGTCATTGAGCAGGCTGCCAGCGCCCAGAAAGGCACGGGCGGGCAGCGGGCCCTTGAAATAGGTGCGATACACTTCGTTGAACGCGCCGTAATTGCCGAGGTCGGTCGCGAAAATCTGGACCCAGACCAGATCGTCCATCGTCATGCCTGCGCGCGCAAGCGTGCGCGTCATGCCGTCGAGCAGCAGCTTTGCCCCGGCCTTGGGGTCGGTCGGCGGCTTGCCGGTCGCAGGGTCGGTGTCGGTCGCGCCGGAGATGTAGAGCGTGTCGCCAGCCAGCACCGCCGCGCTGAACGGCGGCCCCGCCGCGGGAGCCGGTGCGCCGGTCGGCGAGGGCGGACGGACGATGGGAAGATGGGTGATCTCGGTCTGCGCCGCCACGGGCTGGGCCAGTGCGGTGAGCAGGGCGAGAGACGCGAACGAAGCAGGGCGCATGGATGACCTCCTGTCGGAAACCGCCCGACTGTCTCAGCCGGAGGGCGGGCATGTCAATGCGACGTCCCGGCGTTGTCGCGCGTCAGGATGAGGATGCGGCGCGGCGGATGGCGTTGGCCAGTTCGGTCTCCCGAAACGGCTTGGTGAGGCGTGGCAGGTCGGGCGAGATGCCATCCACATCGGCATAGCCCGACACGATCAGCACGGGCAGCGTCGGCCATCGCTGCCGGATCGCCGACGCCAGTTCCGCGCCCGACATGCCGGGCATCAGATGGTCCGTCACCACAAGGTCGAACTGGTTATCGTTCGCCAGCAGCCGTTCGGCCTCGCGCGCATCGCCGACCTCGACGGTTTCATAGCCCAGATTCTCGAGCATGTCGGCCGTCGCCATACGCACCAGCGGCTCGTCATCGACGATCAGCGCCCGGCCATTGAACAGCGGGCGCTCTTCCGGCGCGGGCACGGGGAACGCGACGACCCGCGGCTCGCTCACGGGCAGCAGCAAGTCGATGCGCGTGCCCAGCCCCGGCTCGCTGGCGATGGTCAGCGAGCCGCCCAGCTGCGAGGCGAGGCCATGCACCATGGAGAGGCCAAGCCCCGTGCCCTTGCCCAGCCCCTTGGTGGAGAAAAACGGTTCGACGGCGCGGCGGGCCGTGTCCTCATCCATGCCGACGCCCGTATCGATCACCGACAGGCGCACGAAGCCGGGCTTCGCCACATCGGCCGCAATCGTGATGGAGCCGCCGTCGGGCATCGCGTCGCGCGCGTTCACGCACAGGTTCAGTATGGCCATTTCCAGCTGGTTGGCGTCGGCCAGCGCCGATGGCAGGTCTGCGGGAAGATCGGTCAGGATCGCAATATTCGGCCCGGACGTGCTGATCATCAGTTCCGACAGGCCGCCGACCAGGCATGCCAGATCGACGGGTCCCGGTTGCAACGGCTGCCGCCGCGCAAAGGCGAGCAGGCGCTGCACCAATGTCCGGGCGCGCTCCGCCGACTGCAACGCACCGCCGACCAGCCGTTTATCGCGATCCGACAGGTCGGGCTTGCGCTGAAGGAAGTCGAGGCTGCCCATGATCGGGGTCAGCAGATTGTTGAAGTCGTGCGCGACGCCGCCGGTCAGCTGGCCCATCGCCTCCATCTTCTGCGACTGCCGCAGCGCATCCTGCGCGATCTCCAGTTCCGCCTGCGCGCGCAGCCGGGCGCTGATGTCGCGGGCGTGGTGGAATCCGCCGATCACCTCGCCCGTCTCGTCCCGCAGCGGCGAATAATGGATTTCCCAACGCGGGGCATCGATCTCCGGATTGCCGAACTCCTCCTCCGTGGTGAAGGACTCGCCGGACATAGCGCGGGTCATCAATGCCCGCATGACGGGGCGTTGTTCGGGCACGAACAGGTCGCAGAATATGTCGCCGATCCGCGTGTAGAAGCCGTTGACCCGGAAAAACTCGTCATTATGCGCCTTGTTGAAGGCGATCAGCCGATACTCCCTGTCGAAGGCGCAGATGGCTGTGCTGTCGGATTGGATGATATGTTCGTGCAGGAGCAGCGCCTGGGTCCGCTCCGCCACCGTCGCCTCCAACGTGGTGTTGAGCCGGGCGAGCGAATCGCGGTCGTTGCGCCGCTCCGTCACATCCTGCACCACACCGAGCAGCCGCACCGCCTTGCCGCTCTCGTCATATTCGAATTCGGCGCGGCGCTCGATCCAGTGGATTTCGCCCGTATGCGGGTGCCGGACGCGATATTCGGCATGGAGGTCCATGGCCTGCGAGTTGCGCATCTCGGTGTTGGAGGCGTTTGCGGCATCCTCGGGCAGAACCATTTTCTCGATGACCGTCGCATCGACGTCGCTCACCGCCTTGATCCCGAACAATTTGTAGAATTCCGGCGTGCCCGTCAGCCTGTTCGTGGCGAGGTCGACGGTGAAGATGCCGATCCGGCCCGCCTCCTGCGCTCGCCGGAGGCTGCGTTCGGACTGCACCAGCGCGGCATCGGCCAGCCGCTTGGCCTCCATTTGCCGCACCGTGGCGGTCGTCTCATTGGTTATGCACAGGGCGCCCGCGATGTCGCCGTCGTCATCGAAAACCGGCGTGTAGGAAAAGGTCCACCAGCTTTCCTCCGGCTCCCCCCAGCGCGCCATGGGAACGGGCATATCGACGATGCGCGTGGATTCTCCCTGCAGCGCCTTGATGAACAGCGGCTCCACGGTGGGGTAGGCATCCGCCCAGATCTTTTCGAACCGCGCGCCCATCGCGATGTCGACTCGCGGCCCGAGTATGGGGATATAGGCATCGTTGAAGAAGAATGTCCGGCCTTCTCCCCAGACGAGATACATGGATTCCGAGGACGAGAGCAGCGACCGGACGATTGTCCTGAGCGAAATCGGCCATTGGTCGCGCGGCCCCAGCGGATGCGTGTCCCAGTCGACCGCGGCCAGCAGGGACGCCGCCACCCCGGCCGACCCGCGATCCAGGCAAGACCCCTCAGCTTGTACAGGCGTAGTCGGCTCCACCTTGATTTCCCGAAGTCCCGAATAGCACGCCGCGTTTGGCCCGGCTCACGACTACATCGCCACGCATTTGAAACGCAACCGTCGATGAACAGATACCCCTCCCCACATTGCACCTGGGCCCCGTCGTCGCTAAGTGGCTGCTTCCCCTTTGTTCACGGACTTTCCCCGCCCATGCTCAGCCTCGAAGAAGCCCAGGATCGCGCCGAGACGCTCGTCGCCGCCGCGCGCAAGGCGGGGGCCGATGCGGCGGACGCGGCCTATGGCTGCGATGCCTCCTCCTCCGTCTCCGTACGGCTGGGCGCGCTGGAGGATGTCGAGCGGTCCGAGTCCGAGCATGTGTCGCTACGCGTGTTCGTCGGGCGGCGGTCGGCCTCGATCTCCTCGTCGGACATGGCGAAGGCGACGCTGGACACGCTGGTCGAACGGGCCATCGCGATGGCGGGCCAGGCGCCCGAGGATGCCTATGCGGGCCTCGCGCCGGAGGACCGGCTGATGCGCGGCCGCCCTGCGGACCTCGACATGGCCGACGATGCGGAGCCGGAACCCAGGGCCCTGCGCGAACGGGCGCTGGAGGCGGAGGAGGCGGCACGCGGCGTCCTGGGCATCACCAACAGCGAGGGCGCGGGCGCGGGCCACGGGCGCAGCCAGATGGCGCTCGTCACCAGCCATGGCTTTGCGGGCGCTTATGCGGGCACCAGCCATTCGACCTGGGCCAGCGTGCTGGCGGGCACGGGCGAGGACATGCAGCGCGACTATGCCAGCCACAGCGCGCGTTTCCTGGAGGATCTGGATCAGGCGCACAGCATCGGCATACGCGCCGGGCACCGCGCGGTCGCCCGCCTGAAGCCCCGCCGGGTCGAGAGTGGGCCGATGCCGATCATCTTCGATCCGCGCGTCGGCAACAGCCTGATCGGCCATCTGATCGGCGCGATCGTCGGCCCTGCGATCACCCGCCGGTCGAGCTTCCTGCTCGACAGCCTGGGCGAGGCGATATTCCCGGAGACCATCACGGTCATCGACGATCCGCGCCGCGACCGCGGCCTGCGTTCGCGCCCCTTCGATGGAGAGGGCCTGCCGACCGCGCAGAGCGCGCTGATCGACAAGGGCGTGCTGACCGGCTGGCTGCTCGATAGCGCGTCGGCGCGGCAACTGGGCCTCGAACCCACCGGCCATGCCACGCGCGGCGGCGGGACCCCCGGCGCAGGGACCAGCAACGTCCACATGATTCCGGGCGATACCAGCGTCCACGACCTGATGAGCGATATCGGCCGCGGCATCTATGTCACCGAACTGATCGGCCATGGCATCAACGGCGTGACCGGCAATTATAGCCGTGGTGCGGCGGGCTTCCTGATCGAGAATGGCCGTACCGCCTGCGCGGTGTCGGAGATCACCATCGCGGGCAATCTCAAGGATATGTTCGCCAGCATCGTCCCGGCCAGCGACATCGACTTCCGCTACTCCATCAATGTGCCGACCCTGCGCGTCGACGGGATGACCGTTGCCGGGGCGTGACGTAACGCTCGATGCGCTCGCCGTTGCGGTGAGCGAGGCGGCGGAGCGCGCCATGGCCTATTGGGGCGTCGGCAACGAGGCGCTGCGCCATTGGGAAAAGCTGCCCGGCCATCCGGTGAGCAATGCCGACCTGCTGGTGGACGATCATCTGAAGAAGACGCTGGGCGCGCTGGCCCCGGACGCTGCCTGGCTGTCGGAGGAGACGACGGACGATCCGGTGCGCGTGGGCGCCGACCGGCTGTGGCTGGTCGATCCCATCGACGGCACGCGCGATTTCGTGCGCGGGCGGCCCGGCTGGGCCGTGTCGGTGGCGCTGGTCGAACGAGGCGAGGTGGTGCTCGCCGCACTGGCCGCGCCCGCACGCGGGGAATTGTGGCTCGCCGCAAAGGGTCAGGGCGCGACGCGCAATGGCGCCGTGCTGAGCGCCAGCAGCCGCACCGATCTGCCCGGCGCGCGCGTGCCCACCGACACGCTTCCCAGGGCCGATGCCGACCTCGCCATCGTGGACAAGCCCAACAGCATCGCGCTGCGCATGGCGATGGTGGCGGCGAACGAGGCGGATCTGGTCGCGACGGTGCGCTGGGGCGCGGAATGGGACATCGCCGCCTCCTCCTTGATCGCGCAGGAGGCTGGCGCGGCGGTGACGGACGCGCTGGGGTGCCGGATGACCTTCAACCGCCCAAGCCCCTTTGCTCTGGGCATGCTGTGCTGCGCGCCGGGCATCCACGCCGCCGCCGTCGCGCGGCTGGCGGAGCGGGCGACGGCGGTGTTGAAGGACGGGTAGCTCAGACCGTGATCGCCTCACGATAACGGGCCGCCACATCGCGCTTGGACAGGTTCGGCCTCATGGCAAGGCGTGCGTCCTGCATGGCGCTCCACTGCCTCTCATCGGCGAGCGACGGGATGGTGATGGTCTCGCGCCGGTCGAAGCCGAGCAGCGCCGCGTCGACCAGATCGTCCACGGCCATCACGAAGTCGGCCGGGAAGGCGTCGACATCCTTGCCCGAACGCTCCCAGATTTCCGTACGCGTCGCGCCCGGCAGGACCGCCTGCGTGTACACGCCCTTGTCGGCAAGCTGCGCCGAGAGGGCCTGGCTGAGATTGAGGACGAACGCCTTGGTGCCGCTATAGACGCCGTCGAAAATTTCCGGCGCGACGGCAAGGACCGAGGAGATGTTGACGATGGCACCGTCGCCCTTGCCAACGAAGACCTTGGCGGCTGCCGCCGCGAGGCGGGTCGGTGCGGTCACGTTGAGCGCGATGATGCGCACGAGTTCGGCGGGACCGTTCTCCAGCACGCTGCCATTGAGCGACATGCCGGCATTGTTGAGGAGGAGGGTCACATCGCCCCTGGTCAGTCGCTCCTCGATCCGCGTCACATCGGCGTCGATGGTCAGGTCGGCGGGCAGAATTTCGATGCCGACGCCGGTTTCGCCACGCAGTCGCTCGGCGAGTACCTCCATGCGCGCGGCGTCGCGGGCGACGAGGATGAGGTTAAGGCCGCGCTTGGCCAAGCGGTCCGCATAGACAGCGCCGATGCCGGTGGATGCGCCCGTGATCAAGGCGGTTCCGTTGATAGTGCTCATCGTTCAATCTCCGTTCGACTCGTAATGACGAGTCACTTGCATTTTGATATTCATGTCGCTATCATTATGCAATGGACATAGAGAAATATTCCACAGGCCCCTGCCCCGTCGGCCGGGCATTGCTACGGGTGGGTGATGCCTGGAGCATGATGATCCTGCGCGATGCGGGCTATGGCGCGGCGCGCTTCGACCAGTTCCGCACCAATCTCGGCATCGCGCCGAACATATTGACCCGGCGGCTGGCGGCACTGACCGCGGACGGCTTGCTGGAGAAGCGGCGCTACAGCGAACGCCCGCCGCGCGAGGAATATGTGCTGACAAACAAGGGCCGGGACTTCCTGCCGATCCTTGCGGCCATCGGCGCATGGGGTCGCAAATATCATGGCGAGGGCGGGACCAGCTTCATGGCGGATGCCGGGACGGGTGCACAGATCGACCCTGTGGTAATGGATCGCGCGACGGGGCGGCCATTGGCGGAGATCGAGACGCGGCTGGTAATTCCAAAGGCCGATTGACCCTATCCCCTTACGTCATGCTGAACTCGTTTCAGCATCCATCGAGCCTCCGGACGCGGAGCGTGTGAGGAGAGATAGACCCTGAAACAAGTTCAGGGTGACGAAATGGGACGGCTCCCTGTGCGACAGCTCAAGCAAAAAAATGGGGGTCGGTGTCGCCACCGGCCCCCACTCATCGAATATCGGTCCCTGGCGGGGGCAGATATCCCATGGTCCGGGCAGAATAGCGGTCGGCGTTCACTCGGGGAGCGCGCACTCACCGCGTCGCTCCGTCCATCCTCGCCCTCTCCGTCAAATCCCAGGATTTACGGCAGCCATGGTGGTCACGGAGCGGGATGACCGTATCCGGGACATCCCTTCCACTTCGGATGAGCGATGGTCTCACGCGCCGCGAGTCGCTCCAAACGGAAATCGCATGGATCGGTGGATAAAATCGGCCGAGGGGTGGGCAACCCTGTGGATAGTTTGTGAATAGCATATGGAAAGTCCGCGCCATTGCCAGTCTGGCGGGCCGTGGCTATGTCGTGGCAGCCCCGCCGCCCACTTTCCGGAGACCCCGATGGATCTGCTCGTTTCGACCCAATGGCTGGCCGATGAACTGGGCGCGAGCGACCTTCGCATCGTGGACGCGACCTATTTCCTGCCGGAAATGGGCCGGGATGCGGCCGCCGAGTTCGAGGCGAAGCATATTAGCGGCGCGCTCTATCTCGACCTGACCGGTCTGGTGGATAGCGACAGCCCCTTCCCCAACACCGTCCCCCCTGCCGAGACGTTCGCCAGCCGCATCCGCACGCTCGGCCTTGGCGATGGCAGCCGGATCGTCGTCTACGACAACAGCCCCCACCGCACGGCGTCGCGCGCCTGGTGGCTGTTCCGGCTGTTCGGGGTGAAGGACGTCGCGATACTCGACGGCGGCCTGCCCAAATGGCTGGCGGAGGGGCGGCCGGTCAAAAGCGGCACGACCGCCACGCGCAATCAGGACTTCACCATCTCGAAGGACGACGCGACCTTTCGCACGACAGCGCAGGTGGCCGAGGCGCTCACCAGCGGCAGTGCGCAGGTGATAGACGCGCGCAGCCCAGCCCGCTTCACCGGCGAGGAGCAGGAGACGCGACCCGGCCTTGCCTCCGGCCATATGCCCGGCGCGATCAACCTTCCCTATGGCAAGCTGTTCAATCCCGACGGGACGTGGAAGCAGGGTGACGATCTGAAGGCAGCCTTCGACGCGGCAGGGGTCGATCCCGCGCGGCCGATCATCGCCACCTGCGGCAGCGGTATTACCGCATGCAGCCTGGCGTTCGGTGCGGCGCTGCTCGGCCGGGACGATGTGGCTGTCTATGATGGCAGCTGGTCCGAATGGGGCGCCGACCCCGCCCTGCCCAAGGCGACCGGCGCGGCATGAGCGGCAGCGGCGACGACAAGGACGAACTGGCTCCGGCAACCCGCCTCGTGGGTGCGGGGCGCAAGCCGGAATGGACGCGCATGCCCGGCAAGCAGGGCGGCATCGTCAATCCGCCGGTCTGGCGCGCCTCCACCATATTGTTCGACGATGTCGCGCATCTGCGCGCGGCAGGGCGTGATACGCATGAGAAACTGTTCTACGGACGGCGCGGCACGCCGACCGCCTGGGCGCTGGCCGACGCGCTGACGGAGATGGAGCCGGGCGCGGTGGGCACGATGCTCTATCCGTCGGGCGTCGCCGCGATCATGGGCGTGCTGCTCGCCATCCTGCGGCCGGGCGACCAGTTGCTGATGGTCGACAGCGCCTATGATCCCAGCCGGGCGATGGCGAACGGGCTGCTGGCCGATTTCGGTGTGGAGACGATCTTCTACGATCCGCTGATCGGCGGCGGCATCGCCGATCTGGTGACGGATCGCACCGCCGCGATCTTCATGGAAAGTCCCGGCAGCCTGACATTCGAGGTGCAGGACGTGCCCGCCATCGTCGCGGTGGCCAAGGCGCGCGGGATCGCGACGGTCATCGACAATACATGGGCGACGCCGCTGCTGTTCCCCGCGCTGGGGCATGGCGTCGATATCTCCGTCATGGCCTGCACCAAATATGTCGTCGGCCATAGCGACGCGATGATGGGATCGGTGAGCGCCAATGCCCGCTGGTGGCCCAGGATCCGGGCGCGCGCCTATGGCCTTGGCCAGACTGTAAGCGCCGACGACGCGGCATTGGCCCTGCGCAGCCTGCGCACGCTGCCTGTGCGGATGGAGCGACACGAGAAAAGCGCGCTGGCCCTGGCCCGCTGGCTGGATGACCGGCCCGAGGTGGCGCGGGTGCTGCATCCCGCCCTGCCCTCCTGCCCCGGCCATGCCGCATGGGCGCGGGATTTTCGCGGATCGAGCGGCCTGTTCTCCATCATGCTGGCGGGCGGCGGCGAGAGCGAACGCGCTGCCTTCGTGGACGCGCTGTCGCTGTTCGGCATCGGCTATAGCTGGGGCGGGTTCGAGAGCCTGGCTCTGCCGGTCGACCCCGCACATTATCGCACGGCGCGGCCTTGGCAGGGCGACGGCCCTCTGGTGCGACTCCAGATCGGGCTGGAAGAACCCGCCGACCTCATCGCCGACCTCGACCGGGGCTTTGCCGCGTGGCGGGCGGCCCTGACAGGCTGAGTTCCTTTACCGCAACTGCGCGCTGAGCCGGACAACTCGCCGGGACTCCCAAGACCAAAACATCCCCCCTTCTCGGCGTTAAAGCTGCGAAGTCGAGGCTGTGCGGGCGTAATATCGCTTCAAAGGTCTGTTGCAATATAGCAACAAAGGTAACATTCTAGAAACTATCCAGACATAATTCGCTTGTGCAATGCACAACTGACCGGCAAATTCTCCGCGTTCTTGGGAGAGGATCGCCCGACGCGCTTTTGCAGAAGCGCGCAAAACAAGGCGGCGGCCGTCCGAGACGCAGGTGGGACGAACGCATCAATCAAAGTTAAGGGGATCATCGACCATGCGTAAGTCCATCCTGGGCCTCACTGCCCTTGCCATTGCCGCACTCGCGACGCCTGCCATGGCGCAGGACGAGGCGGATACCAGCGGCATCAAGATCACCGGCTCGGCCGGTATCGTTTCCGACTATCGCTTCCGCGGCTTCAGCCAGACGCGCGAGAATGCCGCGGTCCAGGGCGGCTTCACGCTGACCCATGAAAGCGGCTTTTATGTCGGCACCTGGGGCTCGAACGTCGACTTCCCGGATCTCGACGGCGAAGGCAATGGCGTCACGGCCGAACTCGACTTCTTCGGCGGTTTCTCGAAGGAAGTGACGCCCGGCCTGACCGTCGATGCGGGCCTGCTCTACTATTATTATCCCAAGGATACGGTCGGCGACGTCGATACCGACTTCTTCGAGCCCTATATCAACCTGATCGCAGCGGTCGGTCCGGGCTCGCTTAAGGCGGGCGTGAACTATGCGTGGGATCAGAACGCGCTGGGCGACAGCTCGGCCATCTACTTCCACCTCGAGCCGTCCGTCGCCATCCCCAACACCCCCATCGGCGTGAACGCGCACCTTGGCTATGCCAAGAGCGACGCCTTCCCGGGCGGTGTCGACGGCAAGGTGTGGGACTGGTCCATCGGTGGCACGCTGACCTACAAGAACCTGACCTTCGGTGTGTCCTATGTCGACACGGACGAGCCGGGCAACCCGTTCGGTTCGGACAGCGCGGCGGTGTTCTCGCTGGGCGCCGCTTTCTAAGCGACATTTAGCGCACGAAAATAGGGGCTGTGGCGAAAGCTGCGGCCCCTTTTCTTATGGGTAAGGTCTCAGTGTTGTCGCGTGGCGGTGCTCCTGCGCAGGCAGGAGCCCAGGGCAAGGCAATGCCAGATCAGCCTGGGCTCCTG
>JBEVNC010000206.1:0-6980 GCA_040508315.1 Sphingobium sp.
TCAACCAAATCCGCATGAAGATCGGCGTTATGTTCGGTTCGCCCGAAACGACGACGGGCGGTAACGCGCTGAAGTTCTACGCATCGGTTCGTCTCGACATCCGCCGCATCGGCTCGGTCAAGGATCGCGATGAGGTCGTCGGCAACCAGACCCGCGTCAAGGTCGTCAAGAACAAGCTCGCGCCGCCCTTCAAGCAGGTCGAATTCGACATCATGTATGGTGAAGGCGTGTCGAAGACAGGCGAGCTTGTCGACCTCGGCGTCAAGGCGGGTATCGTCGAGAAATCGGGTGCGTGGTTCTCCTATAATTCGCAAAGGCTCGGGCAGGGGCGTGAAAACGCCAAGCAGTTCCTGCGCGACAATCCGGAGACGATGCGCGAAATCGAACTGGCGCTTCGCCAGAACGCAGGTTTGATCGCGGAAAAGTTCCTGGATGAAGCCAAGCCCGAAGACGGTGAGGACGATTTCGACGATGCGTCCGGCATGTAGAATGCCCATCTAGATTATGAAAGGCCGTCGGTTTTTCCGGCGGCCTTTTTGTTTTAGCGGCCGGCGCGTTCATCTGATTGCCAGCTTTCTGGACAGTGAACGGGCCTGACGGTAAAAGGCCCTTCCTTCCCGCAAAGCGCGGACCAGCCAGCACGCAAAAGGTTCACCAGATGAGTGGCGTCAACGAAATCCGATCGACCTTCCTCGACTATTTCCGGAAGAACGGTCACGAGGCGGTGGCATCGAGCCCCCTCGTTCCGCGCAACGATCCGACGCTGATGTTCACCAATGCGGGCATGGTGCAGTTCAAGAACGTCTTTACCGGTCTGGAGTCGCGGCCTTATTCCCGCGCGGCGACGGCGCAGAAGTGCGTGCGCGCCGGTGGCAAGCACAACGATCTCGACAATGTCGGCTACACCGCCCGGCATCACACCTTCTTCGAGATGCTCGGCAATTTCTCCTTTGGTGATTATTTCAAGGAAGACGCGATTGCGTTCGCCTGGAACCTGATCACCAAGGAACTGGGCATCGATGCGCAGCGCCTGCTCGTTACCGTCTATCACACGGATGACGAAGCTGCGGGCTTCTGGAAGAAGATCGCAGGTCTTTCGGACGACCGGATCATCCGCATCGCAACCAGCGACAATTTCTGGGCGATGGGCGATACGGGACCGTGCGGACCGTGCTCGGAAATCTTCTACGATCACGGCGATGACATTCCAGGTGGCCCTCCCGGCAGCCCGGACGAGGACGGTGATCGCTTCATCGAAATCTGGAACCTCGTCTTCATGCAGTACGAGCAGATTTCTAAGGAAGAGCGCATCGAACTGCCGCGTCCGTCGATCGACACGGGCATGGGCCTGGAGCGTATCGCTGCCGTCCTGCAGGGCGTTCACGACAATTATGATATCGACCTCTTCAAGGCACTGATCCGCGCCTCGGAAGAGGCGACCGGCGTCAAGGCCGAGGGGAAGACACGCGCAAGCCACCGTGTGATTGCGGACCATTTGCGGGCATCGAGCTTCCTAATCGCAGACGGTGTTCTGCCGTCGAACGAGGGGCGCGGCTATGTGCTGCGCCGGATCATGCGCCGCGCCATGCGCCACGCACATCTGCTGGGCGCGGCCGATCCGTTGATGCACCGCCTCGTACCGTCGCTGGTGCAGGAAATGGGCGCGGCCTATCCCGAACTGGGTCGGGCACAGGCGCTTATCACCGAAACGCTGCAGCGCGAGGAAACACGCTTCCGCCAGACGCTCGACAAGGGCCTGCGCCTGCTGGACGAGGCAACTGCGGGCATGAGCGAGGGCGACACGCTGCCCGGCGACACGGCCTTCCGCCTGTACGACACATTCGGCTTCCCCTTCGACCTGACCGAGGATGCCCTGCGCGCGCAGGGGCTTGGCGTGGACAAGGCTGGCTTTGACGCGGCGATGGCAGCGCAAAAGGCCGCCGCTCGGGCGGCATGGAAGGGTTCCGGCGAAAAGGCGTCCGAGGCCGTCTGGTTCGACATTGCCGAGGATGAGGGCGGGACCGAGTTCATCGGTTACAGCGCTGAACAAGGCGAAGCGCAGGTCGTGGCGCTCGTGCGAGACGGCGCGCGCGTCGACAGCGTCGGGACCGGCGAGAGTGTCACCATCCTCGTCAACCAGACGCCCTTTTATGGCGAGAGCGGCGGGCAGGCGGGCGACGCCGGCCTCATCGCCACGCCCACCGGTCTGGTCGCGCGGGTGGAAGACACCGGCAAGCCGCTTGGCCGTCTCCACGCGCACCATGCGCTGATCGAGGGCGGCACCATTGCCGTCGGCGATACCGTGCACCTTGCGATCGATATCGAGCGCCGTCGCCAGATCCGCGCCAATCACAGCGCCACCCATTTGCTGCACGCGGCGCTGCGCAACCATCTGGGGCCGCATGTGACGCAAAAGGGCAGCCTCGTCGCGGCCGACCGCCTGCGCTTCGACTTCTCGCATCCCGAGCCGATGACGCCTGCGCAGATCGCGGCCGTCGAGGCTGAGGTGAACGCGCAGATTCGCAGCAATGCGGAGGTCACCACCCGCCTCATGTCGCCCGAGGACGCCATCGAAGCTGGCGCCATGGCGCTGTTCGGCGAAAAATATGGCGAGGAGGTTCGCGTGCTGAGCATGGGCCACGCCGACGAGACCAGCTATTCGGTTGAGCTATGCGGCGGCACCCATGTCAACGCGCTGGGCGACATCGCGCTGCTTCGCATCGTGTCCGAGGGCGCGGTGGCCAGCGGCGTGCGCCGTATCGAAGCGCTGACCGGGGAGGCCGCGCGCCTGTGGCTCGCCGACCGCGACGAGAAATTGCGGGCGACTGCACAGCAGTTGCGCACGACGCCGGACGAGGTGCCCGCGCGCGTCACTGCCCTGTTCGAGCAGAACCGCAAGCTGGAGAAGGAACTGGCCGATGCCAAGCGTGCGCTGGCCATGGTGGGGCCGGGCGGCGGCGCTACATCCGGCCCGGCCCAGCCGGAGACGGTGGGATCGGTCAGCTTCCTGGGCCGCGTGATCGACGGACTGGACCCCAAGGCGCTGCGCGGCCTGATCGACGAGGCCAAGCAGCAGATCGGCAGCGGCGTCGCGGCGCTGGTCGCGGTCAATGATGGCCGCGCGACCATTGCAGCGGGCGTCACAGACGATCTGGTCGGCACGATCAGCGCGGTCGATCTCGTCCGTGCAGGCGTGGAGGCCGTGGGCGGCAAGGGCGGCGGCGGCCGTCCCGACATGGCGCAGGGCGGCGGCCCCGATGGCACCAAGGCCCCTGCGGCGATCGAGGCGGTAAAGGCGTTGCTGGCGGGCTGATGCCGGGCGCGTCGCCCGGCCGGAAGGGACATGGCGATGAGCGAGCGCAATCTGGCAGACTATCCGGTCCATCTCGGGCCCGGTGGAACGGCGCTGGAACAGCCGCGCTTCACGGGGATGGAATGGTATGCGGCCTATGAGGCGACCCATGGCGCGGACGGCGCCGATGGGCGGCTGGTCAGCCTCTATGATTTCACCGAAGACTGGACAAGTTGGGAAAGGCATCCCGCCGGCGCCGAACTCGTGATCTGCACGGCGGGCGCGATGACGATCATCCAGCAATTACCCGATGGCGGGGAGGCCCATATCCCGCTCGGCCCCGGCGACTATGCGATCAACCCGCCGGGCGTCTGGCATACCGCCGATATTACGGGGACCGGTGCCGCGATTTTCATCACGCCCGGCTTTGGAACCGATCACCGGCCGCGATAGCCTGCGCGGGCATGAGCCCGACCGGGTTTGCGGCATCTGGAGAATGTTGACCAGGCGCAGGGGTGGACGCGGTCGCGGCAGTCGAGATGTCCGCGAACACCATCATCCGCCCGTATCGGCGTCGGCCAGCGCTTTAAGCCTGGCGGCCTGGCCCCGCCGGTGTTCGCGCAGGACGATATACAGACCGCTCGCCACGATCATCGCCGTACCCACCCATGTCGAGGCGATGGGCAATGTGTCCCAGAGCAGCCAGCCCAGCAGCGTCGCCCAGACGATCTGGCTGTAATCCATCGGCAGCACCACCGCCACCGGCGCCCAGCGCAGCGCGGAGGTGAGGAAAAGCTGTGCGATGCCGCCGCATACCCCCATGGCGACGATCAGTGCGAACGTCACCGGATCATGCATCTGCCCGAACCAGATCATCAACAGGCCGAGGGGCGGCACGGACAGGACGGTGAACCAGAACACGATGGCGGACGGGCTTTCCGTGCGGGAAAGGGCGCGGATGATGATGGAGATCGTCGCGACGCCCATCGCCGCCAGGATCGCGACGGTCAGGCCCAATGGCGGGAAATGCACCGTGTCCGGCCGCGCCATGATGACGACGCCGACGAAGCCGATCAGCACCGCGCTCCAACGGTGGATGCCGGTCGCCTCCTTGAGGATGAGCGCGGAAAATATGGTCGCGAAGATCGGCGCGGAGAATCCGATTGTGGTGGATTCGGCCAGCGGCAGCAAACTCACCGCCGCGAAATTGAACGCCATGCTGGTCAAGCCGACCGCGGTGCGCGTGGCATGGCCCGCTAGGTTTCTCGTGCGAAAGCCCCACGGCCCCGTCGACCACAGGATCCAGGCATAGACTGCCGGGATCGCCAACAGCTGACGATAGAATAGCAGTTCGACCAGATTGACGCCGCGCGCGCCGAGCAGCTTGATCAGCGCGTACATCAGGCTCAGCCCGACCACGGAGCCCAGTCGCAACCCGATGGCGAGGAAGGGACGCTCGGCGGCGGCGATAGCGGATGGACTGGTCACGGCCCGCGCTTAACGGCTATTCTTCCTTGCGTCACGCGCGTCATCGGCGACCGCCATGCCGAAATGCAGAACATCTTCGCGCATGCCGAGCTTTGTATAGAGCGAGACGCGGGCGCGTCGGGCGGATCGACCGACATAGACGACCCATGCGCCGACAGCCCGCGCCGCATCGCGCAGTGCGTCGATCATGGCGGTGGCGACCCCACGCCTGCGATGCGCTTCCTCCACGGCGAGGTCGTAAATATAGCTCTCGGAGCGGGCCTGTTCGAACTCGGGTAGGATATAGGCCGCGAACCGGCGTCGCGCGCAATCGGCGCGATGGCGATGACCATATCGCCGCCGAGCAGGCGGGTAGCCACATATCGTCGGGCCGGTCGCCGCTATAGGTGGCCGGTTCCTCAAAAATACGGCCGAACATGTCGAGCATGGTGCGCATCGGCGCGATGTCGGCGGCGAATTTCGGACAACGGCATCGCGCATTCGTTCATCGGGGAATGCCGGTCTATGGGCCGGTCATGTCGGAATTCGGAGGAACGAGCGCGGCAAGTAAACGCCTCGACCTTCCCCAGAAATGAGAGGGGCCGCCAGAGCAAGGAGCTCTGACGACCCATCAACATGGTCAGCGGCCGGAAGTGCCGCCTCCGAGGACTTGCGCGCCGCGTCAGTTCCTGAAGGAACCTCGCGCGGCCATACCGCTAGATCAGCGGCAGGCTCCTCGAATGGACTGCTCCGACCCCATTGCTGAACCATGAGACATCGGATCACCTCCTTTCGCGTTGTTAAAACCAGCGAGCCGGGGCAGTGGCTGGAAGCCTGTTTTGCCCCTCTCAAGTATCAATGTGAGTCATTCGGGGCCAACGATCAAGCCTTGTATTATTCTTTTTTGGAATCATACTTGGCGGCCGCGCAAATCGCCCCTGACTCGTCTCAGGCGGTCCCGTTCAGGCCCGGCAATCCTCGATCACCCGCACCGGCTCCGCCCAGGCAGGCACCACCAGCGGCGCCATGCCCGGCAGTTCCAGCGTGAAGCGCCCGCGCGAGAAGGCGAGCCAGTCCAGCGCGGGGTCGCTTGCGGCGCGCTGCGCCTCGAAGCCGGGCGCACCCGCGCTCGCTGGCACCGTCGGCCATTGGGCCGCGCCGAAGCTGGTCCGGATCGTCATCATGTCGGGCCGGACCGCGCCGCGACGGCCGATGGCGACCGTGCGTGTCGCCGTGTCGCACCGTACCCACGCCTGCAGGCTGTTGTCGGGCGCGATGAACCGCGCCAGCGTCCATTTCCCATCACGCACATAGGACCAGTTGCCGGCCGCGACCGGCCCATCCTCCCAGCCCGGTACGTTGGCCACGGGCGGCGGCGTCGCGGGCGCGGCGGCGGGCGGTGGGGGCAGGGGACGGCCGCGCGGTTGCTGACCGCTCGACACGCAGGCGGCGGCCATCAGGGGCGCGAGCAACAGGGCTGCGCGTGCGATTCGCACATAGGGGGACATCACGGGCGCGTCTGCCCCGTGCCGCGCACTAGCCACTTATAGGTCGTCAGCCCCTCCAGCGCGACCGGCCCGCGCGCATGCAGGCGACCGGTCGAAATACCAATCTCCGCGCCCAGCCCGAACTCGCCGCCATCGGCAAACTGGCTGGAGGCGTTCCACATCACGATGGCGCTGTCGCAGCGGCGCAGGAAGCTCTCCGCGACGCCTGCATCCTCGGCGACGATTGCATCGGTATGGTGGCTGCCATGCGCCGCGATATGGGCGAGCGCGTCGTCCAGCCCGTCCACGAAGCGGGCCGAGAGGATGGCGTCGAGATATTCGGTGTCCCAGTCGCCATCCTCGACATCCTCCACGCGCGGGTCGAGCGCGCGGACGTCCGCATCGCCGCGCACTTCGCAGCGCGCGTCGATCAGGGCGGAGACGACGTCGCCTGCTCCGGCAAAGGCGCGGTCGATCAGCAGCGTCTCCATCGCCCCGCAAATACCGGTGCGGCGCATCTTGGCGTTGACCGCGATGTCGCGCGCCATAGCCGGGTCGGCCGAGGCGTGGAGGTAGGTGTGGTTGATGCCGTCGAGATGCGCGAGCACGGGCACCCGCGCCTCCTCCTGCACGCGCGCGACCAGGCTCTTGCCGCCGCGCGGCACGATGATATCGATCAGGCCCGCCGCGCGCAGCATCGCGCCGACCAGCGCGCGGTCGGCCGAGGGGACGAG
>JBEVNC010000149.1:0-75943 GCA_040508315.1 Sphingobium sp.
GGGCAGCCGGAGCGGAAAAGAGGCATAGCTGCGAAACCCGTAGAGCATAGGCGTGTGATGCGTGCGCCACTGCTGGTGTCCCGCCACATCGTCGATCACGATCTCCTGCCCGCAATCGCGAATCTCGTCGCAGATGGTCGTCTTGATTTCCAGCTCGCCGCCCGGGTCCAGGCCGAACTCGATACGGTCGAGCACCTGAACCGCGATCCAGCGTGTTTCAGTGACCCGCGCTACGGCGGCAAAACCCATTTCGGTCAGGTCGCACACTTCGCGCAGGATCGCGCGAATCGCGTCGTCGTCGCCCAGCGCGACGCTCTGCCGCGCCAGTTCGTCCTTCACGATTGGGTGCCGGCCGGCATCGGCTGCTCGAACTTTTCGATCACCCAGTCCTCGGCCTGCGCGCCACCGATCCATTCCTGCATGAAAGGATGGCCGATCATCGCTGCCATATAGGGCTGGGCGAAGCGCGCGACGGGTAGCGAATAGGTGATGAGCCGCGTGACCACGGGCGCGAACATGATGTCCGCCGCGCCGAATTCGCCGAAAAGGAAGTCGCCGCCGCTGCCATGGCGCGCGCGCGCCTGCGCCCATAATTCCATCAGGCGGCCAATATCGGCGGCTACGGTGTCGCTTACCGGCTGGGGCGGGTAGATCTGGCGCACGTTCATGCTGTGCTCGCGGCGCAGCGCAGCGAAGCCCGAATGCATCTCGGCCGCCATGGATCGCGCCATCGCCCGCGCGGCCTTGTCCTCCGGCCAGAAGCGCGTGCCGCCCGATGCCTCGTTGAGATATTCGACGATGGCGAGGCTGTCCCACACCACGATGTCGCCGTCCCACAGGATCGGCACCTTGCCGGATGAGGGCGCGAACTCGTCGCCCTCACGCCTCTTGTCCCAGTCGTCGTCATACAGCGGCACGACCAGTTCCTCGAACGGCAGGCCGGACTGCTTTGCGGCCAGCCACCCGCGCATAGACCAGCTCGAATAGGCCTTGTTGCCGATAATCAACTTCATCATGGAAAAACAATCCCGTGGTTTGCTTCTCGGTAGCGGTCGCGGCGCTCGCCGCCAAGGGGCCACGCTCCGGCCCATGGGAGGAACCTGCCTGTGCGATGCCGGTTGAGTCGGTCGGAGGTGTCCCATGGCCGACTTTTCCGCAAATCCTGCCGACCTGCCCAGCGCCGAGACGCTGGCCGCGCAGCGCAAACCCCGTTTCACGAACGAAAGCGCCGACTATGCGCGCGACCGTCAGCGCCTGCTGGCAGCGGAGATTGCGCTGCAACGCGATCTCGATGCGGTCGCAGCGCAGCGGCGGACCCTGCCGGACGGGCCGGTGATCGAGAAGGATTATCGCTTCATCGACTCCAATGGCGCCGATGTCGGCCTTGCCGATCTGTTCGGATCGCACGACACGCTCGTCACCTATTTCTGGATGTACGGGCCTGATCGCCAGCGCCCCTGCCCGATGTGCACCAATCTCATCGGGCCGCTCGACGCCAATGCCGTAGATATAGAGCAAAGGGTGGCGCTCAAGGTCATCGGCCGTTCGCCGGTGGAACGTCAGATCGCCTTTGCGCAGGAACGGGGCTGGCAACATGTCGATTTCGTCCAGTCGGTGGGGGACGACTATGCGCTCGACATTGGCGGGCTCGACCCGGAAAAGGGCTGGGAGATGCCGGTGCTGGCCGTGTTCCGCAAGGATGGCGATACGGTGCGCCTGTTCTGGATGAGCGAGATGACGAGCGCGATGGCCGATCCCGGCCATGATCCGCGCGGTGGGCCGGACATCGGATCGGTCTGGACCATCCTCGACCTCACTCCGGGCGGACGCGGCACCGACTGGTATCCCAAGCTGTCCTACTGATGGCGCGGCGCTGCCGATGATTGACATTTCGGCCACCTTTCCCTATCCGCGCCCGTCAGACGAGTGGCCGCCTCTGCGCGGCCCTTTTTTGTCGTACCGATTCTATCTTTCGAGGAATGACCGATGAAGCGCACCTTTCAGCCGAGCAACCTGGTCCGCAAGCGCCGGCACGGCTTTCGTGCACGCATGGCGACGCCGGGCGGCCGCAACATCCTGCGTGCCCGCCGTTCGCGTGGCCGCAAGAGCCTGAGCGCCTGAACCAGCCAGTGGACGATTCGCCCGGCCGCATGACGCGGCGGGCGGACTATCTGGCGGCCAATCGGGGCCAGCGCCAGACGACGCCGGGATTCATCCTGCTGGTCCGTGACCGGCGCGACGATGATTCGTTGGCACGTCTGGGCATTACCGTTTCGAAGAAAGTGGGCGGTGCTGTCGTGCGTAATCGCATGAAGCGCCGCTTTCGTGCTTTGGCGCGCGAACTCCTGCCCGACCATGCGCTGCCCGGCGCCGATCATGTGCTGATCGGCCGCAAGGAAGGCGTGGAGCGCGACTTTGCGGCGCTGCGCGAGGAATTGCGCAAGGCGCTCGAGCGCGCGGCGAAGAAGGCGAAGGGGCACAAGCCCCGCCCTTCGGACAGTGCGGCGCGGACGGACTAGGCATGCTGGCCCGCCTCCTCATCCTGATCGCCCGCATCTGGCAGCGTGGCCCCAGCCGTATCCTGCCGCCGACCTGCCGCTATGCGCCCAGCTGCTCGGAATATGCGGTGCAGGCAATCGGGCGGCACGGCGCATTGAGGGGTGGCTGGCTGGCTACGAAACGTCTATTGCGCTGCCACCCATGGGGCGGATCGGGCTACGACCCGGTTCCCTGACATCGAAAAGACAGATATTCCATGCACGCGGACGACAAGCGCAACATCCTGATCGCTGCCCTGTTCACGATCGCCATCCTGTTCGGCTGGCCTTATGTCGCGAACCATTTTTTCCCGCCGGCGCAGCCGCCAGTGACGAAGATCGAGGGTGGCAAGACCACGACCGTCGCGCACCCGTCCGCTGACCCCGCGCTCGATTCGCCCACCGCGACGCGCGACCGCGCGGCCGTGCTGCGCGACGCCCCGCGTATCGCCATCGAGACGTCCAAGCTGCGCGGCTCGCTGAGCCTCAAGGGCGCCCGCATCGATGACGTCGTCCTGCCCGCCTATCGTGAGACCATCGCCAAGGATTCGCAGCCGATCCGCCTGTTTTCCCCCAGCGGCACCGGCGATGCCTATTTCGCTGGCCTGGGCTGGACCGGCGAGGGCCTTCGCCTGCCCGACGGCAATACCATATGGACCGCCGAGGGCACGAAGCTGACCCCGACGACGCCCGTCACGCTGCGCTGGGACAATGGCCAGGGCCAGCGTTTCACGATCAAATTGACCGTCGATCAGGACTATATGATCTCCGCCACGCAGAGCGTGCATAATGCCGGGCGCGGCACGGTGGGCGTGCGTCCCTATGCCTATGTCAGCCGCAAGGGCCACTCGAAGGACCCCGACACCTATACGATCCACACCGGCCCCATCGGCGTGTTCAATGGCGCGGCGAATTATGACGTGGATTTCAAGGATCTGGATTCGGACGGGCCGCAGAATTTCTCCAGCACCGGCGGCTGGGTCGGCTTCACCGACCATTATTGGCTGGCGGCAGTAATCCCGGACCAGAAGGCCGCGTTCAAGGCGAACTTCCGCAAGGGCGCGGGCGAGCAATACCAGGCGGATTTCGCGCTCGACAACCATCTGGTCGCGCCCGGCAAGGCGTTCAGCACGACCAACCGCGTCTTCGTCGGCGCCAAGGAAACGCAGCTGCTGGAGCGTTACCAGAGCGCGGGCATCGTCAATTTCGACCGCGCCATCGACTGGGGCTGGTTCTACTGGTTCGAAAAGCCGATCTTCTACCTGCTCGACTGGCTGTTCCGTGCCATCGGCAATTTCGGCGTGGCCATCATCTGCCTGACCTTCATCGTGCGCGGCATCATGTTCCCGGTCGCCCAGCGCCAGTTCGCCTCCATGGCGGCGATGCGCGTGGTGCAGCCGAAGATGAAGGCGCTGCAGGAGAAGTATAAGAACGACAAGCCCAAGCTCCAGCAGGAGATGATAGAGCTGTACAAGCGCGAGAAGGTCAACCCGCTCGCCGGCTGCCTCCCCATCTTCCTCCAGATCCCGATCTTCTTCGCGCTATACAAGGTGCTGATGCTGACCATCGAGATGCGTCACCAGCCCTTCGCGCTGTGGATCAAGGATCTGTCGGCGCCCGATCCGCTGCACGTGCTCAACCTGTTCGGCCTGCTGCCGTTCACGCCGCCGTCCTTCCTGGCCATCGGCCTGCTCGCGATCCTGCTCGGCATCACCATGTTCCTGCAGTTCCGCCTAAACCCGACGCCGATGGACGACGTGCAAAAGCAGGTCTTCTCGATCATGCCGTGGATGATGATGTTCGTGATGGCGCCGTTCGCGGCGGGGCTGCTGCTTTACTGGATCACGTCCAATGTCTTGACCATCGCGCAGCAGCAGTGGCTCTACAGCCGCCACCCGGCGCTCAAGCAGAAGCCGGCGGCCTGACGCGATGGCACCGGACCAGGGCCCTCCCCCCCAGGATGACGATGACGCCATCGAACGCATAGAGGAGGCGCGCCGCCTGTTCTCGGGCCCGATCAGCTTTCTGAAATCCGCGCCCGCGCTCCAATATCTGCCTGCTCCGACAGTGGGCGAGATCGCCTTTGCGGGCCGGTCGAACGTAGGCAAGTCGTCGCTCATCAACGCACTGACCAATCGCAACGGCCTCGCCCGCACGTCCAACACGCCGGGCCGCACGCAGGAGCTCAACTTCTTCGAAGTGGGCGAGCCTGTGCTGTTCCGCATCGTCGACATGCCCGGCTATGGCTATGCCAAGGCTCCCAAGGATATCGTCAAGAAGTGGGGGTTCCTGGTGAACGACTATCTGCGCGGCCGCGCCGTCCTGAAGCGCGCGATCATGCTGATCGACAGCCGCCACGGCATCAAGGACGTGGACCGCGACGTGATGGAGATGCTGGACGGCGCGGCGGTCAGCTATCGCCTGGTCCTGACCAAAGCGGACAAGATCAAGGCGAGCGAGTTGGAGGACGTCACAAAGCGGACCATCGATGAGGCCCGCAAGCGTCCTGCCGCGCATCCGGAGATCATCACCACCTCCGCCGAAAAGGGCATGGGCCTGGCCGAACTGCGTGCGGCGGTGATCGGGTCGCTGGTCTGACCTGACACCTGTCGAGGCCTTTGCGCCCCACCACCGGTGCCGACCCCGTACGGCGGCGCGGAAAATGCCGGGAGCAGGGAGGAGCGCGTATGCTCGCTGCAAAGCGTCCTGCCGAACGATAGGGGGGCGACCCTCCCGACCGGGCAACGGTGGGCAGCCATGGCGCCACAGGAATGGCTTCAGGCAGATCGCGTCCGACTTGTCCGAAACGGAAAAGCCTGCTTTGCTCTCCGGCACGGCACGAAAACTCTATCGGCTGGAGTGAAAGGCAAAAGTGAAGTGAACCGCCCCTTGAAGCGTAACCGCCCGTCCCCGCCCTCCGCGCATGACGTCGCGCGGCTAGCGGGCGTGTCCCAGGCGGCAGTGTCGCGGGCGTTCACGCCGGGGGCGAGCATTGCGGAGGCGACCCGTGCGCGGGTGATGGAGGCAGCCGACAGCCTCGGCTATCGTCCCAACCTTCTGGCCCGTTCGCTGATCAAGGGCGTGTCGGGCCTGATCGGCATCGTGATCGGCAATACGCGCAACCCCTTTTTCTTCGTTGCGCTGGAGGAATTGTCGGCGCGCCTCTCTCGCGCGGGCAAGCATATTCTGGTCTATACGGCGGATGGCGGTCCCACTGCCGACGTGCAGGTGGAGGATCTGCTGCGCTACCGCGTGGACGCGCTGCTGCTGATGTCCGCCAATGTGTCGCACGCCATGGCGCAGCGGTGCGAGCGGGACGGCATTCCCCTGATCTTCTTCAATCGCCGCCCGGTCTGGGATTTGGAGTTTGCCAGCGTCACGGGAAACAATGCGACGGGTGTGGCGGAAATCGCGCATCACCTGATCGATCAGGGCTATCGCCGCATCGCCTATCTGGGTGGTCCCATCGATTCGCCGACCAATCAGGAACGCGATAACGCGCTGACGCAGGTGCTGGCGCAGCAAGGCCTGCCGCCGCCGCCGCGCATGAACGGCCATTTCGTTCGCGAGGACGCCATGGCCGCCGCTCGCGCCTTGCTCAGCCATTCGCCCCGGCCCGACGCCATCTTCTGCGCGACGGATTTCCTTGCCATCGCCGCGCTCGAGGCGGCCCGCTTCGAATTTGGGCTGGCGATCGGGCGAGAGGTCGGCATTGCGGGTTTCGACGATATTGCCGAGGCGGCATGGCCCTCCTTCGACCTCACCACCTATTCGCAGCCGGTCGAACCGATGATCGAAAAGGTGCTGGATCTGGTGCTGGAGGCGGCCGACGGCCAACCCACCGCGCAGATCATCGTGGACGGCGAACTGAAGATACGCGGCAGCACGCGCCGGGACTGACAACACGATAATCGGGAGGGAATGCATGGCGCTGGCACAGGATATTCGCGACCGGCTCACCTTGCCCGCCTTCGCCGCGCCGATGTTCCTGTGCAGCGGAGTCGATCTGGCCATTGCCTGCTGCAAGGCCGGGATCATCGGGTCGCTGACGCGCAACCATTGCCGTGACCTCGCCGAACTGGAGGCACAGCTCCAGGCGGTGACGGAGGCGCTGGCCCGCTATGCCGACGCGCATCCGGGCGCACGGATCGGGCCGCTCGCGGTCAACATCTCGCCCACGTTCAGCCGGGAGGAATTTCGGGAGCATCTGGAAAGCTGTCGTCGCTATGGGGTGCGGATCGTCGTGACATCGGTGGGCGACCCTACCCAGCATGCGCCGCTGGTGCAGGAGTATGGCCTGCTCCATTTCCATGACGCGACGACGATCCGTTTCGCCGAAAAGGCGGTGGCGGCCGGGGCCGACGGTATCGTGTGCATCGGCGCGGGCGGCGGCGGTCATGCGGGCACGATCAGCCACCTCGCCTTCGTTCCGCAGGTCCGCGCCATGTTCGGCGGGACCGTGGTGATGGCGGGCGCCGTGTCGAGCGGCGCGGTGATCCGTGCGGCCGAAGTGCTTGGCGCAGACCTCGCCTATATGGGCACGCGCTTCATCGCGACGCGGGAGGCTGCTGCCCCCGACGCCTATAAGGCGATGCTGGTGGACGGCGGCGTGACCGATGTCCTCTACACCGCGGGCGTCAACGGGCTGCCCGCCAGTTGGCTCAAGGCATCGCTGCGCGCGAACGGCCTCGATCCCGACGACCTGTTCATCCCGAAAGGCCGCAGCACGGAGCATCTGCCCGAGGGCAAGACGCCGTGGCGCGACATATGGAGCGGCGGACAGGGCATCGGCCTCATCCACGACATTCCATCGGTCGGCGAACTGGTCGAACGGCTGCGGCGGGAATATGTCGCGGCCTGCGCAGTACCGGACATGGCCGGTGCCGCGGCGCTAAACGCATGACCCCGGCACGCATCACACGCACGGATGCGGACGGCCTGTGCACTCTGACGCTCAACCGGCCGGACAAGCTGAACGCGCTGGATACGGAGGCGTTCGAGGCGCTGGACGCCCATCTGCTGGCCCTGGAGGGCGAGAGCGAGCGGATCGGCTGCGTCCTGCTGCGCGGTGCGGGGCGCGGCTTTTGCGCGGGCGCGGACCTCGATGCCATGGGCAAGGGTCCGGTGCCGCCCACCTTCAAGCCAGGCGTCGTCGACAGGCTGGCGAGACTGCCGCAGCCGGTAATCGCAGCGGTGCATGGTGTCTGCCTGACCGGCGGGTTGGAGCTGGCGCTCGCGGCCGACTTCATCATCGCCGACGCCAGCGCGCGCTTTGCCGATACCCACGGCAAATGGGGCCTCGTCGGCGCCTGGGGGATGATCCAGCGTCTCCCCCGGCGCATCGGTTCGGGTCCGGCGAAACGCATGATGATGACGGGGCGGCAGGTGGGCGCGGCGGAGGCGGCGACGCTCGGCCTTGTCGACATGCTGGCCGAGGAGGGCGGGCTGGACGCGATGGCCACAGCGCTGGCGGCGGACATATTGGCCAATAGCTGGCACACTAATTATGCCGTCAAGCGCATGCTGTGCGAAACGGACGGCATGAGCCTGTCGCAGGCACTGGCGCATGACCATTATCGCTATCCGGGCAACGCGCCCGACCATCGGGAACGGATCGCGCGTTTCACCCGGCGATGATCCGCCTCAATTGGGGGCGGGCGACTGGCCCCTCGAGCCATAGGGATGCCATACCGCCCCGCTCGCGGCATTGCCGTCGGCGCGCTGCGACTTGCGGCGCACCTGGCTGGGCGACAGGCCGAAATAGCGGGTGAAGCGGCGGCTGAACGCGGCTTCGGAGCGATATCCGGCGCGTGCGCTGACCTCCACGATCTTGAGCTCGCCATGTTCCAGCATTTCGGCGGCGAACAGCATGCGCCGTTCGGTGATGACCTCCATCGGCGTGCGTCCGACCTCCGCCGCAAAGCGCGCGGCGAAGTTGGAGCGGCTCATCCCCACCTTCTGCGCCAGGCTGGCGACCGACCAGTTGGCCGCCGGGTCGGAGGCGATCAGTTGCAGCGAATGGGCGATGGGATCGCTGGATGCGGACAGGCGGAACAGCAGCGGGCATTGCGGATGGTTGCGCAGCGACATGGCCAGCATGAGGGCCGCGAACCGCGTGAGCAGCGCCGCCGCGCCGCTGCCGCTCGCGAACATCTGCAACGTCTCGACGCGCATGGACGATGCGCCGGCGCCGGGCGTGTTGATCGACAGGTCGATGACCGGCGGCATCGACATGCGGCGCAGGCCCGCGGGCCATGTCACGCGCAGGCGTCCGCACAGGATGCGGGCCGTCACCGGACCTTCGCCCAGCCGGAACAGCGGCGGCGTGTCGACATTTTGCTCTTCGCGCAGGAATTCGAGGAGATGGGTCGGGCTGTCCGGACGGCTGCGGATCGCATGCGCCTCCCCCGACAGGATCATGCGGACCTCGCCCGGCTGAACCTCCATCGCGCCGCCACTGACGCCTGCAATGCGCGCCGTGCCCTGCATGACCGCATAGAAGGACACGCCGTCATGCGGGGGAATGCTGAAGCCAGCCGATCCGCACAGTTCCACCATGCACCAGCTCTGGCCGCGCAGTTCCAGCAGGTTCAGAAATTCGGACAGAGACCAATCCATTATCAACTCCTCGCCGACCATCTCAGCCTATGCCGGCGGTCCAGTCTTTTCATCTGAACAGTGCCAGCGTCCGATGCAAACATCGGCACGCATTCTGGATGATCTAGCATGTTTTAGCGCCGAAACGGGACAATTTGGCAAGAAGTCGTGCCAATCGTCCAGAGGATTGGCGCAATCATCGGCAAGACGGATTGCAGAATATTGCAGAGCGTCTGGTCTATCGAGCATCCCGATAGGACTTATCGGGTCAGCCGATAGGTTCGAGATGCCAGTAAAGCTATCCTGCAAGACTATTGATGGTGCAAACTCCTTCCATCGTCGGCAGGCGTGCGGTGTCATTCCCATGACGGACCCGTCAGCTGCATGGGAGGTCCACGGCGATAAGGGCGCACCGCCGATCCGCCCCGGCCTAAACCGGAGCGGGTATAATTCAGGCGCTGATTGGCGCGCCGGTATTCTCCGCGCCCATGCCGGAATAGCCGATGCAATAGCCGCCATCGACCGGCAGGATAT
This sequence comes from Sphingobium sp., assembly GCA_040508315.1. Lineage (GTDB taxonomy): Bacteria > Pseudomonadota > Alphaproteobacteria > Sphingomonadales > Sphingomonadaceae > Sphingobium. The sequence goes on from JBEVNC010000149.1 coordinate 9,669, forward strand.
GGCCGGTAATATAGCTGCTGTCGTCGCTGGCGAGGAACAGCGCGGCATTGGCGATCTCGCTGGCATAGCCCCACCGGTCCAGTGGAATGCCGGGCAGGCGGAAGATGCCTTCGGGCGGCGTCGGATTATCCTTCGACATGGGGACCAGGCCGGTCCAGATCGTACCAGGCGCGATGGCGTTGATGCGGATGTTATAAGGCGCATAGTCGAGCGCCGCTGTCTTGGTCAGCTGGTTCACGCCTGCCTTGGCCGCGCCGTAGATGCTGTGCCCCTTCCACCCCACGACGCCCGATGCCGAAGTGGTGTTGACGATGGCACCGCCGCCCGTCTTCATCATCGATATCACGCCATATTTGATGCCGAAGAAGGCGCCGCGCAAATTGGTCTGGTGAACGCGGTCCCATGATTCCGTGGTCTGCTCGTGCAGGGGCGCCATGCCGCCGCCGAAACCGGCATTGTTGCACAGGATATCGACCCGGCCGAACCGCTCCTCCGCGGTCGCGATCATCGCCTGAATATCGGTTTCGCTCGACACGTCGACATGCAGCGGTACGGCGATGTCGCCCAGCGCCTCGGCGACCGCATTCTGGTTACCGCTGATGTCGGCGAGGATCAGCTTCGCGCCCTCCTTCGTGAACAGCTCGGCCATGGACTTGCCCATGCCGGAGCCCGCGCCAGTGATGATCGCGATCTTGTCTTGCAGCCGTCCGGCCATCTGCATTCTCTCCTTTTCTATCCGTCAGTTCGTCGTGTCGTTCGTCGGCCTGACCGCGATCTCCGAGATGTGCGCGCGCCGCGGCAGCGCGCACATGAAGACGACCGTATCGCCTATGTCGCTGGGCAGCACCACGCCGTCCTTCGACACATGATTTTCCAGAAACGCCTTCATGCCGGGGTCGGAGATGCTGGTCGCCACTTCCGACGCTGTCGCGCCGGGCATCAGGATGCTGACACGAACGCCCGCGCCGCCGACTTCCTGCCGCAGCGAATCGGTCATCGCATTGGCGGCATGTTTGCTGGCGGAGTAGGCGTTGACGACCGACCCGGTCTTGCGGCCTGCCAGCGACGTGATGTTGATGATGTCGCCGGTGCCGCGCGCCTTCATATGGCCGACCACCGCCTTGCAGGTGTAGACCGTGCCCATCAGGTTGATGTCGATGACGCGGCGATATTCGGCCGTATCCGCATTCTCGATGCCGCCGAACTGCATGATGCCCGCCGAATTGACGAGGATGTCGAGCTGGCCGAAGGTGGCGATGGTTTGTTCGACGGTCTGCGTCGCCACGGCCTCGTCCACCATGTCGCCGGGCAGGGCCAGCGCCTTGCCGCCTGCCGCCTCGATCTTCGCGACGAGGGCTTCGAGGCGGTCGACGCGGCGTGCGGATAGAGCGACGGTCGCGCCTGCCTCGGCCAGCGACAGGGCGATCCCCTCGCCAATGCCGGAGGAGGCGCCCGTCACCAGCGCGATCTTGCCGCTCAAAAGACCCGTCATCCCAAACTCCCGTTCGTGCGATTTTTCACTATTCGCAGCGCGCCGGGGCACGCGTGCAAACGATTGCACGCTTGTTCAATCGGCGCTGGCTGTCAATCGACTTTGCACGGGAAAAGATCAATCAGGTCAGAAATCCGGCAGGACCTGCGCCGCAAAACCCCATCCTTTCAGGGCCTTGTCGTTGGCGCGCTTCAAAAGCTTTTCCGCATCGCCAATGCCGAACGGGTGCGCGTCCTTCATGCCGTCCAGTTCGTTCCAGTTGATCGGGATCGCAACGGGCGCGTTCGCGCGAGCGCGTGCCGAATAGGGCAGGATCGCGGTGCTGCCGCGCTGGTTGCGCAGCCAGTCGATGAAGATCCGCCCCTTGCGCTTGGCCTTGCTCATCGTCGCGACGAAACGGTCCGGCTCGGCTGTGGAGAGGGCCTGCGCGAAGCGCGATGCGAAATCCTTGTGCGTGTCCCAGCTATGGTCCGGCGTCAGCGGCACGACCACATGCACGCCCTTGCCGCCCGAGAGCATCGCAAAGGAGGTGAGGCCTATGTCGGCCAGCCGGTCCCTGATGTCCTGCGCGGCCGACTTCACCTCACCGAAATCCAGCCCCTCGTCCGGGTCGAGGTCGAAGATCATGCGGTCGGGCTTCTCCACCGCATCGGCGCGAGATTCCCAGCCGTGAAACTCTATCGTTCCCATCTGCACGCAGGCCAGCAGGCCGTCGGCATCCTCGACATAGATATAGTCCTCCGCGCCGCCGCCCTTCTCCCGGATCGGCACCTGCCGCACCGTGTCGCCGAAGGAGCCGCTGTCATGCTTCTGGAAGAAGCATTTCTTGGCCCGCCCCTGAGGACAGCGAACGAGGCTGATAGGGCGATTCGCGGCGAACGGGAGCATGAGCGGAGCGATCGCCGCATAATAATCGGCCAATTCGCCCTTGGTCTGGCCGCTTTCGGGGAAGATGACGCGTTCGCGGCTGCTGATCTTGATGGCGCTGGTCGGCGCGGGGGCAGGCGCGGCTTTCTCCGGCTTGACCTCTTTCGCTTTCTTGTCGGCGCGCAGCCCGATGAAGCTGCCATGGCGCACCCGGCCCTCGGCGGTGAACTCGGCGAAGGCGACTTCGGCCACCAGTTTCGGTTCGATCCAGCTTGCGCCGCGGGCTTCCTCGCGCGGAACCTCGACGGGGGCTTTCTCCACGCCGAGCGGCGTCATCGCATCGGCAAGCTGCTGCATGGTCTGGTCGTTGAAGCCGGTCCCGACCTTGCCCTTATAGACCAGCGCCTTGCCCTCATGCTGCGCCAGCAGCAGCGATCGGAACGGGCGGCCGCGCGCGGTGCTCTTCGCCCAGCCGATGATGACGAATTCCTGCCGCCGCGTGCATTTCACCTTCACCCAGCTTTTGGTGCGGGTGCCGCGATAGGGGGCGTCGGCGCGCTTGGAGATGATCCCTTCCTGCCCCGCTTCGCACAGGCTGCGATAGAGCGTCTCGCCCGCGCCGATGACATGGTCGGCGACATGGACCGGCGGCTCTGCCTCGTGCAGCAGCGCCTCCAGCCGCTCCTTGCGCTCGATATTGGTGAGGGGTTTGAGGTCCATGCCGTCGAGCGACAGCAGGTCGAACGCGAAGAAGGCGAAGGGCGTATCCTCCCGCTGCGACCCATGGCCGCGCTTCAACACATCCTGAAGCGCTGAGAAGCTGGGGTTGCCGTCCGGCCCATAGGCTATGATCTCCCCGTCGATCAGGGCGGGGGGCAGGTCGAGCGCGGCGATGGCGCGCACCAGTGGCCCGAACTTTTCGGTCCAGTCCAGGCCGTTGCGGGTATGGACGCGCACCTTGTCGCCAGCGACGGCTATGAGCGCGCGATAACCGTCGAACTTGATCTCGTGCAGCCAGTCATTGCCGGTCGGCACCGCATCCACCAGCGTCGCGAGCTGTGGCGGCGAGAAGTCCGGGAGGGTCGCCGCCGCCTTCTTCTTCGCACGTGGTTTCAGCGCGGCATTATGATCGCGCGCCGTCTGCATCTTCTCGGTGAATGCCTTGCCCTTGGTGCCCGCGAGCGACTGGGTGCCCGCCTTGTCCGCTGCGATTTCGGCCATGGCACGGTTCGTCAGGACGCTGGTAAGCGCGCGGTCGACCAGCGCCTCATCGCTGGACGCATGCTTGTCCTCGACCTTGCGCAGCAGCCAGTTCTCGCGCTTCTCGCCCGGCCTGCCCTTCATGCGGACGAGCAGCCATTCGCCCTTCATCCGCTCGCCATGCAGGATGAAATGGAGGTGTCCGTCCTTGAGGTCGTCGGCGCTCTTGCCAGGGATCGGTTCCCAGGTGCCGCGATCCCACAGCATCACCGTGCCGCCACCATATTCGCCCTTGGGAATCGTGCCCTCGAAATCGCCATAGCTGAGCGGATGATCCTCCGTCCGCACCGCGAGGCGCTTGTCGGCCGGGTCGAGGCTCGGCCCCTTGGTCACGGCCCAGCTTTTCAGCACGCCGTCGATTTCCAGCCGGAAATCCCAGTGCAGCCGCGTCGCCTCATGTTTCTGCACGACGAAACTGTTGCCCTGCTCCCTGGCGATGACGCCCTTGGGCTCCTTCGTCCGCGCGAAATCCCGCTTCGCGTTATAGGTGGCCAGGGCGTCCTTGACCGCCATCAGGCGCTCTTGCGGCGGGACGCCGGGGCCTTTTTGGCAGGAGCTTTGGCGGCGTCGGCTTTCTTCGATGCAGGCTTGGCGGCGGATTTCGCCGGGGCCGTGCGCCCGCCGTCACCCACCGATTTCTTGAGCGCCGCCATCAGGTCGATGACATTGCTGCCCTTGGCTCCCGATGCCGGTTCCTCGACATCCTCCAGCACCCGCTTGCCCTTGGTCTTCTTTTTCTTCTCGATCAGGCGGTGGAGCGCATCGACATAGCGGTCGTGAAACTCCTCGGGCTTGAACGGTGCGGTCTTCTTCTCGATGATGGTGGTGGCGAGGTCGAGCAGGTCGGCATCCGCCTTCATGTCGGGCAGTCCCCGGAAATAGCTCTGCGCCTTCGTCACCTCGTCGGAATAGCGCAGTACCTCCAGCACCAGCCCCTTGCCACAGGGTTTCAGGGAGACGAGCTGTTCGCGCCCGCGCAACGACAATTGACCCAGGCCCACCTTGCGCGTCTGGCGCAGCGCGTCGCGCAGCACCGCATAGGCTTCCTCGGCCAGATCGTCGGCAGGCAGCACGAAATAGGGCTTCTCATAATAGAGGACGTCGATGGCGTCCGAATCGACGAACTGCACTAGATCAAGGGTCTTGCGGCTCTCGATCTTGACCGCCTCGATCTCGCCTTCGTCGAGCAGGACATAATTGCCCTTGGAAATCTCGAACCCCTTCAGGATTTCCTCCCGGTCCACCGGGCCGACGCCTGCCACGACCTTTTCATAGCTGATCGGTTTGCCGGTCGGTTCGTGGATCTGGCGAAAGGAGACCGCCGCGCCGGAGCGCGTCGCCGGATAGATTTCCACCGGGATCGAGACCAGCGCCAGCCTGATCTGTCCCTGCCAATATGCGCGCGCGGCCATAGGAAATGCACCTCCGCTGTGTATAGTGCGCCGAAGGCTGGAGAGTTCCGCAACCGAATCTTTCGAGGCAAGGTGCGGGCGGGACGGCAGAAGGAGAGATGCGTTGAGCCGGATCGGACTGGATTTCCTGAGCGTCCTGGGCATGCCGCCGCTGGACTATGTGGCGCTCGCCGGACAGCTGGGTGTCGGCCATATCGGCATGGCCCCCTTCCCCATCGTCTCCGTGCCCGAATTGTATGAAGGCTGGACGCTGCGCGACAATCCGGGGCTGGTTCGCGAGATCAAGACCGCCGTTGCGGATCACGGCCTGTCGATCGCGGTCGGGGAGGGCTTCTTCATCAAGCCCGGCGCGGACGTGAATGCGGTCGCGGCCGACATGGACATATTGGCGGATGTCGGCGCGAAGCGGCTGACCGTGTGCAGCTTCGAGGGTGATCTGCCGACCGCCTTCGACCAGTTGGCCAGGTTCGCCGAACTGGCGGCTGTGCGCGGAATGGGATCGCAGGTGGAGTTTGTGCCCAATCTGGGCATAGGCGACCTGCCGACCGCGCTGGCGGCGGTGAAGCATGTCGGGCGCGACGATTTCGGCGTGGTGATCGACGCCATGCACATCTATCGCTCCGGCGCGACGGCGGCCGATGTGGCGGCACTGTCCCCGCAGGCGATCGGCCACTTCCAGCTTTGCGACGTGCCCTATGCGATTGCGGCGCAGGGCTATGGCTATGAAGCCAGTTTCGAGCGTCTGGCACCAGGTGACGGCGAACTGCCGCTGGCGGAATTGCTCGCAGCCATCCCGACGGACAAGGTCGTCGGCCTTGAAATCCCGATGAAGGCGCGGGCTTTGGCGGGCGGGAGTGCAGTGGAGCGGCTTGCTCCGTCCGTCGCGGCGACGCGCGCCCTGCTGGCGGAGGTCGCGGCAACGGCAGTCTGAGACGACGGTCCGATCCGGGAACTTCCGGCGGCGCGACATGGTTGCCGACCTATTGCGGACGTCCGCCTGTCGGACGCCCGATGACGACAGGAGGTCCCCATGCCAGCCAAATCCAAGGCGCAGCAAAAGGCTGCAGGTGCGGCTCTGTCCGCCAAACGCGGCGATACCAAGGTGTCCGAACTCAAGGGCGCGTCGAAAGACATGTACAAGAGCATGTCCGAAAAGCAGCTGGACGACTTCGCTTCGACCAAGCGCAAGGGCAAGCCCGAACACGTCTAACCGGGCGCGCTGCTCACCCCGTAAAGCGCAGCCCCGCGCGCCGGGCGGCGGCGAACCAGTCCGTCAGGCTCTCCGCGGCCTCGTCCGAAAGCGATATGAACACGCGCCGCGCATCGTTGGGATCGTTGCGGCGCACGAATATGCCCCGCTCGGTCAGTTGCGCGATCCAGCGCAGCGCCGTGGTCGGCGGCACGGCGGCTGCGATGCACAGGCTCGACACGGACACCCGCTTGCCGTCGATGCGCGCGGCCATCAGGTCGAGCATCATGTCCCATGCCGGATCAGCAAACAGGTCGCCGGGCAGGAAGCGTTCGCGCATCCGCCGGGCCTGCAATAATGCCCGCACCTCTTCCCGGCCCGCTGCACTATTCCCGCTTTGCCGCGTCCATTCCTCGCCGGTCGGGGGCGTCATCTCATCATGACGACCGTTGAGCGGGCGCGCAGCGACATTGTCGTCGCGCGCCAGCCGGTCGATGGTCTGCGCCAGCCTGCGCACCTCCGCGCTCAGCCGGTCGAGGCGCGCGGCATCGGAATCGCGGCCGATATCGTGCAGCCGTGCCTGCGCCGGTTGGGCGAGCAGGCACAGGGAAAGGGCGATGTCGGACGGGGACGGATCGCACAGCATCCGGTCGAACGCCACGTGCAGCATCGCCGCCACCGCTTCCGCATTGGCCATGTCCACCAATATGAGCGGGCGCGCATCGGCATAGCCCGGCCACGCCAGCAGTGCCGACAAGAGAACGACCAGCTGCGGATCGGCCCCCGGGACACCGCGCAGGTCCACAACCAGCACGTCCGCACCGATCACGGGTCGCAACCGTTCCGCCATGTCCTCCAAGGAGACCATGGCCATGACGCGCAGCTCAGCACCAGCCGCCATGGCGGACAGCTCTGCATGATGGTCTGGCGTGCCGACGAGGAGAAGGCTCCGCCTTTCCTCTGCGCCGAACGCTGCAGGCATCGCCTGAACCATCATGTCGCCATAGCTGAAATCGATCGGTCCAGCGGAGTCCAGCAGCATTCGAATCCCTCATGTACCTGATTTGTTCGGCTGCTTATGCCCGATTCGGAGTCTGTTTTGAACCTGCTTTGTTCCAATTCGGACGAATGTCCGCCGTCAGGGGCCTTTATGATCCAAAACGGAGAATACACCCGTCGCTGGCTAGACCGATTTGGGTCAATCAGTCAGCATCCACATCCTTCAGCACTAGCGGCAAGGTGTCAAAAATCAGCGCGCGCAGCCAGGACAACCCTGCGTCGCTGGCCAATCGCAGGTGGGATACCATGCTCATGCCGACCTGTTCGGTGCGCGGCGCACCCTCGATGATCGCCAGATTGACGGGATCGGCGGCGCGCATCGCCAACTGACGCGGCACCCGCGCGACCAGATCGGTCTGCGACACCAGGCGCACCGCGGCACCCGCGTCATAGACGCCGATGCGCCGGTCGCTCGACCGGCCGCTGTCGGTGGTCACACGCCATTCCAGGCCCCCTGCCGAGGCATATGCACCGCCACCGGACGTTGGGCGCCCCGCTATGATTTCCAGCCGGGGCTGCTCCACGATCCGGCGGGCGAAAAACGGATCGTCGATCATCGGGTGGTTGCGGCTTGCGATCCAGACCAGTTCTTCCCGATACAGCGGCTCGCAAAGGAACCGCGCCGGGACCTTGCCGAAAGCGCCGACCACGAGGTCGACCGTACCCTCGTCCAGCGCCGCAAGCATGTCGGGCAGCGGATTGACCACTAGGAAGTTGATGCCTGGCGCAACGGTCCGCGCGCGCGCCAGAAGATCGGGGATCAATATGGTGCAGAAATAGGAGGCCGCTCCGATAGCGAACTGCCGCTCCGCTTTTGCCGGGTCGAACAGGGAAGGCGCGAGCGCGCCGCGAATCTGGCCCAGCCCCTCGCGAATGCCCGGCGCGATCTCGAGGGCGCGGGCGGTTGGTTGCAGGCCGCCGGCCGAACGGTGGAACAGGGGATCGTCGAGCGCGGTGCGCAGTCTGCCGAGCGCGTGGCTGATCGCCGATTGCGTCAATCCCAGCCGGCCCGCCGCGCGGGTGACGCTGCGCAATTCGTGCAGTGCATCGAACACGCGCAGAAGGTTCAGATCCAAGTCAACCATATGCATACCATTCATTTCATACCGCAGTAATATTCACTAGGTTGCACCGCGACTCATGCCTAAACGCGCCAAGTCAGTCGCAATTTCCTATGAATTGCGCGGGCTCTGCGTCTGGGGATAACGTCTTGGCCGAAATGGCGAATATTAGCGAACAGGGTATCTCCGACGACGATGACGGCGCGGCTGCCCGTAAGGCGCAGCTGCGCAAGCCCCTCTTGTTGCTGGCCCCGATCGCGGTGTTGATCGGGATAGTCTATTTCTACCTTTCCGGCGGACGGTATGAAACGACGGACAACGCCGCCCTCCAGACCGCCCAGATCGCCGTCAGCGCCAATGTGAGCGGGCGCGTTATAGCGGTGGAAATTTCGGAAAACGAGAGCGTTGCCGCAGGCCAGATATTGTTCCGCATAAACCCCGATACCTATCGGACAGCTGTGGCGGAGGCGGAGGCGCAACTGGCCGTCGCTCGCACCGAGGTCGACGCCCTGCGCGCCGATTATCGCGAGACCATGTCGGATGTCGCGGCCGCGCAGGCCCGGCTCACCTATGCCGAGCGCGAGGCGCGGCGGCAAAAGGCGTTGGCGGCCGAGGGCATTTCGTCACAGCAGCAATATGACCAGGCGGTGCTGGCGGTCAGCACCGCGAAGGACGAGATCGCCGCCACGCAGGCCAAGGCGGACAGCAAGCGCGCCAGCCTGTCGGGCAAGGTCGATGCCCCCGTCGATTCGCAGGCCAGCGTGCGGCGCGCACAGGCCGCGCTCGACCGCGCGCGAATCGCGCTCAACGATACGGTCGTGCGCGCCGCGCAGGACGGTGTCGTAACGCGCGTCCATCAGTTGCAGGTCGGCAGCTATGTCACCGCGTCGCGGCCATTGTTCGTGATGACGGGCAAACGTTACTGGGTGCAGGCCAATTTCAAGGAAAGCCAGCTGCAGCATATGCGCGTGGGTCAGCGGGCGCAGATCGAACTCGACGCCTTTCCCGACATGAAACTGCAGGGCCGCATTGCCAGCTTCAGCCCCGGCACCGGCAACAGCTTCGCCCTGCTCCCGGCGGAAAATGCCACGGGCAACTGGGTGAAGGTGGTGCAGCGCCTGCCGGTCGAACTGCGGCTGGACGCGGTGCCGGAGGGCATGCCGCTCCATACGGGCCTCAGCGCGTCGGTGACAGTGGATACGGGGCATCAGCGCCGCCTGATCGGGCCGGATACGCCCGCATCGGTCCCGACCGACGATGCCGCTGCCCCCGCACGGCCATGACCGCGCCCCAATATCCCGACCCAACGACCCGGCGCTTCATCTCGGCGTCCACGATCCTTGCGACGATCATGTATGCGCTCGACGGCACCATCGCCAATGTCGCGCTGCCGCACATGCAGGCGACCGTCTCCGCCTCGGCGGAGCAGATCGTGTGGGTGCTCACGTCCTTCCTGATCGCCACGGCCATCGCGACACCGCTCAGCGGCTGGCTGGCCGGCCGTTTCGGGCGCAAGCGGATCATGCAGATGTCGATGGTCGGCTTTACGACGGCCTCCATCGCGTGCGGCCTGTCGGTCAATCTGGAGGAGCTGGTCGCGTTCCGTGTGTTGCAGGGACTGTGCGGTGCTGGTCTGGTGCCCTTGGCCCAGGCCTCGCTGCTCGACATCAACCCGCCCGAACGCCACGGGCAGGCGATGGCGCTCTATGGCATGGGGTCGATCATGGGTCCGATCATCGGGCCGACGCTGGGCGGATACATCACCGAGACGCTGGACTGGCGCTGGATATTCTTCATCAACGTGCCGCTGGGCATCGTCGCATTCCTGGGAATCACCGCCTTCATGTCGGAGAGCAAGGCGAGCAACCCGCCGCGCTTCGACTTCATGGGGTTCGCCTGCCTGTCGCTGTTTATCGGCTCCTTCCAGCTGATGCTCGACCGGGGGCAGCAGCAGGACTGGTTCAACAGCACGGAGATCTGGATCGAGGCGACGATCGCCGTCCTGTTCCTTTGGTTCACGCTGGTCCACATGTTCTCGACCCGCCACCCCTTCGTCCGGCCGGGGGTGTTCAAGGATCGCAATTTCGCGACGGGCATGGTGATCACGGTCCAGCTGGGTCTGCTGATCTATGGCGTCGCGGCGCTCCTGGCGCCCATGCTCCAGCAATTGATGGGCTATCCGGTGATGCTGGCGGGCCTTGCCACGATGCCGCGCGGCATCGGCACGCTGATCGGCATGTATGGCGTCGGGCAGATGATCAACCGCATCGATCCGCGCTTGCTCGTGCTCGCTGGACTGCTGCTGAGCGCAGCGTCCATGTACATGTTCGCGCATATCTCGCTGGGCATGGACAGCGAAGTCGTCGTTGTGGCGGGCTTCGTGCAGGGCTTGGGCTCGGGCCTTGTCTTCGTGCCGGTCTCGACGTTGATGTTCTCGACGCTGGAGCCGCGTTTCCGTAACGAAGGATCAGCGATGAGCGCGCTGGCGCGCAGTCTGGGCGCCGCCATCGGCATCTCCTATCTTCAAGCGCTGACCATCCGCAACACGGACACGGTGCGATCGCGGCTGGTGGAGGGCGTGCGGCCCGACAATCCGATGATGGACTGGCACTTGCCCGATTTCGACTTCGGCCTGCCCGCCGATATCGCGCGAGAAATGGCGGAGATCGGGCGGCAGGCGTCGATGGTGGCCTATACCGACAGTTTCTGGTTCCTGTTCTTGGCGACGCTGGCTGTGGTGCCGCTCGTCATCTTCATGCGGCCGATGCGGCAGGCAAATGGGGCAGAGCCGATGCCGATGGTCGGGGAGTGACGTGATGACGACGATGCGCCCTCTCCTCCCGCTCCTGCTGCTGGCCGGTTGCACGGTCGGCCCGAATTTCGAGCGACCCGCGCCGCCCGCCGCGACCGCGGGTTATGCAGCGGCGGCCGACGCCCCGCGCGGCGCGCCGACCGCCGTCCCCGGTGAAGGGCCGCAGCCCGGCTGGTGGAAAGCCTTCGGCTCGCCGACGCTGGACGCGCTGGTGGCTCAGGCCCTCGCCAACAACCAAAGTCTCGCCGCCAGCAACGCGACCCTCGCCCGCGCCCGCGCACGGATCGAGGCAGTGGCGGGCCGCCGTTTGCCGCAAGTCGACGCCGATGCCCGCGCCGAGCATCAGCAGGTCAACCTGTCAGCCTTCGGTTTCGATGGCGCGTCACTGGGGCGGCCGGGCCTGGGCAATCCCGAGTTCGATCTCTACACGGTCGGCGGCGGGGTCAGCTACGACCCGGACCTATTCGGCCGCAATCGCCGCTCGCTCGAACGGAGCGTGGCGCAGGCCGAGGCGCAGGCGCACCAGACGGAGGCTGCACACCTGACCCTGGCCGGGCGGGTGGTGACGCAGGTGCTGACCATCGCCGCCATCCGCGACCGCAGCGCCGCCGCCAAGGCGATCATCGCGGAGGACCAGCGCAACGTCCGCCTGACCGAAGCACGCCGCCGCGCTGGCGCCGGCACGCTGGTCGAGGTGTTGAGCGCGCGCGGGCAGCTCGCGGGCGACGAGGGCGATCTGCCCCAGCTCGACCAGCAACTGGCGGAGGCGCGCGCGATGCTCGCCCTGCTGCTCGGCCTGTCGCCCGCGGAACTGGGCGCGACCGACTTCGCGCTGGCTGATTTCACCCTGCCCGCGCAGATCCCGGTGACGCTGCCGTCCGAACTGGCGCGCAAGCGGCCGGACATCCTGCAGGCCGAGGCCGACCTCCACGCAGCGACCGCCGCCATCGGCGTGGCGACCGCGCGCCTCTACCCCAGCATCACGCTCGGCGCGTCCATCGCCCAGTCGGCGCAGTCGCCGGGCGACCTGCTCGGCACCGACTATCGCGGGTTCGACATTTTCGCCGGGCTGAGCGCGCCGATCTTCCGCGGCGGCACGCTGCGCGCGGACAAGCGCGGGGCGGAGGCGGCAGCGCAGGCGTCGGCGGCGACCTATCGCCAAACGGTGCTGGAGGCGTTCGGGCAAGTGTACAACCTGCTTGCCGCGCTGGGCAACGACGCACGTTCGCTGGCGACGCAGCAGCAGGCCGCAGACCTCACCGAACGGTCGCTACGCCTGTCCCGGCGCAGCTTTCAGGTCGGCAATAGCGGCATATTGCAAGTGCTGGACGCCAGCCGCCTGAACCAGCGCGCGCGGCTCGCACTGGTGGAGGCCAAGGCGCGTCAATATCTCAACGTCGCGCGGCTGCATGTGGCCACGGCAGGCGGATGGATCGGATCGCCGGACACCGCGGCGACCGAAAGCATGGCATTGCCCATTGTCAGCACCCCGCAATCTGGTCTATCGCCCGCGCGGAAGGGCGATTAGCTCAGTTGGTAGAGCGTCTCGTTTACACCGAGAATGTCGGCGGTTCGAGCCCGTCATCGCCCACCAGTCCTTCCGCTTCCATTATCCGCGGCCATGCCCGCTGATCTCCGCGCCTGCGTCGGGGGCGAAGCGCAGGTTCCAGATGGTCGCGCTCAGCGAGATTCCGGTCACCACCCAGAAAGCGACCGAGAAATCGATCAGCGTCGGCGTCGTGCTCCCGCTCGCCAGCATCGCCACGTGGAGAGCGATCGCGGCCAGGCAGATGCCCAGCGACAGCATCAGCTGCTGGAAGGTGGAATAGAAGGCTGTCGCGCTGCTCATATGCTTCTTGTCCACGCCGTCATAGGCGATGGTGTTATAGGCGGTGAACTGGAACGACATGAAGAAGCCGCTGAAGCACAACACGCCGAACATCGCCCATGTCGGCCAATAGGGCCGGAACAGGCCGCAGGTCGCATAGCCCAGCGTCGCGATGACGCCGTTCCAGATCAGGGATCGGCGAAAGCCGAAGCGTTTGAGGATGCGCTGCGCCACGCTCTTCATCGCCAATGATCCGATGGCGGTCGCCACCGTGATCGCCCCGCTGCGCGCCGCCGAAAAACCGAAACCCAGCTGCATCATCAACGGCAGCAGAAAGGGTTGCGCGCCCTGCGTTATGCGGGTGATCGATCCTGCGATCATGGAGAGGCGGAAGGTCGGGTCGCGCAGCAGAGCAAGGTCAAGGATCGCGCCCTTACGTCCGCGTGCATGGCGGATGTAGAAGACGCCCGCCACGATGCCGACCACGATCAGCACGGCGGCCAGTGTGCCCTCGCCGGGGCGGCTGACCATCTCGAACCCGAACAACAGGCAGCCGAGCGACAGGCCGCTCAGCACGAAGCCCCAGCTGTCGAACCGTTCCGGCTCATCCTCCCGGAAGTCGGCGATGAACCGGCCGACCAGCCAGAAGCCGAGCATTCCCACCGGCAGGTTGATGTAAAATATCCAGCGCCAGTCGAGATAGGTCACGATGACGCCGCCCAGCGGTGGCCCGATGATCGGACCGATAAGGGCAGGCACCAGCAGCCAGGACATGGCATTCACGAGATCCTGCTTGGCGACGGAGCGCAGCAGGACGAGGCGGCCCACGGGGATCATCATCGCGCCGCCAATCCCCTGCACGAAGCGGGAGACGACCATCATCTCCAGCGTGCGGGACTGGCCGCAGGCCAAGCTGCCGAGCATGAACAGCAGGATCGCGGCGCGAAACACCGTGCGCGACCCGAAACGGTCGGCGAGCGATCCCGACGCCGGGATGAAGATCGCGAGCGCCAACAGGTAGGAGGTGAGCGCCACGCTCATTTCCGGCGCGCGCACCCCGAAATCGCGGGCCATGGTCGGAAGCGCGGTGGCGAGGACCGTCGCGTCGACAAATTCCATGAACAATGCCGATGCGACGATCAGCGCGACGAGCCGATAATTGGCGCTTGTTTCGGGCGGTCCGAGATCCTGCGTGCTGGTCAGCGATCCGGCGGCGGGGACGATGCCGTCGCGAACCTCCGCATTTACGGATGCCATGCCGCGCCGCCTTGGCCTCAGCATGAGGCCAGACCGGGAAGGGGACGATGGAGCATGGCGGTATTTCCAGTATTTCGGACGAGGAGACGGCTCTCCTGAATGGCCGTCCATTTCTCGCGCGGGCGTACCGGAATCGGGGCCCTTATAGGCTGGGCGCCGCAAAATGGAATTCAGGAGTGACGCAAATCGGCCGGGGACGGGCATAGAGCCCGCCCCCCGAGACAGCCTTCAGCGGGTCATTCCGCCTCGCACAGTGCAGCAAGCTGATCCGCGCAGATGCCCCAGCCTTCGGCGAAGCCCATATCGCGGTGCTGGGCCAGTGCCTCGTCGGTCCAGTGGCGGGCGCGTGCGGTGTAGCGCGTCCCTTCGCCTTCCGGCTCGATCTCCCAGAAGCCGATCATGAACGGCCCGGCGGGGGAAAAGTCGGCGGTGATCGCGTCGGTCGTGACGAAACGCTTGCCCGGCTCATAGGCGAGATAGATGCCCTCTGCCGGCATCGCCTCGCCGCCGGGACCGCGCATGATCAGCGCTTCGCGGCCGCCGGGGCGGCGGTCCTGCTCGACCACTTCGGTGGTCCACGGTTTGGGGCACCACCATTCGGTCTGGCGCTCGATCATGACGTGCCACACTTTTTCGGGCGGCGCGGCGATGTAGCGGGTGACAGAGAGTTCCTTAACGGGGTCGGTATCATCGGTCATTGTCGAGTCCTGTCCTGTCAGTCCCGGTCGGGCGCGCCGAGCGGGAAATAGTGGCGATAGGGTCGGCCGCCGTCCACCGCACGCGCGACGGACGGGCGAGCAAGGAGGCGGGCGCGATAGGCGCGCAGACGCGGAGCGCTTTCGGGGATCGGGTGAACCCAGTCGGCATAGAATAGGGCGGGCGCGGCGGCACAGTCCGCCAGGGTGAAATCGTCGCCGCAGGCCCAGTCCGCGTCCGGCAGATTGTCGTCCAGCCAGCCATAGATGGTGTCGAGCGCCGCTTTCGCAGGGGCAATGCGCGACTCGTCGGGGGTTTTGGCGTCGATGAGATGTTCGTTGACGACCGCCTGCATCGGACCCGAGACATGGCCGTCGAACACGCGGTCCATGAAGCGCACCTGCAGCGCCGCCTTGCGATCCTCCGGAATCAGCCTGGGTCCCTGCGGCGCCAGATTGTCGAGATGCTCGATCACGATCGAGGATTCGATGGTCACGCCCGTTTCATCCACCAGCACCGGGAATTTCGCCAGCGGCCATAATTTGCGCAGGGCCTCGATGGTTGCGCCCGGCTCCACGACGATGAAGTCGAACGGCACCCCCTTCTCGTAAAAGGCTACCTGCGCCTTCCAGCTATAGGCGGCAAAGGGGTGGCCGTAGAGGTCAGGCACCCGGCGTCTCCCCGGCTGCGGCGGCCTCTATGGCGGCGATGTCGATGCGGTGCATGGTGAGCATCGCCTGCGACACGCGGCGGGCGACGTCCGGATCGGGATCGGTGACGAGTTCGGTGAGGCGGCGCGGCGTCACCTGCCAGCTCAAGCCCCAGCGGTCCTTGAGCCAGCCGCAATTGCTCTGCGCGCCCGTGTCGCCGATCAGCGCGTCGGACAGCCGGTCGGTCTCCGCCTGATCCTGCGTCTCGATCTGGAAACTCACCGCCTCGGTAAAGGCGAATTGGGGGCCGCCATTGAGCGCCATGAAGGGCATGCCGGACAGCGTGAATTCGACGAGGAAGGGATCGCCCTCCTTGTTGGAGGGATTGTCGGACGGCGCGCGGACCACGCGGTCGATGCGGCTGTCGGGGAGAAGCGAGGTATAGAGGGTCGCGGCTTCCTCGGCCGCGCCGTCATACCAGAGGCAGGGGGTGATCTTGGCCATGGAATATCTCCTTTTCTTACTCCCCTCCCGTTGACGGGAGGGGTTGGGGGTGGGCTTGCGCTGCCCGTTCGACCAACACCGACCTCACGGTCGCTCTGCCCACCCCCGACCCCTCCCGCATGCGGGAGGGGAGTCATGTCGCTCAAACCCTTGCCCCCACCAATCCGAAAGATACGCCCTGCGGATCGACCGCGTTCATGGCATAATCGCCGCCGGGGATTTCCATCGGGCCATTGGTGATGGAACCGCCCTCCGCCTCGATCACCGCCTTGGCGGCGTCGATGTCGGGCACGCGGAAATATTGGGTCCAGCGCGGCGGCCCCCATTGCGGCGCGCCGCCCATGATCGCCCCGATGACGCCGCCCGTGTCGCCATGGTGCCGGATGAAGTCGTAGGTGCCCATCTCCGGCCCCATGTCCATCTCGCCATCCTTCGTCCAGCCGAAGCGCGTGCCGTAGAAATGCCATGCCGCCGCCTGGTCGCTCGTCGTCAGTTCGTTCCAGGCGCAATGGCCGACGCGCGGGACGTCATAGGCGAAGGCCAGGCTGGTGCCCTCGTCCGTCGCGGGCTTCATGATGTAGAAGGGCGCGCCCTGCGGGTCGGCGACCATCGCAATGCGGCCGACGGTGGGAATGTCCATCGCGGGCATCGTCACCGTGCCGCCGCCATGTTCGATGCTGGTCACGGCCTTGTCGACATCGTCCACCTGCACATAGCCCAGCCATGTCGGCCGCGCGCCATGCCCCGACATTTCGGGCGTGATCGCCATCAGGCCGCCGACGCTGTTCTCGCCCATATTGATGATGCGATAGTCCATGCCGGGCGTGCCGCTGTCGGCCACGGTCCAGCCGACCACCTTGCCGTAGAAGGCCGTCGCCGCGTCCGCATCGCTGGTCAGCAATTCGTACCAGATATAGTCGCCATGCTGGTTCGCCATGTCACTTCTCCAACGTTACGATGGGCTGAAAGCCGCCATAGATCATGCGTCCGGCGTCGAACGGCATCGGGTTGGTCTCGGGGTTGAAGCGCGGGTCCTTCTTCATGAGGTCCTCCATCCTGCCCATGGCCGAGTCGCGCGTCGCCTTGTCGGGCCATTCGATCCAGGAAAAGACCACGGTCTCGTCCTCGGTAGCCTTTACCGCACCCTTGAAGTCGGTGGTCTTGCCGTCGGGCACATCGTCGCCCCAGCATTCCAGGATGCGGATGGCACCCAGTTCCATGAACAGGCTGTCGCCCTGATTGGCATGGTCGATGAACTTCTGCTTGTTGGCGGTCGGGACCGCGATCACGAAACCGTCGATATAGGTCATCATCCTTCTCCTCTTGTCGTCAGGTGCGGATCGGCAGCAGGCCGCGCAGCGTGGGCGAGCGGAACCACAGGCCGCCCCACATCAGCACGCCGAGATAGGCGCCGAACAGGATATGGCTGAACAGGGGGCTGGCGATGCGGACATGCGTCGCCATCGCGCCGCCCAAATAGCCGGTCATCAGGATCGCGCCGAGAAAGGCAGTGCGCGGCCAGGCATAGAGCGCGGTGCACAGGAGCGTGATGCCGCCCAGCATGCGCGCGGTGCCGTCGTTCACCGGCCAGCCAAGCTGCGCCAGCGTCGCGCCCACCACGTCCAGCGGCGGCAGCTTGATGACGGCGTCCATCACCAGGAAGAAGATGACGACCACGCTCAGGCAGCGTCCCGTCATGGTCATCCAGCGCGGATTGGCGTTTTCCGTCATCATGTCGCTCCTCTTACCCCTGTTTTCTGCTCATGCCCGATCAGGCCGGTTCCGCCTGTCCAGCGGCCATGGCCGCCTCCAGGTCCATCCAGAACGGCTCCCAGATATGGCCGTCCGGGTCGGCAAAGGACCGGCTGTACATGAAGCCATGATCCTGCGCTGGATTGGGGTCGGCCGTACCGCCGCCGACGACCGCGCGCCGGACCAGGTCGTCCACGATTTCGCGACTGTCCTCGGCGAGCGCGAAGGCTGCCTGCGCCTCATTATGCGCGTCGATGATGCGGCGCGTAGTGAAGCCCTTGAACCGGTCATGGGTCAGCAGCATCGCGTGGATCGTGTCGGAAAAGCTGACCGCGGCCGCGGTATCGTCGGCGAAGCGGGGATCGGGCGTCGCGCCCACCGCCTCATAAAAAGCGAGCGACCGCTTCAGGTCGGTCACGGGCAGATTCACGAAGATCATCTTTGCCATGTCGCCACTCCTTCGTCGGTTCGACTCGGTACATTGACAAGAATGCTCCCGATAATTACATATTGCAACTATGGAGTTAGAAAAAATAACTGACGGCAAGAAGGGCGCCCGCAAGCGAAGCTATCATGACGCGTGCGGCATGGCGCATGCCATGGAACTGGTAGGCGACCGCTGGGCGCTGGCGGTCGTGCGGGAGCTTATGCTGGGTCCGCGTCGATTCGGCGATTTGCGCGCCGACCTGCCCGGCCTGAGCGCCAATGTGTTGACGCAGCGCCTGACCGAACTGGAGGCGGACAATATTGTCCTGAAGACAAAGCTGCCGCCGCCCGCGAACGTGCAGGTCTACGAGCTGACGACATGGGGCTATGAGGCGGAACCGATCATCCAGGAGCTTGGCCGCTGGGCCGCGCGCTCGCCCGGGCATGACGCGACCCTGCCGATCAGCAGGGTGTCGATCCTGCTCTCGCTGCGCACGATGATCGCGCCTGCAAAGATCGGCGACCTGCGGCTGACTGTCGGCTTTCGCTGGGGCACAGACGAGTATCTGGGCCGACTCGACGCGGATGGCCTCGCCATTGCGCGCGGCCGGGCGGAGGATGGCGATATCGTCTTTGCGGGCGCGCCCAACGCCTTTGCCGCATTCATCTATGGCGGTGTCCCCGTGGAGCAACTCAGCGGTGCGCTCAGCGTCGCGGGCGATCCGGCACTGGCCGCGCGCTTTGCCGCGCTGTTCGAGTTGCCGCCCAAATTCCTGCGAGAGTGACAGGACCATGCTGATCCGCCGGGCCGTGCCAAGCGACGCTACCGCCATCGCTGCCATCATCCTTCCCACCATCCGCGAGAGCGCGACCTATGCGCTCGACCCGGCCATGAGCGAGGAGGAGGCGCTCGCCTACTGGCTGGATACGGGCAAGGAGGTGTTCGTGGCGGAGGCGGAGGGCGCGATCCTCGGCACTTATTATATCCGCCCCAATCAGGGTGGCGGCGGCGCGCATGTCTGCAATTGCGGCTATATGACCGCTGCCGCCGCGACCGGGCGCGGGGTGGCGCGCGCCATGTGCGCGCATTCGCTGAGCCATGCGCGGGTGAGCGGATATCGCGCCATGCAATATAATTTCGTAGTGAGCAGCAACGCACGCGCGGTGCGGCTGTGGCAGGCCATGGGTTTTGCGATCGTGGGGCGATTGCCGGGCGCATTTCGCCATCCGCACCATGGTTATGTCGACGCGCTGGTCATGTATCGCTCGCTGATCGACTGACCCCTCGTCAAAATCGTCAGATCGCCAGCTCGAACTGGCGCACTTCCACGATATCGCGATCCGGCGGTTCCTCCGCCAGATTGTGCAGGCCGAGGCCGAGCAGGCGCGCGCCGAGCGGCAGTGGCAACTGGGCCTGAAGGAGCGCGCGGCCGGTCTCGAATATCTCCTCCCGGTCGCGCACCGGCTGGGGCAGGGTCCGCGACCGGGTGAGAATGCGGAAGTCGGACAGCTTGACCTTCAGCGTCACGGTGCGGCCGATGGCATGCGACCGTTCGATGCGTGGCCAAAGCCGGTCGGCGATGCGCGCCAGTTCCGCCTCCAGCGCCGCGCCGTCGATCAGGTCCGTCTCGAACGTGTCTTCCACGCTCACCGACTTACGCCCTTCCCGCTCATGCACCGGGCGGTCGTCGATGCCGCGTGCGGCGCCATGGTAGAAGGTGGCCGCCTTGCCGAAATGGCGTTGCAGGAAAGGAAGGTCGCGCGCCTTGAGGTCCGCGCCCGTTTCGATGCCGAGCGCCGCCATGCGCCGCGCGGTGACCGGGCCGACGCCGTGAATGCGCGAGACCGGCATGGCCGCGATGAACGCCTCGCCCTCGTCCGGCCGCACGACGCACAGGCCATCGGGCTTGTTCTGGTCCGACGCCAGCTTGGCCAGCAGCTTGTTGTAGGAAACGCCTGCCGAGGCGGTGAGTCCCGTCTCCTCTTGAATCAGCCGCCTGATCTCGCTCGCGACATAGGTGGCCGATGCGATTCCCATGCGGTTCACGGTCACGTCGAGATAGGCCTCGTCCAGCGAAAGCGGCTGGATGATGTCGGTGAAGCGCGCGAAGATGCGGTGGATGTGTTCCGACACGGCGCGATAGGCGTCGAAGCGGGGCGGTACGAATATGAGGTCGGGGCACAGCCGGCGCGCCCGTGCGCCCGGCATGGCCGACCTGACGCCAAAGGTCCGCGCCTCATAGCTGGCCGCCGCGACGACGCCGCGCGGCCCTCCCCCGCCCACGGCCAGCGGCAAGCCGCGCAGCGACGGGTCGTCGCGCTGCTCCACCGACGCATAAAAGGCGTCCATATCGATATGGATGATCTTGCGCGGGGTCGGATCGCCTGAGTCCATGGCGCGATTATGCCATGATGGATCGCTGAACGAAAGGGGAACATGGATGACGGGACTCAGGCTGTCGTCGATACGGGTCTCGTGGCAGCGAGCGGCCCGTCTGAGCGTTCCATGAACAGCGCGGAGCAAACGCATCCGTATGCGTATCATCTCCCTGACGTCTCACTTGTCATATCATTAGTAATATTGTTGAAGGGCGCCATGCAAGACGACACCCTCCCCCGTCTAGCGGCAGAGCTCGTGCCCTCCAGCCTCGAAAAGGCCGTGGACCTCATGCGTCAGGCGCTGGACATCCTCGACGCGGCCGAGGAAGGTCTGGCGGCCTGTCATCTCAGCATGGCCATCGAGCTGCTCGGCGCGACGCTTTCCGTCAATATATAGCCCGTCGATATCCGGCGGGGTTCAGTCGCCCTTCTTCGCCAGCAAATCCTTCAGCCCGGCGAGGGCGCCTGCTTCCCCCTCCTGCTTCACGCCCATCTCCTTGAGAAAGGCGTCGGCGTCGGGTGCGCGGGGATAGGGGTCGAGATTGAGGGCGAGCGTCTGCGCGGCAGCCTCACCCATGTCGATGCGGCCGTCCTCGACGGTCATGACGTCGCAATCGTCCTCCGACAATTCGACCTCTTCCTCCGACACGGCGGCCTCCGCCACGAAGCGGATGCTGAACGGGGTTTCCACGCTCTCGGGCACATCCTGTCCCGTCGCCGCGCAAGCCTGCACCACCGATGCGCTGAGCGTGCCGGTCGCCAGCCATGCCTCGGCATCGGGCATCAACGTGTAGCTGGCCTCAAGCCTGTCGATGGCGCGCAGGCGAAAACGGCGCGCGAGAGCCAGCCGCTCGGCCTCGTCGGCGGCGATGGACTGTGGCCGTGTGTCGCCGCCGATGCGGTCGATGGCGACGGGGCGCGAAAATTCCGGGGCCGCGCTCACTGCCCGCCGGTCCCGATGCGTCCGGCGCGTATGTCGTCGAGCGATGCGCCCGCCAGCCCGTCCGCGAACCGGCGAAGGCCCGCCGCAGCGTGCGCGACCGCCGCCGGCGCAGGCGCTTCGCCGCGATACAGATTACGCTCCAGCGCCTCGCCCAGATCGCCCTCGCCCGCCAGTGCGGCGCGATAGGCGCCCAGCCGGCCGCCGAGCGCGCTCATCATCCGGCCGATATGCTTGCCGACCACCAGGTCGCCAATGCCGATCTGGCGAAGCTGCCCGTCCATATCCTCCACGAAGATTTCGGCGAGGCGCGCACTGTCCTCCGAAGCGCCCAGCGTCTCGAGCCGTAGCAGCACGAAGGAGAGGATCGCAGCGACCATGTCGAACCGCCCGTCCAGCGTGTCGGGAACGCGCCCTTGCGCATACCAGTGCGGCGCGCGCGCCTCCGCCACGATGGCGTCATAGAGTGCGCGGCGGCCGTCTTGCGACTCAGGACGCCCGAACAGGGACTTCAAAAAGGACATCTATTCGCTCATCCGCGGTTAAACTGCGCCGGTCCACGGGGGTGCGCGGCGGCCACCGGCCTTGTGGGCAGGGAGCAACTGCCATATTGATCGCGCGAAGAGCCAATGCAATGGCCCATCTCGTTCGTTCTCAACGCTGTCCCACGGAGACATTCATGCACCTCTCTTGCTCGCGGCTGACGCTGATTGCCGGTGCCGCGGCGATGCTGGCGCTGGGCGGATGCACGCGCATCCGTACCCATCAGGGCTATCAGGTCGACAAGCTGCTGGTCGATTCCATCGCGCCCGGCATCGACAACAAGGCGTCGGTGGAGGGATCGCTCGGGCGGCCCAGCTTCGCGTCGCAATTCGGCCCGGAAGAATGGTATTATATCTCGCGCGACATGCGCGCGCTGGCCTTTGCCTCGCCGCGCCCGGTCGACCAGACGGTGCTGCGCGTCAGTTTCGACGCGGCAGGCAATGTCGCCAAGGTCGACCGCATCGGCATGCAGCAGGTCGTGAACCTCAGCCCGGCCGGCAGCAAGACCGAGACGCGCGGTCGTGAGCGGTCGCTGTTCCAGGAAATCTTCGGCAATATCGGCGCGGTCGGCACGGGCGGCGGTGCAGGTGGCGGCGCAGGCGGCGGCGGTGCCGGCAACTGATCCCGCCGGGGCGACCCGAATGGCCTGACAGGATGGGAGAGGCGGCGATGGGACAGGATCAGGACAGCGCTTTCCGGTTCGAGGGGCGGTGGCAGGACTATGCCCCCATCGCCTTCACCAACCTGCTCCTCACTATCGTCACGCTGGGCATCTACCGCTTCTGGGCGACGACCCGATCACGCCGCTATCTGTGGAGCCGTAGCCGCTTCATCGACGAGACGCTGGAATGGACCGGCACGGGCATGGAGCTGTTCGTCGGCTTCCTGCTGGCGGTCGTCCTGTTCGGCATCCCGTTCCTCATCCTGCAATTCGGCGTTCAGGCGCTGGCGCTGCGCGGGCATGAGGGGATAGCGGGGCTGATCGGCATCGCGGCCTTCTTCTTTCTGCTGTTCATGGCGGGCGTCGCGCGTTTCCGCGCGCTGCGCTACCGGCTCAGCCGCACCTTCTGGCATGGCATCAGGGGCGGGTCGGACAGCAATGGCATACGCTACGGCCTGTCCTGGCTGTGGAAATCAAGCGTCGGCGTCATCCCGTTCTGGCTGCTCGTCCCCTGGTCGATGGTGTCGCTGTGGAACGAGCGTTGGCGGCAGATGAGCTTCGGGTCGCAGAGTTTCGCGTCGCAGGCGCGGGCGCGGCCGATCTTTCCGCGCTTCCTGCTTTTCTATCTCATGCCCTTTCTGGTCGTTATCGTCGCCGGAATCCTGATGGCGACATTCGGGATCGCGATGGTCGGATTTGCCGCAGGAGGCGGCTTGCCGCTGCCATTCCAGATCCTGACGATCATTGCCGTCCTGGTCGGGGTCTATCTGTTGCTCGGGCTCATCGCCCTGGCCTATTATGCGGCGTTCCTGCGCGAGGCGATCAGCAATCTGACGCTGGGCGACATCCGTTTCAGGTTCGAGGCATCGACCAGCGAGTGGATCGGCCTGCTGATCGTGGACATCCTGCTGGTCGTCTGCACGCTGGGCATCGGCGCGATCTTCCTCAGCTATCGTCACTGGAAATTCTTCATTACCCATTTGGAGGCGACCGGTGAGGTCAGCCTGGCGGCGCTGGGCCAGTCGACCACCCGCGAGCCGGGACAGGGCGAGGGCCTGCTCGACGCGTTCGACCTGGGCGCATTCTGATCCATGGCAGAGCCGGTGGCCGCCTGGCATTATGACGGCCGCTCCGCCACCCGCCATGCCGTGCGGGCGGTGCCGGGGCCGGACGGCTTCCTGATCGAAGGCGAGACCGATGGTTTCGGGAGCGGGCCGCATCGCTGGGCGGATGTCGTCGCGCTGGACGGTACGGGCGGCCGGTCGGTCTATGGGCTGAAGGGGGTGGCGGGCTGGCGGCTCATCTTCGACGGGCCGCCGCCGGATAGTTTCGCCGTCCATCTGCCGCTCCCGGCCCGCTACGGCAGGGTGATCGACCGTTTCGGGCTGACGCGCGCGGTCATCATCTTCGCGGTCATCGCCGCCGCTCTGGTGTTCGCCGTGCTCAGCGCGCCGATCTGGATCGCACCGCTGGTGCCCCGTTCGGTCGAGAACCGGCTGGGCGACGCGATGATCGGCGATTTCGGCGGGCGCTTCTGCCGCACCGATGGGGGCAAGGCGGCGCTGGACCGGCTGGCCGCCAGCCTCGGCGCGCAGGAGGCCGGGGTGCGTTCGGTCGAGATCGCCAATGTGCCGATGGTGAACGCGGTCGCGCTGCCGGGCGGGCGCATCATCCTGTTTCAGGGCCTGATCGCGCAGGCGGGATCGCCCGACGAGGTGGCGGGCGTGCTGGCGCATGAGATCGGCCATGTCGCCAATCGCGACGTGACGGCGGCGCTGATCCGCCAGCTTGGCCTCAGCGTCCTGCTCGGCGGCATCGACGGCAATATCGGCGGGGCGCTGAATGGCCTGCTCTCGCTCAGCTATGGCCGCAAGGCGGAAATGTCGGCGGACGGCTATGCCATCGGCCAGCTGGCCCGCGCGTCCATCTCGCCCGACCCGACCGCGGCCTTCTTCGACCGGCTGGGCAGGAAGTCGGGCGACAAGGGATCGCTGGAGCGCGCCACCGCCTGGATCAGTTCGCATCCCGTCTCCGCCGACCGCAAGACGGCGTTCCAGCGCAGCAGGGTCGCCGGCAAGCGCTATGTCCCGGCGTTGACCGCTGCCCAATGGACCGCGCTGCGCGGCATGTGCGCCGCCGACCGGCATGCGAAAAAGGAAAAGGGGTTCAACTGGTGACGGTGCGGATGTGCGCGCGGCCGGATGGACTGCGCCTGGCCTATGGGTATCGCGCCGGTTCGGGACCGGCCATCGTCTTCCTGCCCGGCTATATGTCCGACATGGCAGGGAGCAAGGCGCTGGCGCTCGATGCGTGGGCGGCGGCGAATGGGCGCGCGATGCTGCGCCTCGACTATGCGGGATGCGGCGCCAGCGAGGGCGCCTTCACCGACGGTACGCTCGCAAGCTGGCGGGACGATGCGCGCTTCCTGATCGACCGTTTCGTGCCGGGCGAGGTCGTGCTGGTGGGATCGTCCATGGGCGGCTGGATCGCGCTGCTGCTCGCGCGCGATCTGGGGGAGCGGGTGCGGGGCCTCGTCGGCATCGCGGCCGCGCCCGACTTCACCGAATGGGGTTTTTCGGATGCGCAGAAGGCGGTCATTCGCGACGAGGGCCGTCTGATCGAACCGTCGGACTATGGCGATAAGCCTTATGTGACGACGCGTGCCTTCTGGGAATCGGGGCAGGCGAACCTGCTGCTCGGACGGCCCCTTGCCATCCATTGTCCGGTCCGGCTGCTTCAGGGGCAAAGCGACCCCGATGTGCCATGGCAGACCGCTCTGGCCATCGCCGAAAGCATCGGTTCAGCCGATGTACAGACCCTGCTCGTCAAGCAGGGCGACCATCGCCTGTCGCGGCCGCAGGACATTGCGCTCTTGACCTCCGCCATTGCCGCCCTGCCCTGAAAAGGCCCTGCATCCATGTCCGTTCTCCTCGCCCTGCTCGTCGCCAGTGCCTCCGGCATGGACCCGGAGACCGAAGCGGTCATGGGCCGCCGCAAGCCGCCCGCTGAACGCCGTATCAAGCCCTATCCCAAGGCCAGCCCCCCGGTGATCGACCCGGCGCTGGAGGATTGCGCCAATCTGGCCCAGCGGGACAGCGCCGCCGCGATCAAGCGGGCGCGCGACTGGATCGTGCGGACCGACGGCCCGGCCCCGCGTCAGTGCCTCGGCCTGGCGGAGGCGCAGGCGGGGCGCTGGGCAGAGGCGGCGACCGCGTTTCGCGATGGTGCGCGTCTCGCCGGGACCGATGGCGGCACCGCGGCGCGCCTGTGGGCGCAGGCGGGCAATGCCGCGCTGGCGGGCGGCGACATGCCGGGCGCGCTGTCCGCGCTGGACAAGGCGTTGACGGGCAACGCGCTGCCCAACGGGCTGGAGCGGGGCGAGGCCTATCTCGACCGGGCGCGGGCGCGTGTCGCGCAGAAGGACGAGGCGGGGGCGCGCGCCGACCTCGACAGCGCAATCGGGATGGCGCCGCAGGACCCGCTGGTGTGGCTGCTATCCGCCACGCTGGCGCGGCGCATGGACGATCTGCCGCTCGCCAAACAGCATATATCGCAGGCAGTGAGGCTGGCTGGCGACGATGCTTCGGTGCTGCTGGAACAGGGCGTCATCGCGGCGCTGGGCCATGACGATGCCACGGCGCGCACCGCGTTCCGCACCGCCGCGCGGATCGGAGCGGGGACGCCCGTCGCTGACAAGGCAAGCGCCTATCTTGCGCAGTTGGGCGACGAACCGGTCGCCGCCCCTGCCCCTAACGATAAGCCGCAATCGCGATAGGCTTCACTCGAGATAGAAGTCGATGGTCGTGACGACGCGCACCTTCTTATAGGGCGTGTCGGCCACGCCATAATTGCCGCCCGTCTGATCGCCGTCGCGCGGCTCGATGGAGAAATAGCCCTGCGTCGCGCTCTTGATGCCGCCGACCGCCGTGCCGCTGTCCTTGGCGAACTGCTCTGCCGCCTTGCGCGCGTCCAGTGTCGCCTGCGCGACCATGGGCGGTTTGAGCGCATTGAGACCCGTGAAGCTGTACACCATCCCCGACCCTTCCTGCAGGGTCACGCCGCGGCGCACCAAGTCGAACTGGCCCGCCACCGCCCGCCGCGCGCGAGCGATGTCGTTGGTGCGCAACTGCATGCGCTGGGTGATGGTGATCTGCGGAACGCCATTGTTCACGAACTGGTTCACCCCCGCGCCGGTCGGTGACAGGTCGGTGGCCTTGAACCCGACGCTGGTGAAATAGTCGGTCAGCGCGCGCGTATTATTCTCGATCTCGGCCCGTACGCCGGGAAGGTCGGTGCCGGTCGCCGAATAGGCGATGGTCCAGGTGGCGAGATCCGCCGTCACGTCGCGTTCGGCCAGGCCGCGCACCGTGACCGATCGGTCGGCCGCCTTGGCCCGCTTCAGTCCGTCGCCGAGCAGATAGCCGCCCGACACCAGGCCAAGCGCAACGATCGCGGCGCTGCCCAGGATGAGCTTTCCGCCATTTTGTAGCATTAGTGAAAATCCTCCCCGTGCCGGTCGTCGAAATCAGCGCACGGCACGGAAAGGACGTAGGGCGCGGTCGTTGAACCGTGCATTAACTGCGATGAGACGTTAACGCTTAAAAGAGCGGCGCGACACCATAATAGCTGTACAACGCCCGCGTGTAGTCGGCATCGAACTCGGGTTCGCGGGCCAGATCGTAGCGCGGCGCGTCCTTCAGCCGATCCTTGTCGAGATCGACCGCATAGCCGCCCTTGGTCACGTCGTAGCTCAGCATCGACCAGGGAATGGGATAATGCTCATTGCCGATGCCGAGGAAGCCGCCGAACGACAGGACGGCGCAATCCACCTGCCCACTGGTCTTTCCGATCATCAGGCGGCTGATGCTGCCCAGCCTTTCGCCCTTGAGGTCGAAGACCGCGGTGCCTTCCACCCGGTCGGAGGCGATGAGCGACGAGCGTTCATATGTTCCGATATCTGCCATGTCAGATCCTTTCCTGCGTGGGGGTTCCTGCAGTGGAACTCTCTGACTCAACAGAACCTCTTGCCCTATGTTGCGTTCCCGCAGAGCGATGGCGGACGAAGCGGTGCGAGGCAGGGATAAACGGAATGTCGTGCGCATTTGCCTCCCCCTTGGGTCGTGTACTGTGCCAGCGAACGCAATGGATGAGGGGGATGTCGCGGACCAGATGGCAACGGAGCGCCGGGCAAGTGATGGAACCAGCGCGAGACGTCCGGCGTTCACCGTAACGACCCGGCCAAATCTCGGTCGGCGAAGTCTTACCGGTATCTTATTGTCCCCGGAGTCTTTTATGGCGGAGCAGGAGATCCATATAGGGACGGACGAGGTGCGAGGCGGCACTACGCCGCACATCGTGCGCTATGTCCTTGGAGTGTCGCTGGCTCTGGTCATAGTTGCGATGATTATCGTTCTGGCAGTGAAATAGGACGGAGCGGATTGCCAAGGAATGACACTCGACCGACTGGGTACAGTGGACGACGATCGGCCGGCACATGTCGGCCCCGATGCACAGAAACATATCTCCGATGGCGCGCTGCGCCGCGAAGGATCAGGTGAGGTGACGACGAAAATGCCTGCCGCTACGGCTCCGACGGGGGACGCCGCCGACGACATGCTGCCCGCCGTGCCCGAGGGTGCGGAGGATCGCGTTCAGCTCAGCGACACCGAATTTAAAAAGCAACTCACGCAGATCGTGCCGCATCTGCGCGCGTTCGGGCGCTCGCTGTCCGGCAATCGCGACCTTGCGGACGATCTGGTGCAGGAAACCCTGCTGAAGGCCTGGGCTGCGCGCTCGCGCTTTCAGGCGGGCACGAACATGCGCGCCTGGACATTCATCATCCTGCGCAACCATTATCTCAGCCAGGTTCGCCGCAACCGCTTTCGCGGTGAGTGGGACGATCTGACTGCCGACCGCATCCTTGCAGGCCCGGCGAGCCAGGATCGGCATATCGACCTCAACGACCTGCAGCGCGCGCTCCAGCAATTGCCGCAGCCGCAGCGCGAGGCGCTGATCCTCGTCGGGGCCGGTGGTTTCGCCTATGAGGAAGCGGCGGAAATCTGCGGTGTCGCGGTGGGCACGATCAAGAGCCGCGTGGCGCGTGGCCGCACGGCACTGGAATCGATCCTGGAGCAGGGCGCATTGCCTGCGCGCTCGACACAGGCGACTAGCACCGATGGAACGCTGGCGGACATCATGGGCGAAGTGGACAGGATAAGCGAAGGGCGCTGACGATAGTCGCCGCGCCCCCGTTTCGCCGTCTCGCGCACAGAATGTCGGCGTTTCCTGCCAAATCCGGTCTGGGCGCCGATCTATGCAGTCTCAAAAACCTGTCTTGCGGTCCAACTCCTGCAGTAGTCCCAGAAAATCGTCCGCCTTGTCGCCATGCGCGGTGAACGCACGTTGCAGGGCAATGCTGACGCCGTCGGTCCTCGCGGGCGACGGCACTTCGCGGTATCGCGACGCCATTTGGCCGGTCCTCTCCGTATTTGATTTGTTGTTGCCATAGTTGGTCATGTCGGCATAACGGTGAGGCATAGTCAAAGTTGCGATGATAGCCGAAGCTTGCGACGAATAGACAAGGAGTCGGCGTGAAAGCCCCTGAAAGCGACTGGACCGAGGCGCTGAACCGGGCGTCCGCCCATAGTCCCTACCTGTCACGCCAGATCGAATGCTTCCCGGAAGTCGTTTCGCTTCTGAGGATCGGCGATATCGATTCTGCATGGATCGCAGCGGGGGGTGTCGCCGATCCGGACGCCCCCGTCGCCCGCGCCCTGCGCGAGGAGAAGCGCGCGCGCGGGCTGGCGATCGCCATCGCCGACCTGGCCGGGGCCTGGCCGCTCGAGACCGTCACCGCCCGCCTGTCCGCCTTTGCCGACGACGCGCTGGACCGCGCCATCGCGGCGGCCTTTGCCGAGCGCTTTCCGGGTGAGGCGGTGCGCGGCCTTTCGGTGCTGGCGCTCGGCAAGCATGGCAGCGGCGAACTGAACTACAGCTCCGACATCGATCCGATCCTGCTGTTCGACCCAGCCACCCTGCCCCACGGCCCGCGCGAGGAGCCGGTCGAGTCCGCCGTGCGCCTGGGCCGCCGCATCGTCGCGCTACTGGGGGAGCGGGACGCGCATGGCTATGTGTTCCGCGTCGACCTGCGCCTGCGCCCCTCGCCGGAGGCCACGCCCATCGTGCTGCCGGTGGACGCGGCGATCAGCTATTATGAGTCCACCGCCATGGGCTGGGAACAGGCCGCCTTCATCCGGGCGCGGGTGGCGGCGGGCGACCGGGCGCTGGGGCAGATGTTCCTCAATGCCATTCGCCCGTTCGTGTGGCGACGCTCGCTCGATTTCGGCGCGATCGCCGGGATCGGCGACATGACGCGGCGTATCCGCGACCATTATGCACAGGGGCAGCGGCTGGGCGCGGGTTACGATCTCAAGCGCGGCCGCGGCGGTATTCGCGAGGTCGAGTTCTTCGCGCAGATCCACCAGCTCATCCACGGCGGCCGCGATCCGGGCCTGCGCGCGCCCGCGACTCTGGATGCGCTGGCGGCGCTGGCGGGGGCGGGGATCATCGAATGGGACACGGCCGATGTGCTGGCCGCCGCCTACCGCCGCCTGCGCACCGTCGAACATCGGTTGCAGATGGTGGACGACCTCCAGACGCACAGCCTGCCGACGCCGCCAGCCTCGCTCGACAATGTGGCTATGCTCGACCGGCTACCCGATGGCGGCGCGCTGATCGAGAGCCTGCGGCCGCATGTCGAACAAGTGGGAGCGCTCTATGACGGGCTGGCGGCGGCGAGCGGGTCCATCGACCGGCTGTCGCGCCACCCCGATACGCTGGCTGCGCAGTTGGTCGAGATGGGGTTTGCCGACCCTGTTCCGGCGCAGACCCGCATCACCGAATGGCGGGAAGGACGCGCCCGCGTGCTGCGTTCCCCGCCCGCGCGCGAGGCGCTGGAGGATATGCTGCCGGAGGTGATGCGCGCCATCGCCAGGGCGCCGGACCCTGATGCGACCGTATTGCGGCTGGACGCGCTGCTGAGCGGATTGCCCAGCGCGATCAATATCTTCCGCCTGCTCTCCGCGCGACCGGCGCTGGCACAGATTCTGGTCGAGATATTGAGCCATGCGCCTGCATTGGCCGAGGCGCTGGGACGGCGCGCGGCGTTGCTCGACGGGCTGATCGACACCACTGCATTCGACCCGATGCCATCCGTCGCGCAACTCGTCGCCGACTTCGGCGCGCAGGAGGCCGGGGCTCATTATGAGGCGCTGCTCGATTCGGTGCGGCAGAAGGTCGGCGACCGGCGCTTCGCCATCGGCGTCCAGATCGTGCGCGGGGCCAGCGACCCCATCGACGCGGCCGCTGGCTATGGCCGCGTGGCGGAGGCGGCGATAGAGGCGCTGACCGCCGGGACGGTCGCCGAGTTCGAGAAGGCGCATGGCCGCGTGCCGGGCGGGGAGCTGGTCATCCTCGCGCTCGGGCGGCTGGGCGGGGGCCTCCTGACCCATGCCTCCGACCTCGATCTCATCTTCCTGTTTACCGGCGACTTCCGTCCCGAATCGGATGGGGCGAGACCGCTGGGCGCAACGCAATATTTCAACCGGCTGGCGCAGCGCGTCGGCAATGCGCTGTCGGTGCCGACCGCGTTCGGCCCGCTTTACGAAGTGGATACGCGGCTGCGCCCGTCCGGGCCGCAGGGATTGCTGGCGGTCAGCTTCGACAGTTTCGCGCGCTATCAGGCGGAATCGGCCTGGGCGTGGGAGCATCTGGCGCTCACCCGTGCCCGGCCGATCTTCGGTTCGGCGGCGGCGCGTGAGGAATTGCAGGGCATCGTGACCGGGACGCTTCATGCCGAGCGGGACCGGGACGCATTGGCGCGTTCGGCCGTGTCGATGCGGCGCGACATCGCCAAGCACAAGCCGCCCAAGGGCGATCTGGACGTCAAACTCGCATCCGGGGGCCTGATCGACCTCGAATTCCTGACCCATGTGACGCAGTTCCGTACGGGCACCGGCTTTGCGCCGGACCTGCGCGTCGCTATCGCCGCGCTGGAGGCAGAAGGGGCGCTCGGCCCGGAGATACGGCCCGCGCACGATCTCCTCACCCGCTATCTCGTCGTGTCGCGGCTGGTGACGCCCGGCGCTGAACCGCCGCCCGAGGAATCGCGTGCGCTGGTCGCGCGGGCCTGCGGCGCAGAGGACTGGCGTGACCTGCTTGCCAGAATCGCCGACGCGCGGCAGAGCATCCGCGCGGCATGGACCGCGATTGCAGAGGAATTTGGCGATGCTGACGACCGGAGATAGCCTGCCTGCGGTGACGCTGACCGGATCGGACGGCGCGCCCCTCGTGCTGGAGGCATATGCGGGAAAGCCGCTCGTCGTCTATTTCTATCCTAAGGCCGACACGCCCGGCTGCACCAATGAGGCACTGGATTTCAGCGCCCTGAAGAGCGAGTTCGATGCGCTTGGCGTGCCGGTGATCGGCATATCCAAGGATACGCCCGCAAAGCTCGCCAAATTCGCGGCCAAGCATAGTCTGGCGGTTACGCTCGCCTCCGATGGCGACGGTGCGGTGTGCGAGGCGTTCGGCACATGGATCGAAAAGAAGCTTTATGGCCGCGAATATATGGGCATTGCCCGCGCCACCTTCCTGTTCGGCGCGGATGGCAAGGCTGTGCGCGTGTGGCCGTCGGTCAAGGTGAAGGGCCATGCCGCCGAAGTGCTGGAGGCGGCCCGCGCGCTTGGCTGAAACCGTTGCCCGGGCTTGCGAGGCCGTCCTGCTGACGGCAGAGCCACGCGCCAAGATCATGACCGCCCGGCGCGTCGCGCGTGACTGGCGTCTGGGGCGGCTCGACTGGGCATTCGACCGGGCGATGCCGAACCGCCCTGCCCGCCCCGACGCTCCGCTGCTCCTCGCCCCCGGCAAGATGCCACGCCGAAGCCGTGGCGGGTCCGAGAAGGGCCGCATCGCCTTGTTGCACGCGCTCGCACATATCGAGTTTTCGGCCATCGACCTGGCCTTCGACATTGCCGGGCGATTCGGGGCCGAGATGCCGCGCACATTCATCGACGACTGGATGCGCGTAGGCGCGGAGGAAGCGCTGCATTTTGCGTTGCTTGACCGGCGACTGGCGCAGTTCGGGAGCCATTATGGCGCTCTTCCCGCCCATGACGGCTTGTGGGAGGCGGCTTTTGCGACGCGGCACGATGTTGCAGCGCGATTGGCGGTCGTGCCGCTGGTGCTGGAGGCGCGCGGTCTGGACGTGACGCCGCAGATGATCGAGCGTTTGCGGCAGGTGGGCGACGAACCGTCGGCGCGCATCCTGTCGCGCATCGCCGACGACGAGGTGAAGCATGTTAACGCGGGCGTTCGTTGGTTCGAAAATATGGCGATTCTGCGCGGCTTTGAGCCGCAGGCAACGTTCCAAAACCTCGTCCGGAAGCATTTCACCGGCGCGATTAAGCCTCCGTTCAACGACTCAGCGCGTCGAAAGGCCGGTCTGACGCGAGAATACTACGCTGCCCTTGCCCATTAACGGTTTGTCCGCTGAAAACTGTGATCAACGGCACACAGAAGCCGAACGGGGACGGGTCCCGGGCGGGACGGGACTTTTCAAACACGGGTCGGGGTTCGCATGCAGTCGCTTAACAAGAACAATGATTTGCGTCGTTTTCAGTTCCATAAGATCGGCCGAACCGGTGGTCGCATTGCCGCTGCCGCGCTGATCTGCACGCTGACGATGGGTGCCACCGCCGCGCAGGCCGCTCAGGGCGACGCCCAGTTCAACTCGCTGTTTAGCGCTTGGACGAAGATGGAAGGCCCCTCGGCCAACCCGGCGCCGACCGCCGCCATCCCCTCGCGCAAGCCGGTCGAGGACATCCGCCTCACCTCCAATTTCGGCGTTCGCGACGATCCGTTCAACGGCCGTCACCGCATGCATCAGGGAATCGACATCCCCGGCGCCATCGGCACCCCCATTTATGCGACCGCCGACGGCGTCGTTTCGCGCGCCGAATGGGCGAATGGCTACGGCAACCTCGTCGAGGTCAACCACGGCAATGGCCTCCAGACCCGCTACGGCCATATGTCCAAGCTCATCGCGCAGCCCAACCAGCGCGTCGTTCGCGGCCAGCTCATCGGCCTGATGGGTTCGACCGGCCGCTCCACCGGCAGCCACCTTCATTATGAAGTGCGTATCGCTGGCGCTGCCGTGAACCCGGTCCCCTATCTGGAAGGCACCAATTACGAGCTGGCGTTGAACGCCGCGCGTGAGCATGTCGCCATGGGCGGTCCCGAGGCGCGTACCGGCGCGGACAACAAGTTCCTCGCGTCCAACGAAAAGTAAGTTGTTGGCGGGTCAGGCGGAGCACCGCTTGCCCGAAGCGCGCATGCCCCCTATCTTGGGGCTATGACGACCATATCCACCGATCAGGTCTCGCTGACCGATTCCGCCGCGACCCGCGTCGCCCAGATCGCGCAGCGGCAGGGCAAGCCCGCCATATTACGCCTGTCGGTCGAAGGCGGCGGCTGTTCGGGCTTTCAGTATAAGTTCGGCCTTGAAGAGATTGTGGACGTCGAGGATATCTCCTCCGAACGCGATGGCGTGACGCTGGTGGTCGATCCAGTCAGCCTCGACCTGGTGCGCGGCGGTGTCGTCGATTATGTCGAGAATCTCGGCGGGGCGGCATTCAAGATCGAAAATCCCAATGCGACGGCTGGATGCGGCTGCGGGTCCAGCTTCTCGGTTTGAGTGGGTTGGGTTTGAGCGGGTCGTCAGTCGCGCCACGCGCGTCCCAAGCAACCTGGCGACTTCCCCATCCGTCCGCCACGCGCTAGGCACAGGCCATGCGTATCGCCACATTCAACATCAACGGGGTCAAGGCCCGTCTCCCCCGCCTCGTGGAATGGCTGGAGGAGACGCAGCCGGACGTCGCCTGCCTGCAGGAGATCAAGACCGCCGACGAGGGCTTTCCCGCCGATGTGATCGAGAAGGCGGGCTATGGCGCGATCTGGCATGGGCAGAAGGGGTTCAATGGCGTTGCCATCCTCGCCCGCGGGCAAGTGCCGCAGGAGACGGCGCGCGGCCTGACCGGCGAGCCGGAGGACGAGCATAGCCGCTATCTGGAGGCGGATGTGAACGGCGTGCGCATCGCGTCCATCTACCTGCCCAACGGCAATCCGGTGCCGGGGCCGAAGTTCGACTATAAGCTGCGCTGGATGAAGCGCCTGCGCGCGCGCGCCGCAGAGCTGTGGGCGACGGAGCGGCCCACCGTGCTGGCGGGCGACTATAATGTCATTCCCTTCGACCGCGATGTCTGGTCGCCGCCCGCGATGGCGAGCGACGCGCTGATGCAGCCGGAGAGCCGCTCCGCCTATCGCACGCTGATGGGCGACGGCTGGACCGACGCACTGGCCGCGCGGCACCCGGCCGGTGGCGTGTGGACCTTCTGGGACTATCAGGCGGGCGCGTGGCAGCGCGACATGGGTTTCCGCATCGACCACCTCCTGCTGTCCCCCACAGCGGCCGACCGGCTGATCGACGCGCAGGTGGACAAGCCCTATCGCGGCCGGGAGCGGGCCAGCGACCATGCGCCGACCTGGGTCGAATTGCGGGATTGAGGTTTTGGACGACCTTCTCCTCCCCTCCCGCTTGCGGGAGGGGCTGGGGGTGGGCCCGCGCTGCCCTTTCGGCCAACAGCGACCTTGCGGTCGCTTTGCCCACCCCCGCCCCCTCCCGTAAACGGGAGGGGAGATAGAAAAGCCTCCACAGTCGACTCACCCCATAAGAAAGGGCGGGCAACCCTTTGGTCGCCCGGCCTTTCGGTAGCGCTTTATCTCGGATCAGGCGGCCAGCTTGCGCAGCACGTAAGGCAGGATGCCGCCGTTGAGGAAATATTCCAGCTCGTTGATCGTATCGATGCGGCACAGCGCCTCGAAGGTGAAGGTCGAGCCGTCGGCGCGAGTCACGGTGACGGGCACCAGCTGGCGCGGCTTGAGATCGGCGACGCCGGTGATGGTGAAGCTCTCATTGCCGGTCAGGCCCAGGCTCTCGCGATTGTCGTCGCCCTGGAACTGAAGCGGCAGCACGCCCATGCCGACGAGGTTGGAGCGGTGGATACGCTCGAAGCTTTCCGTGATGACCACGCGCACGCCCAGCAGGTTGGTGCCCTTGGCCGCCCAGTCGCGTGACGATCCGGTGCCATACTCCTTGCCGGCGACGACGACCAGCGGCGTGCCGTCCTGCTTGTGCAGCATGGCGGCGTTGTAGATCGGCATGACCTCACCCTTATATTTGGTCATGCCGCCCTCGACGCCGTCCAGCAGCAGGTTCTTGATGCGGATATTGGCGAAGGTGCCGCGCATCATGACTTCGTGATGGCCACGGCGCGCGCCGTAGCTGTTGAAGTCCGCCGCCGCGACCTGATGCTCCTGCAGATAGATGCCGGCGGGCGAGGACGCCTTGATATTGCCGGCGGGCGAGATGTGGTCGGTGGTGATCGAGTCGCCGAAGATTGCCATCAGCTTGGCGTCCACGATGTCCGCGACGGGCGCGGGCGTCATGCCCATGCCCTCGAAATAGGGCGGGTTGGCGACATAGGTGGAGCCTGCGCGCCAAGTATAGGTGTCGGAGCCGGTGACATCGATCGCCTGCCACTTATCGTCGCCGGTGAAGACGCTGGCATAGCGGCTGACGAACATGTCGCGGGTCACCGCGCCATCCATGACCGAGCGGACATCCTCGTTCGAGGGCCAGATGTCCTTGAGATAGACGTCCGTGCCGTCGCTGCCCTGGCCGATGGGGGTGTCGATGAAATCGGTCGTGACCGAACCCTTGAGCGCATAGGCGACGACGAGCGGCGGCGAGGCGAGGAAGTTCGCGCGGACGTCCGGCGAGACGCGGCCCTCGAAATTGCGGTTACCCGACAGGACCGATGCGGCGACGATATTGTTGCCGTTGATCGCGTTGCTGATCGGCTCGGCGAGCGGGCCGGAGTTGCCGATGCAGGTCGTGCAGCCATAGCCGACCAGGTTGAAGCCGATCGCGTCGAGATATTGCGTCAGGCCCGCCTTGTTCAGATAGTCGGTGACGACCTGCGAACCCGGCGCAAGGCTGGTCTTGACCCAGGGCTTGGGCTTGAGGCCGAATTCGACCGCCTTCTTGGCGACGAGGCCGGCGGCGACGAGGACGCTGGGGTTGGAGGTGTTGGTGCAGCTGGTGATCGCGGCGATCACGACGTCGCCGTCGCCAATGTCATGGTCGCGGCCCTCGACGGCGACGCGGCTCGGCGATTTCTTGTACACCTTGTTGAGGTCGGCGTTGAACACGTCGTCGACCTGGCTGAGGACCACCTTGTCCTGCGGGCGCTTGGGTCCGGCGAGCGACGGCTCGACGCTGTTCATGTCCAGCTCGATGAAGTCGGTGAAGACCGGGTCGGCGGCGGCGGGGTCGATCCACAGGCCCTGCGCCTTGGCATAGGCCTCGACCAGCGCGACATTCTCATCGCTGCGGCCGGTCAGGCGCAGATAGTCCAGCGTCTTGTCGTCGATGCCGAAGAAGCCACAAGTCGCGCCATATTCCGGCGCCATGTTGGCAAGCGTCGCGCGGTCGGCAAGGCTGAGCGAGGCAAGGCCGGGGCCGAAATATTCCACGAAGCGGCCGACCACGCCCTTGGCGCGCAGCATCTGGGTGGCGGTCAGCACCAGGTCGGTGGCGGTGATGCCTTCCTTCAGTTCGCCGGTCAGCTTGAAGCCGACGACTTCGGGGATGAGCATGGAGACGGGCTGGCCGAGCATGGCAGCCTCCGCCTCGATGCCGCCCACGCCCCAGCCGAGCACGCCCAGGCCGTTGATCATCGTCGTGTGGCTGTCGGTGCCGACGCAGGTGTCGGGATAGGCCACCAGATTGCCGCTCTCATCGACGGAGGACCATACGGCCTGCGCGATATTTTCCAGATTGACCTGATGGCAGATGCCGGTGCCGGGGGGGACGACCTTGAAATTGTCGAGGCTCTTGCTGCCCCATTTCAGGAAGTCGTAGCGCTCGAAATTGCGCTGATATTCCAGCTCCACATTCTGGGAAAACGCCTTGGGCGTGCCGAACTCGTCGACCATGACCGAGTGGTCGATGACGAGGTGGACGGGAACCTGCGGATTGATCTTGTTCGCGTCGGCGCCGAGCGCGTTCATCGCGTCGCGCATGGCGGCCAGATCGACCACGCACGGAACGCCGGTGAAATCCTGCATCAGCACGCGCGCCGGGCGATACTGGATCTCGCGCTCGGACTTGCCCCGGTCATTCTGCCAGTCGATGATCGCCTGCACGTCGGCGGTGGTGACAGTCGCGCCATCCTCGAACCGGAGCAGGTTTTCCAGCAGCACCTTCATCGAGAAAGGCAGGCGGGACACATCCCCCAGCTTCGCCGCGGCCTTTGCCAGCGAGTAATAGCCGTAGGATTTTCCGCCGACATCAAGCGTGTCGCGCGTGCCCAGCGTATCCTGTCCGATTGCGGTCATATGTCCCGATTCCTTCCTCATGGCGGTCTGACCCGACCAGCCGGGGGAGAAAGCGAGACTGGGCGGCGCAGCATCTGCGCCGTCATGGGCCTATGCATGCCCCTGCCACCTGTCTTCAGCGAAAAAGGCAGCGTCGGGGCGGCCGGTCCTGTCAGCTCAAACCAGCGGCAAGGCGGTTTCATCCGATGCCGCAGCGCAATAACGGATGGGGACGTGCTGTCAATGTTATTGGACGCTTGCTGCGGTCTGCTGCGCGGACGGTTGCGCCGGTATGGCGTCGTGGCAACCCCGCAATGGGGACCGTTGCGACATTGCCCTCTCGGTCGTCATTCCCGCGCAGGCGGGAATCCAGAGTCACGGAGAACTGCGCGTTCGACTCTGGATTCCCGCCTTCGCGGGAATGACTGATAAATTATCCACCAATCCCTGCGCTGCGCTGCGCCGCGCCGAGCCGCGTGGGCGATTTTTCCGCAGGAGTGCTCGCGGACCTGCGGATTTGAGGATAGACTGGCCTTCATAATCAACATGGTTGCCCAGCGAGCCCGCCGTCGAGAGCGGGCAGGGGCAGGATGACGGAAAGGATGAGCGAGTCAGGATGTTTGAGGTCCATGATATCTCCCCGCGAGTCGGGTCCGAGATCAAGATCGGCCGGGCGGATCTGGTCAACGGCAAATATGCGAGCGACATCGAGGAACTGATCAAGACGCGCAGCGCGATCGTGTTTCGCGAGCTGTTCCTGGAGGAGGAGGAGCAACTCGCCTTCGCCAGCAGCATCGGCAAGGTCGTGCCGCTGGGCGACGACGGCGTGTCGAAGATTTCGCTGGACCCCAAGGTGTCGGACACCGCCGATTATACGCGCGGCGCCTTCTACTGGCATATCGACGGTGCGAACGACGTCTATCCGGCCAAGGCGACGATGCTGACCGCCAAGACGCTGTCGGAATGGGGCGGCGATACGCTGATCTGCAACACCTATGCCGCCTATGACGATCTGCCCGAGGAGGAGAAGGAGACGCTCTCCACGGTTCGGGTCCGCCATGCGCTGGAGGCCACGCAGCGCATGGTCCATCCCGACTACAGCTATGCGGAGTTGCAGCGGTGGCGCACCCGCCCGTCGCAGACCCATCCGCTGGTGTGGCATCACAAGGATTCGGGATTGAAGTCGCTCGTGATGGGGGCGACCGCCTATTATGTCCACGACATGTCGCGGGAGGACAGCGACGCCTTCCTGGCGAAGCTGATGGATTATGCGACGCAGGACCAGTTCGTCTATCGCCACAAATGGTCGCTGGGCGATCTGCTGGTGTGGGACAATACCGGCACGATGCACCGCGCGGACAATTATGCGCTGACCAGCGACCGGCTGATGCTGCGTACCACGCTGGAGGGCGAGGAAGCGCTGGGCTGAGTTCGGGCTGACAGGGGGACGGCGCATGACGGGGGAAAGCACAGGACTGAGCACGACGCGGCAGGTCGTCGTCATCGGGCTGCTGACCGGTATCTATTCGCTCAACATGCTCGATCGCACGCTGCCCTTCATCCTGGCGCAGGCGATCAAGAGCGATCTGGACCTGTCCGACGCGGAGATCGGCCTGCTGGGCGGGACGGTCTTCGCGCTGGTCTATGCGCTGGGCGGCCTGCCATTCGGGCGATTGGCCGACCGGGGCCATGCGCGGCCGGTGATCGCGCTGTCGGTCGCGGGCTGGAGCCTGATGACCGCGCTGGGCGGGTTCGCGCAGACATTCTTCCACTTGGCGCTCGCCCGGCTGGGCGTCGCGGCGGGGGAGGCGGCGTCGGCGCCGGGCGGCCACTCGCTCATCTCCGACTATTTCCCGGAAGGACGCCGGGCCACCCTGATCGCCATCGTGTCCTGCGGCGTCCCCATCGGGTCGATGACCGGGCTGATACTGGGCGGCTGGCTGGTCGACCGGCTGAGCTGGCGTGAGGCGTTCGTCGCCATCGGCCTGCCCGGCATGCTGGTGGGCATCGTCGCCTGGCTGGTGCTGCCGGGCGCCGCGCCGCGCGACCGGACCCGTGCGGAGGCGTCGCTGGGCGAGACGGTGCACTTCCTCGCGGGCAAGCGGACGTTCCGGCGCACCGTGCTTGCCTCCTCCATCTACTCCTTCGGCGGCTATTCGATGGTGACGTTCCTGCCGGCCTTCCTGATGCGTTCGCACGAACTGACCGCATCGAAGGTCGGCCTGCTGTTCGGGCTGGTGACGGGGATCGCCGGGCTGATCGGCATTCCGCTGGGCGGTTTCCTGGCCGACCGGCTGGGACGCGGCGACGTGCGCTGGCGGCTGCGCATTCCGGCCGTCGTGATGGGCCTGTCGGGCCTGTTCATGATCCCGGCGCTGATCGTCGATGACCTGACGCTGGCGCTCATCCTCATCTTCCCGCCGCAGATGCTGGCGGTCGCCTATCTCGGCCCGACCTTCTCCGCCGTGCACGCCATCGTCCCGCCGGAGATGCGCGCGACGGCGACGTCGGCGCTGCTCGGCTGCCTGACTTTGTTCGGTGCGTCGCTCGGCCCGCTGATCGTCGGCTATGCCAGCGACCTGCTGACCCCTGTCCATGGCCGCCATGCGCTGTCGGTCGCGATGCAGCTGGTGCCCGCTACCCTGCTGATCGCAAGCTGGTTTTTCCTGATGGCGTCGCGGACGCTGGCGGACGATCTGTTCGTGCCGGTCCGGGAGTGACGGTTTTGGGCGAGATTCGGGCTTTTACGGGCGGCCGATTAGTGCATTAATGCCGCAGTGCGGCGTAGGGCGTTCGGCCATGTTCGCGCATGTCGATCAGGTCGAAAGGATAATGCAGGATATGACGCAGGTCCCATCCAACCCGCAGCGCCGCGAGACCGACCGCGACCCGATGGTTGCCGAAATCGTCGAGCATCTGACCCACCGCATCGGCAAGAATCCCTCCGCCGCCAAGCCGCATGACTGGCTGGCCGCGACTATCGCCGCGATCCGCGACCGCGTGATCGACCGGTGGATCGCGTCCACGACCAAGACCTATGAGGAGGGCGGCAAGCGGGTCTATTATCTCAGCCTGGAGTTCCTGATCGGCCGCCTGATGCGCGACGCCATCTCCAACCTGGGCATCATGGAGGAGGTCAGCCGCGCGCTCGACATTTTGGGCGTCAGCCTGGAGGTCGTGTCGGAGCTGGAGCCGGATGCGGCGCTGGGCAATGGCGGTCTCGGCCGCCTCGCCGCCTGCTTCATGGAGTCCATGGCGACGGTGGACGTGCCAGCTTATGGCTATGGCATCCGCTATGTGAACGGCATGTTCCGGCAGGAAATCCATGACGGCTTTCAGGTCGAACTGCCAGAGACCTGGCTGGCGCACGGCAATCCCTGGGAGTTCGAGCGGCGCGAGGCGAGCTATGAGATCGGCTTCGGCGGACTGGTCGAACCGGCCAGGGCGGACGGCAGTGGCGACGACCAGCGCGACTGGAAACCCAGCGAGCGGGTCATCGCGACCCCCTATGACACGCCCGTCGTCGGCTGGCGCGGGGCGCGCGTCAATACGCTGCGCCTGTGGAACGCAGTGCCGATCGACCCGATCCTGCTCGACGCCTTCAACGCGGGCGACCATATCGGTGCCCTGAAGGAGAGCAACAAGGCCGACGCCCTGACCCGCGTGCTCTATCCCGCCGACAGCCACATCGCCGGGCAGGAATTGCGGCTGCGGCAGGAATATTTCTTCTCCTCCGCCTCGCTGCAGGACATCGTGCGGCGGCATGTCCAATATTTCGGCGACGTGCGCACCCTGCCGGAGAAGGCGTCGATCCAGCTCAACGACACCCATCCGGCGGTGTCGGTCGCCGAACTGATGCGCCTGCTGGTCGATGTGCATAACGTGCCCTTCGACGAGGCGTGGGAGATCACGCGCCACACCTTCAGCTACACCAACCACACGCTGCTGCCCGAGGCGCTGGAGACGTGGCCGCTGCCATTGTTCGAGCGGTTGCTGCCGCGGCATATGCAGTTGATCTACGCGATCAACGCCAAGATCCTGATCGACGCGCGCAAGACGCACAAGCTGGACGGCGACGCGATCAGCGCGATCTCGCTCATCCATGAGGGCGGCGAGCGGCGGGTGCGCATGGCGAACCTCGCCTTCGTCGGATCGCACAGCGTCAACGGCGTGGCGGCGCTGCACACCGAACTGATGAAGGAGACGGTGTTCGCCGACCTCCACCGCATGTATCCCGACCGCATCAACAACAAGACCAACGGCGTCACCCCGCGCCGTTGGCTGATGCAGTGCAATCCCGGCCTGACCAGCCTGCTGCGCGAGACCATCGGCGACAAGTTCCTGGACGAGACGGAGGCGCTGGAAGCGCTGGTGCCGTTCGCCGACGACGCCGCCTTCCGCGAGAAATTCCGCGCCGTGAAGCAGGCGAACAAGGTGCGGTTCGCGGTCGTGGTGAAGGACCGGATGGGCCTGCGCATCGATCCCGAGGCGTTGTTCGACGTCCAGATCAAGCGCATCCACGAATATAAGCGCCAGCTGCTCAACATCATCGAGGCGGTGGCGCTGTACGACCAGATCCGGTCGCATCCGGAGAAGGACTGGCAGCCGCGCGTAAAGCTGTTCGGCGGCAAGGCGGCGCCGAGCTATCACAACGCCAAGCTCATCATCAAACTCATCAACGACGTGGCGCGAGTGGTGAACCATGATCCGGCGGTGCAGGGCCTGCTCAAGATCGCGTTCGTCCCCAACTACAATGTTTCGATGGCGGAGGTGATGATCCCGGCCGCCGACCTGTCCGAACAGATTTCGACGGCTGGCATGGAGGCGTCGGGCACGGGCAATATGAAGTTCGCGCTCAATGGCGCGCTCACCATCGGTACGCTCGACGGCGCGAATATCGAGATCATGGAGCATGTCGGCCGGGAGAATATCAAGATCTTCGGCCTGACCGCGCAGGAAGTATCGGAATGGCGTGCGGGCGGGTACAAGCCCAGCGCCGTGATCGAGGGGTCGCGGGAGCTTCATCAGGCGCTGTCGGCCATCTCGTCCGGGGTATTTTCGCCCGACGATCCGGACCGGTACAAGGATCTGGTGCGCAACCTGTACGACCATGACTGGTTCATGATCGCGGCCGATTTCGACAGCTATCATACCGCCCAGCGCGAACTCGACGCACTATGGGCGGACCGCGCGCAATGGGATGCGCAGGCGGTACGGAACACTGCGCGCGTCGGCTGGTTTTCCTCGGACCGGACCATCCGCCAATATGCGCGGGAAATCTGGAAAGTCCTCTGATCAAGGTAATCCGCGAATGCCATTCCTGCTTACCGAGCACCGTGCTCCTGCGAAGGCAGGAGCCCAGGGTGAGGTAGCGCGACACGAGCCTGGAGTCCTGCCCTCGCAGGAATACGGGATTCTTCGCGGCCTTTTCGCATGAACGTTGCCGAAGCAGAGGCCCTCGTCACCGGCACCCATGCCGATCCCTTCGCCGTCCTTGGCGTGCACCGGGACGGTTCGGGCTTCGTCGCGCGCTGCCTGATCCCGGGCGCTCGGCGCGTGACTGCCTTTGTCCGCGATAGGCAGGGGGAAGGCGCCGCGCTCGCCCTGGTGCATGACGGCGGCCTGTTCGAGGGACCGCTGGACCTGAACAGTGCCTCGCCGCTGCGCTATCTCGCCGCCAATGATGGTGGGGAATGGTGGGTGGACGATGCGTATAGCCATGGTCCCGTCCTCGGCCCGATGGACGATTATTTTATCCGCGAAGGATCGCACCTGCGCCTGTTCGACAAGCTGGGCGCGCACCTGATCCACCATGAGGGCGCGGATGGCGTGCATTTCGCG
Source organism: Sphingobium sp. (assembly GCA_040508315.1). Lineage (GTDB taxonomy): Bacteria > Pseudomonadota > Alphaproteobacteria > Sphingomonadales > Sphingomonadaceae > Sphingobium. The sequence goes on from JBEVNC010000149.1 coordinate 53,793, forward strand.
GTGTGGGCGCCCAATGCGCGGCGCGTGTCGGTCGTCGGCGACTTCAACCAGTGGGACGGTCGCCGCCATTCCATGCGCCACCGCCGCGACACCGGCATATGGGAGATCTTCGTCCCCGGCCTGGGCGGCGGTCATGCGTATAAATATGAGATCATCGGCGCGGACGGCGCACCCGTGCCGCTTAAGGCCGACCCGTTCGCCTTTCGCAGCGAATATCGCCCTGCCACCGCCTCCGTCACCGAGCCAACGCTGGACCATGACTGGGGCGACGCCGCGCACCGGGCGCATTGGGCCAAGGCCGATGCGCGCCGCCAGCCCATCTCCATCTACGAGGTGCATGCCGGATCGTGGCGGCGCGGGGACGACGGTACGGAAGGCGGGCGCTTTCTGACTTGGGACGAACTGGCCGACCAGCTCATCCCCTATGTCGTCTATATGGGCTTTACCCATATCGAATTCCTGCCGATCACCGAGCATCCCTATGATCCGAGCTGGGGCTATCAGACCACCGGGCTCTATGCGCCAAGCGCGCGTTTCGGCGAGCCGGAGGGCTTTGCGCGCTTCGTCGACGGGGCGCACCGTGCGGGGATCGGCGTCATTCTCGACTGGGTGCCGGCGCATTTCCCGACCGACGCGCATGGGCTGAACCGTTTCGACGGCACCGCCCTGTACGAGCATGAAGACCCGCGCAAGGGATTCCACCCCGACTGGAACACCGCCATCTTCAATTTCGGGCGCCAGGAGGTCGTCTCCTACCTCGTCAACAATGCGCTGTTCTGGACGGGGCGCTATCATCTCGACGGGCTGCGCGTCGATGCGGTCGCGTCGATGCTCTACCTCGATTATTCACGCAAGGCGGGCGAATGGGTACCCAACGAGCAGGGCGGGCGTGAGAATTGGGAGGCGGTCGCCTTCCTTCAGGCGATGAACCGGGAAGTCTATCGCCAGTCGGCCGAGACGGGCGGCGGGGCGATCACCATTGCGGAGGAATCGACCGCCTGGCCGGGCGTGTCGCGGCCTGTGCATGAAGGGGGCCTCGGCTTCGGCTTCAAGTGGAGCATGGGCTTCATGAACGACACGCTGCGCTATGTGGCGCGCGATGCGGTGCACCGGCCCTTTCATCACAACGACATGACCTTCGGTCTCAGCTACGCCTTCGACGAGAATTATGTGCTGCCGATCAGCCATGACGAGGTGGTGCACGGCAAGGGGTCGCTGCTAACCAGGATGAGCGGCGACGACTGGCAGAAGTTCGCGACCCTGCGCGCCTATTTCGGTTTCATGTGGGCGCATCCGGGCAAGAAGCTGCTGTTCATGGGACAGGAGTTCGCCCAGCGCGGCGAATGGGCGGAGAGCCGGTCGCTGGACTGGCATGAGGCTGGCGCGCCTGCCCATGAGGGCGTGCAGCGCACGGTGCGCGACCTCAACCATCTCTATCGCGGGGCGCCGGCGCTCCATGCGCGCGATTGCGAGCCGGAAGGGTTCCAGTGGCTGTCCGGCGACGACAATGCCAATTCGGTATTCGCCTGGACCCGCCGCGCGCCGGGCGCCCCCGATATCGTGATGATCGCGCATTTCACGCCGGTGACGCGCCATGGCTACAGGCTGCGTTTGCCCGCAGGCGGCAAATGGCGCGAGATATTCAACAGCGACGCGGCCTATTATGGTGGCAGCGGTGTTGGGAATAGCGGATCGGTGGAGGCTGACGAGGACGGGTGGGCGGTGCTGACCCTACCGCCTCTCGCCACGCTCTATCTTGAACGGACAATCGAGGGGAAGGAAGGCACGGCATGACAGAGACACGACCGAGACGCTCATCAGCCCCAATCGCGCGCGATACCATGGCCTATGTGCTGGCGGGCGGACGCGGCAGCCGCCTGTTCGAGATGACGGATGTGCGCGCCAAGCCCGCCGTCTACTTCGGCGGCAAGGCGCGGATCATCGACTTCGCGCTGTCCAACGCGATCAACAGCGGTATCCGCCGCATCGGCGTCGCGACCCAGTATAAGGCGCATTCGCTGATCCGGCATCTCCAGCGCGGCTGGAACTTCCTGCGGCCCGAACGCAACGAAAGCTTCGACATCCTGCCTGCATCGCAGCGCGTGTCGGAGACGCAATGGTATCTGGGCACCGCCGATGCGGTCTATCAGAATATCGACATCATCCAGAGCTACGACCCGGAATATATGATCATCCTGGCGGGCGACCATGTCTACAAGATGGACTATGAGCTGATGCTCCGCCAGCATGTGGACGAGGGGGCGGACGTCACCGTCGGCTGCCTGGAGGTGCCGCGCATGGAGGCGACCGGCTTCGGCGTCATGCATGTGGACGAGAAGGACGGCATCACCGCTTTCGTGGAGAAGCCCAAGGACCCGCCGGGCATTCCCGCCCAGCCGGACATGGCGCTCGCCTCCATGGGCATCTATGTCTTCAAGACCAGCTATCTGATCGAATTGCTGAAAGCCGACGCGGCCGATCCCAACAGCAATCATGACTTTGGCGGCGACCTGATCCCCTATGTGGTCAAGCATGGCAAAGCGGTGGCGCACCGCTTCTCCGTCTCCTGCGTGCGGACGGAGAATGAGCCGGAAGCCTATTGGCGCGATGTCGGCACGATCGACGCCTATTGGGAGGCGAATATCGATCTGACCGACGTGCTGCCGCACCTCGACCTCTACGACAAGGCGTGGCCGCTGTGGAGCTATGCGGAGGTGACGCCGCCGGCCAAGTTCGTGCATGACGATCAGTATCGGCGCGGCGCGGCCATATCCTCGCTCGTTTCGGGCGGGTGCATCATCTCGGGCTCGTCGCTGCACCGGGCGCTGATCTTCACCGGCGTTCATGCGCACAGCTTCTCCTCCGTCACCAATTCGGTGGTGCTGCCCTATTGCCAGATCGGGCGCGGCGCGCGGCTGGAGAAGGTGGTGATCGACGCGGGCGTGAAGATCCCGGAGGGGCTGATCGTCGGCGAGAATCCCGAGTTCGACGCCAGGCGATTCCGGCGGACGGACAAGGGCATATGCCTCATCACCCAGGCTATGATCGACAGGCTGGATGCCGAAGCACCGGGGCCTGTCGGGCCGTCAGGACTGACGGGGCCGACAGGATTGGTGGTGTGAAGGTTCTCGCCATTGCGTCCGAAATGCACCCGCTGGTCAAGACGGGCGGACTGGCCGATGTCGTAGGGGCGTTGCCGGCGGCACTGGCGCTTCATGGCTGGCAGGTAACGACGCTGATCCCCGGCTATCCCGCCGTAATGAAACGGATCGGCCCGGTGCGCACGGCCAAGCGCTATCCCGGCCTGTTCGGGAAAGATGCGCGCATCGTGCGCGCCCAATATGAGGGGCGCGACCTGATCGTCCTCGACGCGCCCGCCCTGTTCGACCGGGAGGGCGGCCCGTATCTGGACGCGAGCGGCCATGACTGGCCCGACAATTGGAAACGCTATGCCGCGCTGTCGGCGGTGGGCGCGGATCTGGCGGCGGGTGGCCTGCGCCATTTCCGTCCCGATGTGGTCCATGCGCATGACTGGCAGGCGGCGCTCGCCATGGCCTATATCCGCCATGGCCGCGCGGCCGATGTGCCGGGCGTCGTGACTATCCACAATCTCGCCTTTCAGGGGCGCTATGACAGCACCGTCTTCGGCGCGCTCGGCCTGCCCGACGCGGCGTGGGCGGTGGACGGCATCGAATATTATGGCGGGGTCGGCTATCTGAAAGCCGGTCTCCATTATGCCGACGCCATCACCACCGTCAGCCCAAGCTATGCGCGGGAGATCAGGACGGGCCAGTGGGGCATGGGACTGGACGGGCTGCTCAACCGCCGTTCGGACGTGGTGCATGGCATCGTCAACGGCATCGACGGGGAGGAGTGGGACCCGGCGACCGACGTGCTGCTCCCTACGCGCTACACGGCCGAAACGCTGGCCGACCGGCGGGCCAACCGTGCGGAGATCGAGCGGCGCTTCGGCCTGGACAGCGACGACAGCCTGCTCGTCACCATCGTCAGCCGCCTGACCTGGCAGAAGGGCATGGACGTGCTCGCGCACCAGATCGACGCGATCGCGGGCATGGGCATTCGCATCGCGCTGCTCGGCTCGGGCGACGCAGGGATCGAAGGGCAGCTGCTCGCGGCATCCGCCCGCCATCAGGGGCGGATCGGGATCATCCTGGGCTATGACGAGGGGGCGGCGCATCTGCTTCAGGGCGGGGCGGATGCGATCATCGTGCCGTCACGCACGGAGCCATGCGGGCTGACCCAGCTTTATGGGTTGCGTTATGGTTGCGTGCCCATCGTCACGCGGACCGGCGGGCTCGCCGATACGGTGATCGACGCCAATGAGGCGGCGCTGGGGCAGGAGGTCGCGACGGGCATCCAGTTCGATGCGCTGACGGCGGAATCGCTGATGGGCGCATTGGCGCGGGCGCAGGCCCTGCATGCCGACGGCGCGACATGGGCGGGCATTCAGCGGGCGGGCATGCGTGCCGACTTTTCATGGAACAGGAGCGCGGGCCGCTACGCCGCGCTGTTCCGGCGGCTGGTGGATGAGCGGATTGCCCGGCAGGCAGCTGCCGCCGCCGCCGTTCCTGCTGCCGCTGCCATCCTCCCCGTGGAGGAAGTGGCGCAGTGATCGACCCTGCCGATCCGCTGGGCGCAACGGTCATGGCGGACGGTACGGCCTTTGCCGTCTGGGCGCCGGACGTAGCGCGGCTCGACCTGCTGCTTGACGATGACCGAACTCTGCCATTCGACGCAGGGGAGGGCGGGCTGCACCGACTGTTCGTGCCCGGCATCGGCGTGGGCGCGCGCTATGCGCTCAAGGCGGGCGAGCGGGTGCTGGTCGATCCTTATGCGCTGGCGCTTGACCGGCCCTATGGTGGCGACGTGCCGCGCGCCGTCGTGACCGATCCGGTCGCCGTGCCGCACCGGACGCCCGGTTTTCGTCCCGGCGGCACCGTCTATGAACTGGCGGTGCGGCCCTTCACCATGCTGCACCCGGATGTGCCGGAGGCGGACCGTGGCACGCTGCGCGCACTCGCCCATCCGGCGGTGGTCGACCATCTCAAGAGCCTGCACATCGATGCGGTGGAACTGATGCCCGTCATTGCGTGGATCGACGAGCGGCATTTGCCGCCGCTCGGCCTCGTCAATGGTTGGGGCTATAATCCGGTGACGTTCATGGCCGTCGAGCCGCGCCTGGGCACGCTGGACGATCTGCGCGGCGCGGTCGCGGCGCTGCACGAGGCGGGCATCGACACCATCCTCGACCTCGTATTCAACCACACGGGCGAGAGCGACATCTATGGCCAGACGCTGAGTTTCCGCGGCCTCGCCAACCGCGCCTATTACCGGCATGCCGATGACGGGACGCTGATCAACGATACCGGCTGCGGTAATACGGTCGCGTGCGACCATCCGGTGATGCAGCGGATGATCCTGGACAGCCTGCGCCATCTGGTGCGTCATGCCGGGGTGGACGGTTTCCGGTTCGATCTCGCGCCGATCCTGGGCCGGACTATGGCGGGATTCGATCCGAACGCGGCGTTGCTGGCCGACATCATGGCCGACCCGGTGCTGGCCGACCGCATCCTGTTCGCCGAGCCATGGGATATCGGGCCCGGCGGCTATCGACTGGGCCATTTCCCCGACCGCTTCCTCGAATGGAACGACCGGGCGCGCGACGACATGCGGCTGCTCTGGCGCGGCGATGCGGGCCGCATGGGATCGTTCGTCACGCGCCTCGCCGGATCGTCGGATATTTTCGGCGGGGAGCGCACGCGCACCGTCAATTTCCTCGCCGCGCATGACGGCTTCACGCTGGCCGATCTGGTCGCGCACGAACACCGCCATAATGAGGCCAATGGCGAGCAGAATCGCGACGGGCATGGCGACAACCATAGCTGGAACAATGGCGTGGAGGGCGCGACCGACGATCCGGCCATCCTCGCCGCGCGCCGCAGCGACGTGAAGGCGCTGCTTGCCAGCCTGTTCCTGTCGCGCGGCACGATCATGCTGACGGCGGGCGACGAGTTCGGCCGCAGCCAGCGCGGCAACAACAATGCCTATTGCCAGGACAATGCCATCACCTGGGTCGACTGGGCGGCGCGCGATACGCAGATCGAGGCGTTTGCGCAGCGGCTTGCCGCCCTGCGCGCCGCGCGGCCGGAATTGCGCGATACCGCCTTCCTCGCCGATGGCGACGTGGACTGGCTGACCGAACAGGGTATGCCCTTTACGGAAGGGGACTGGCATGACCCCGCGCGCGGCACATTGGCGATGCGGTTGGGCGGCGTATTGGCGCTGTTCAACCGGACGTGGGAGCCGATCACTTTCGCCTTGCCAGCGGGATGGTGGACGGGCGATGACAGTGTCGTTCCGCCGCGCAGCGTGGCCATCCTGACCGAGGAGTAAGCCCCCGATGACCGATCCCGACTGGTGGCGCGGCGCCGTCATCTATCAGGTCTATCCGCGATCCTTTCAGGACAGCGACGGGGACGGGATCGGCGATCTCAACGGGATCACCCGCCGCCTGCCGCACATCGCCTCGCTGGGCGTGGATGCGGTGTGGATCTCGCCCTTCTTCAAGTCGCCGATGGCGGACATGGGCTATGACGTGTCGGATTATCGCGACGTCGATCCGCTGTTCGGGACGCTGGCGGATTTCGACCGGCTGATCGAGACGGCGCATGGCTTCGGCCTCAAGATCATCATCGATCAGGTATTGTCCCACACTTCCGACCAGCATGCGTGGTTCGTCGAAGGCCGCGCCAGCCGCGATAACCCCCGCGCCGACTGGTATGTCTGGGCCGATGCCAAGCCCGACGGCACAGCGCCGAACAACTGGCTCTCCGTCTTCGGCGGCCCTGCCTGGGAATGGGACGGGGTGCGGATGCAATATTATATGCACAGCTTCCTTGGCTCCCAGCCCGACCTCAACCTCCATAACCCGCAGGTGCAGGAGGAACTGCTCGACACCATCCGTTTCTGGCTGGACCGGGGCGTGGACGGGTTTCGGCTGGACGCGTGCAACCATTATTTCCACGATCTGGCGCTGCGCGACAATCCGCCCGCCGCCGCGCATGGCGACAAGGGGAGCGTTCAGGCGACCAACCCCTACGGCTTTCAGGACCATCTCTACGACAAGTCGCAGCCGGAGAATCTGGTCTTCCTCTCGCGCCTGCGCACCCTGCTCGCCGATTATCCCGGCGCCATCGCGCTGGGCGAGGTGGGCGACGAGGAGCGGTCGCCAGCCACCGTGCAGCTATATACCGCGAGCGGCGAGCGGCTGCATTGCAGCTATACGTTCGACCTGTTCGGCATGGCGTTCGACCCGGCGCATTTCCGCAAGATATTCACCGCGTTCGAGGGTGCGGCGGCGAGCGGGGCGGTGTGCTGGTCCTTCTCCAACCATGATGTGATGCGCTATGTCAGCCGCTGGACGAAACCGGGCGACGATCCGGGAGACACTGCGCGCCTCGCCATCAACCTGCTCGTCTCGCTTTATGGGCCGATCTGCCTCTATCAGGGCGAGGAACTGGGGCTGCCCGAGGCGGACATCGCCTTTGAGGATCTGCGCGATCCCTATGGCATTCGCTTTTGGCCCGCGTTCAAGGGCCGCGACGGGTGCCGTACGCCGATGCCTTGGGAAAGCGCCGCACCGCATGCCGGTTTTTCCGACGCCAGGCCGTGGCTCCCCGTGCCCGACGCGCACAAGGCACTGGCGCTCGACCGGCAGGAGGGGAATGCGGGCAGCATCCTCTCCGCCTATCGCGAGGCTATCGCGCTACGGCGGGAGCATCCGGCGTTGGCGACCGGCACGCTGACATTCCTCGAAGGCGAGGATGAGGATGTCCTGGCCTTCGTGCGGGAGAGCGCGGACGAACGGCTGCTGTGCCTGTTCAATTTCGCGCGGGAAAGCGTGGCGTGGGAGGGCGAGGACGTGATGGTCATGCTGCCCCCGCTGGGCCATGTGCGGGTGCCGCTGGACTGAGGTCAGCGATAGGCGAGGCGCAGGAACAGCCAGAAAGCGGGGTCGAGGCTGACCCAGGCGAGGTCCGCGGCCGTTATCGCCAACAGCCAGCCCGAAAAGCTGATGCGGGTCGCCAGCATGGCATGCAGGCCCGCCAGCACGGACCAGCAAAGGGCGCCGAAACCGAGCGCGACCGGCGTCATCATCAGCAGTGCGCGACCGATCCGCGCGCCGTCATCGTCATGGCACCCCGGTCCCGGATCGCAGTCGCCCATGATGCTGCCGATGGCGATGACGAAGGCCATGGCGATCCACAGCAGCGCGACGAACAAGGCGGCATGGCCCCGTGTCCGGGCGAAATGGCGGCCTGGTGCCGCCGCCGTCATGCATCGGCCCAGCGCCGCAGCAGATTGTGATAGAGGCCGGTCAGGCGGATGATCGACGGGTCGTCATGGCCAGCGTTCGCCGCCAGCCCCTGAATCGACTGGTCGAGGTCGAACAGCATCGCGCGCGCCATGTCGTCGCGCACCATCGACTGCACCCAGAAGAAGCTCGCCACGCGGCGGCCGCGCGTCACCGGATTGACGCGGTGCATGGAGGATGCGGGATAGAGGACCGCATGGCCGATGGGCAGCTTGACCTGCTGCACCCCGAACTGCGTCTCGACCGTCAGTTCCCCGCCGTCATAGGCCTCTGGCGGTTCCAGAAAGACGGTGATCGACAGGTCGGTGCGCAGGTGGCCGCCATTTCCGGGCAGCACGCGCATCGCATTGTCGATATGCGTGCCCAGCGCCTGCCCGCCTGCATAGCTGTTGAACAAGGGCGGCACGATGCGCAGTGGCAGTGCGGCGGCGATGAACAGCGGCGAGCGGCTGAGCGCCTGCAGGATGATCTGCGCGGCCTGCTGGCCCTGCTGGGAGCTTTGTGACAATTGCAGGTTGTTCTTGGCCAGCGCGACCTGATGGCCGGAGGTCTGGTTGCCATCGACCCAGTCGGCCTCGTCGATCAGCGCGCGAACGGATGCGACGCCCGCGGCGTCGAGAAGGTCGGGAATGGCGATGAGCATGAAAGGGGCGATCAGTCCTTGAGGACGAAGGGGATTTCGACCAGCCCCTTGACCATGACTGCCTGGCCGCCGCGCATGATCGGCTCCCACCGCCATTTGCGCACCGCGTCGAGCGCGGCATTGTCCAGCCGCGAAAAGCCGCTGCTCTGGTTGATCGAGATGGTGGCGACCCGTCCGTCATAGCCAAGCGTCAGGGACAGGACGACGGTGCCCTGCTCGCGCTTGCGGCGGCTGTCGGTGGGATATTGTGGCGGTTTGCCCGTGACCATGCGGCTGCCCAGATCGCCGCCCTGAATGACGCTGGGCGGAGCAGGCGGGGAGGGCGGTGCCGAGGATTGCGTCGCGACCGGCGGAGTGGGCGGCATCGGTTGCGGATCGGGGACGGTCGGGACCATGATCGGCGACGGCGTCGGTATGTCGACGATGGGGCGCGGCGCGACCACGACGGGCGGCACGATCTTGGGCTGTTCGGGTTGCTCCGCGGGCGGCGGCGCGGCGGGCATCAGGTTGACGACCGTCAGCTTGGCCTCCTGCTTCCTCGCCACATGATCGCGCACGAGGAGGAAGGCGGCGAGCAGGCCGACATGGATCAGGATGGTGAGGATCGCGGCCGGCAGATTGATCCGCCTGCCCTCGCCATAGCGTGAACCGGGCGGCAGCGCGACGGCAGTGGCCGTGGGAGCGGATACATAGGGTGCGCGCGGGCGGGCGACGGACATATCCGCCAACGTCGCTTCGGCGCTCATGCCTTCTGCCTCACGTAACATCGCGGCGCTTGCCCCTGTCATACCCACCGATTCCTTTGTCCGGCCTTAGCGGAAAGCGTAATGCGAATCAATCGCATCACCTGCAACTGATTGTCATTGTCGGGACACAAAGAAAAGCCCCGCCGGACGCGGGGTCCGGCGGGGCAGCCTCCCGAACGGGCGGCGATGAGGGAAGAGTATCGCTGCCCGGCCGGGGGCCGGGGTCTGACCGTGGATTTAGAACGAGCCGGTCAGGCTGAACACCGCGGACCGCTCGGCGCCGGGCGTGCCCCAGCTGGAACCGGTCGAGGTGCGGACCGTCGTCAGATACTTCTCGTTGAAGAGGTTCTGGACGTTGACCTGCGCGCGCAGATTATCGTTGATCGTGTAGGCCACCATCAGACGCTGCGTGACATAGCTCGACACATAGTAGGGAATGTACGGCGTGGTCGTGCCGGGCGTCAGCGAGGCAAGGTTCGGCGTGTTGAGCAGATATTTGCCCTGATAGTTCAGGCCATAGCCCACTTCGAGACCGAAGGGGAAACGGTAGCTGGTGAACGCACTGCCCGAATAGTTGGGTGCCAGCGCGAGCGAATAGCCTGCAGTGGGATCGATGACGGCGGGGCTGTTGGCGCAGGTGACCGCCGTCGTGGTGCCCTGAGGCGTGTAGCTGGCGCCGGGGTTGGCAAGGCAATAGTCCGACACGCCCTGACGCACCTTCGCCGTGACATGCTGGAAGCTGCCCGAGATCGACCATTCGGGCGTAATGCTGCCGGTCACGCTGAAGTTCACGCCCTTGGTGCGCTGCTTGCCGTCGAGAACCTGATCGGTCACGGTCGGGTCGGCCGATGCGACGCGGATGGTATCGCGATCATTCTGGAAGAGCGAGAAGCTGACCAACAGCGCCTTATCGAAGAACTCGGCCTTCGCGCCGATTTCGTAGTTCTTCGTCGTTTCCGGCTTGGTCGTGCAGTTATTGCCAACAGGGTTGGGAACGGTAGGCGTAGGTTCGATCTGCGTGCAGCCCGCGCTGACCGCCGACTGGGACGGACGGCGGGAATTGCCATAAGCTGCATAGATGCTGGTGTCCGGGGTCGGCTTGACCACGAGACCGGCGCGGTAGGAGAACAGATTGTTGCTGGACTCCGTATAACCGGTGCGGTCGCCGGTGAGCGGCTGCGTCGAGTTGTGGCCCTTGACCTTTTCGTAGCGGATGCCGCCGTTGAGTTGCAGCCAGTCAGTGAACTTCATGGTGTCGAACAGATAGCCCGCGAACACTTCCTGCGTGCCCAGCGTGGTGGCGCCCTTCGTGTAGGTCAGCGGGCCGGTATAGAGCGGGCTGGGCCCAAGCGTGCTGAAGATCGGCCAGCCGCCGGGGGGCGGGGACGCCGCGCTGCCGAGAGCGATCTGGTCGAAATTCTCCCAGAGATAGGAGCCGCCGACGTTGAACGTGTTCTCGATGCTGCCGAAGTTGACCGTGCCGTTGACGTCCAGCTGGCTGGCGAGCGTCTCGTTATGGATGCGGCGCGCGGTGCTGCGGTTGGCGGTCAGCGGATTGTTGGCCTGGAAGGTGTTCGCCGTCAGGCCGGTGGCGCATGCTTGGTTGGCGGCTGTCAGGGCTGCGGCGGGATTGTAGGTGCCGCCCGTGCCGTTCGACAGGCAGTATGCGCCGCCCGGATTGGTGGTGTTGGTTTCCTGAAGGATATTCTCATAGCGGTTGAGCAGGCGGATGCGCAGCTTGTCGCTGAACTCGTGGCTCGCGATCGCCTGGATGGCGTCGGTCTTGGAATTCTGCTTGTCGGCGCCGTAGACACCGAAATAGGTCGACCGGCTGATACCCGGCAGCAGGCCGCCGCGCGTCGGATAATAGGGGATGCCGTAGAAGGGCAGCGCGTGGTCGGTCAGATGCTCATACTGGACGACGAGGCTGGTCGGACCGTCGAGACCGATGCGGACGGACGGTGCGACGCCCCACCGGTCGCTAAACTCATAATCGCGGCCGGGCACGTCATTCTGGTGATACACGGCGTTCAGGCGCACGGCGATCATGTCGGTGAGGCGCTTGTTGATGTCGACCGTGCCGCGCCAGTAATTGTCGGTGCCGACGCCGGCACTGGCCTGGATCTTGTCCTCGGTCAGCGGCTGCTTGGTCACCAGGTTGATCGATCCCGCGACGTTGCCGCCACCGCTGTAGACCGAGTTCGCGCCGGTCGTCACTTCGACCTGCTCGATATTATAGGTCTCGTTGCGGCTGAGGCTGGAGCTGCTGCGGACACCGTTGACGGTGATGTCGTTGCGCGCATCGACGCCGTTGATGTTGATGAGATCGCCATAGCCGAAGCCGCCTTCGCCCGCGCTGTAGGTGATGCCGGGGACGTTGGCGAGGACGTCGCGCAGCGTCAGCAGGTTCTGCTGCTCGATATTCGCGCGCGAGATGACGGTGATCGTCTGGGGCGTGTCGACCAGCGGCGCCGTGTATTTCGGCGATGCGGCGCGCTCCACCCTGACGCTAGGCTCATCGATTGCGGTATCGGTAACGGTGACGCCGCCGAGCTTCTCTGCCTTCTCTGGTTCCTGAGCATGGGCCGGAGTGGCGAATGCGAGCGCGCTTACGCAGCTCAGCGCAAGAAAAGATGGTGTGGACGTATTTTTCGACATGTTCGGAAACCCCCTTGTCAAACTGGAGGTCCGCCTATTGAGACGCATTCGCAATGTCAATCGCTAATGAGATTCGTTCTTATTGTTGTAGCGAAATATCTTGTTGCGTCGCAAAATCGCTGATGTCACAAATTGTCGCGGCTCGTGGCCTGGTCGAGCAGCCAGCAGCGCAGCACGCTGGCCAGATTCGCAGAAGCGCCCGCATCGACACGATCGGCGTCGATACGGGCGACAAGTGCGTTCAAAGGCAGTTTCTCGGCCAGTGCAGCAGCCTCCAACGCGGCCCAGAAGGGCGGTTCGAGGCTGATCGAACTGGAATGACCGGCAATCGTCATGCTGCGCTTGATCGGACCGGCGTAAAGGTCTGATGCGGACATGGCGACGCCCGGCCCGTCAATACATATGCTGGCCACCATTCATGGACAGGGTAGAGCCGGTGACGAACCCGGCATCCTCGCTGCACAGGAAGGTGACGCCGCGGGCGATTTCCTCGGCATGGCCCAGGCGGCCGACCGGAATCTTGGCCACGATCTTCTCCAGCACAGGCGCAGGCACGGCGGCGACCATCTCCGTATCGATATAGCCGGGTGCGATGGCGTTGACGGTGATGCCGAACTTCGCGCCTTCCTGCGCCAGCGCCTTGGTGAAGCCGTGGATGCCGGACTTGGCGGCGGCGTAGTTCACCTGGCCGTACTGGCCCGCCTGTCCATTGATCGAGCCGATATTGATGATCCGACCCCAGCCGCGCGACCGCATGCCGCCAAAGGTCGCCTTGGCCATGTTGAAACACCCACCCAGGTTGACACGCATCACCTCGTTCCAGTCGTCGAAGCTCATCTTGGACAGCACGCCGTCACGCGTGATGCCGGCGTTATTGACGACGATGTCGACGGGGCCGACCTCCGCCTCGATCTGGGTGACATTGCCGAGGCAGGCCTGATGATCGCCCACGTCCCACTTACGGGCCGCGATGCCGGTCGCTTCGGTAAAGGCCGCCGCCTTTACCGCATCGCCGCCATAATTGGCGATGACGGTGACGCCCAACTCCTTGAGGGCAAGACTGATCGCTTCCCCGATACCGCGTGTTCCGCCAGTCACGATCGCAATCCTGCCCATCATAGTCCTCCATGTCGGCGACCCGGCTTTGCCCGCGTCGCCTTTCCTAAAACCCGTCCAGCCAGCCCGCCGTTTCACGTGCGATCAGTGTCCGATACAGATGAATAGCGTCGCCGCTCGCATTGAGACACTGCAAAAGTGCGAAATTCCGTCCGCCCGCCCCGAGAAAAGCGTCCTTGCCGCGCAGGCCGATCTCCTCCAGCGTCTCCAGGCAGTCGGCAGCGAAGCCCGGCGTGATGACGGCGATGTCGCCAACGCCATCGCCTGCCGCCGCGCGCAGCACGGATTCCGTCTCCGGCTCCAGCCATTTCGCGCGTCCGAAGCGCGACTGAAAGCTGATCGCCACCGGTTGTCCGAGCGCATCGCCCAGCAGCCGGGCGGTCTCCACGCACTGGTCGTGATAGGGGTCGCCCAGCGTGCGCGTGCGTTCCGGCATGCCGTGGAAACTGGCGACGATCCGTTCCGGCACGAAGGGGAGGGCGGCGATCTCCGCCCGCGCGGCGTTGGCGAGCGCGTCGATATAGGCAGGGTCGTCGTGATAGGGGGGCATCATGCGGATAGCAGGCTGGCGGCGCATCGGGGCAAGGGCGGCGCTCACCGCGTCCATGACGCTGGCCGTCGTCGCCGCGCAATATTGCGGATAGAGCGGGGCGATCAGGATGCGCTCGCACCCCGACGCCATCAGCGCGTCGATGCGGGTCGCGATGGACGGATTGCCGTACCGCATCGCCCAGTCGACGATCACGTCCTCGCGCCCCTTGAACGCCTCCGCCACGGCGCGGGTGTTGACGGCGAGGGGGGAGCCTTCGGGCGTCCAGACCTCGGCATAGGCGCGCGCCGACTTGGCGGGGCGGGTATTGAGGATGACGCCGCGCAGGATCGGCTGCCAGGCGATGGCCGGTATCTCCACCACGCGCGGGTCGGACAGGAATTCGCGCAGATAGATTTTCACCGCCTCCGCCGTCGGGGCGTCGGGCGTGCCGAGATTGACGATCAGAACGCCGACGCGGGGCGATGTCATGCGTGCGTCTCCATGGTGAAGGGAAGGCGGCGCCAGCTGCGCCCGGTCAACGTCCGCAGTGCGCCGCCCAGTGCGGGCGCGACGGCGGGCACGCCGATCTCCCCCACGCCGCCCTGGTCGCGGGTGCTGGGGATGATCTCGACGGTGATGCTGCCGGTATCCGCCATGCGCGGCAGGCCCATCTCGCCCAGTTGCAATTTGGTCGGCATGCCGCCGCGATAATGGCCCGCACCGCCCAGCGCGGCGGCGAGGCCGAAGATCAGGCCGCCCTCTATCTGCTGGCGCACGATGTCGGGATTGACCGGCGCGCCGCAATCGACGGCCGCGACGATGCGGCGCACCGCGATCCGGCCATTGTCGATGCTGGCGCTCACCACCACTGCGATGGCGGTGTCGGCCATCATGTGACAGGCGATACCCTGCCCGCTGCCGGGGATGCCGCCCTGCCACTCGCCCAGCGCCGCCGCCGTGGTGAGGCAGCGGGCGAGGCGCGGCTGCTTGCCCAGCATGCGGATGCGGTATGACATGGGTTCGGCATGGGCATGGGCGGCAAGCTCGTCGATGAAACTTTCCCGGAAAAACGCGGCATAGTGATCCGCATTGGATCGCCAGCGGCCAGTGGGCAAGGCGATGCGGGCGGGATGATGGTCCACCGCATAGTCGGGGATGGCATAGGGACCATCGAGGCCGGAGACCGCGAGACGGTCGGCCGTCGCCGCGCTTCCCGCGATGGCGTCCTGTACATCCTCGCCAACGCCGATGCGGCGCCAGAGTTGCGCGAGGGCAGCGGGCGCGGCGACTTTCGCCACCATCGCCTCGACCGCGCCATCCTGTCCCAGCTTGGCGGTCATCCGGGCCAGCGCGGGCGGGCGCGGGCGGTCGTGGACGATATCCTCCGAGCGGGACCATTGCAGTTGCACCGGCACCTTCATGCGGCGAGCGATCAGCGCGGCCTGCACGGCGGCGTCGGCCTCCATCTTGCGACCGAAGGAGCCGCCCGCGAGCAATGGGTAGATGGTGACGCTACTGTCCGACAGATCGAGGGCGCGCGCGACCGCCTGAACGGCAAGGCCGGGGGCCTGGCTCGGCATCCATAGTTCGACGCCAGCGTCGCCGACGCGCGCCGTCGCCGCCATGGGTTCGAGGGCGAGGTGGAGCGCTGGCGCGACGCCGTAAGTGGCGGTGACGACACGGGCGCTCTCGAATGCGCCTACCGGGTCGCCGCGCGAGAAGAAGCGCTCACCTTCACCGCTGTGCAGGGCGGCCTTCAGCGCATCCTCGATGGCCGCGTCGGTCAGGGGGCGTCCGGACGTCTCGAACACCGGATCGAGCCGCCCGAGCGCCTGATTGGCCGCCCACCAGTTGGTCGCGGCCACCGCGATCCAGCTATCGCCCCGGATCACGTCGAGCACGCCCGTCACGCGCCGCGCGGCGGCATCGTCGGCGGACTTGGGACGCAGCGATCCGACCGGTCCCTGCCGGATGGAGGCGAAGACCATGTCGGGCAGGCGGATGTCGGCGGCGTAGTTTGCCGATCCGTCGATCTTGGCAGGCAGGTCGAGCCGGGGCGCATCGGTGCCAGTCAGGCGATTTTCGCGCCCCTGCCGCAGTGGCAATATGGCGGGCACGTCGAACCCCACCGCCTCGTCCACGATCTCGCCGATACGCAGCTTGCGCGCGCCGTCGGTGACGAGGCCGTCGATGATGTCGCAGCTTTCCCAGGTCACGTCCCAGCGCGCCGCCGCCGCCTTGCACAGCAGCACCCGCGCCGCCGCGCCCGCTTCGCGAAAAGCCTGCCGGAACATCGCCAGCGAAGTGGAGCCGCCGGTGAGGACGAGGCCGGAGCGCTGCGCATATTCGTCCACCGCATAATCGCCGACCGGCCCGGTCGCACGCAGAGTCGTCCCCGTCAGCCATTCGCGCGCCAGCAGCGTGTTGGCGTAGAGCGGGCCGGGCTGCGCGGGCTGGACGGCGACGGTGCGCCAGTCGGCGCCCAGTTCGTCCGCCAGTATCTGGGGCAGTACGGTATAGACGCCTTGCCCCATCTCCGCCTGCGGTACGATGACGATGATCCGGCCCGCCCGGTCGATCTTGAGGAAGGCGCCCAGTCCCTGTTCGCCGGGCGCGAGGTTGAGGCGGGGCGTGTAGCTGCGCGGCCATAGCGCCCAGCCGAGCGCCAGGCCGCCCGTCGCCGCGGCCCCGATCAGGAAGGCGCGGCGCGACGTCTTTTCCCCACGCGGCGCCCGGCCGGCCCCGATCTGCCTCACTCTCATGGGAACGGGATTTAGCGGGCGGGCCGGGGAACGGGAAGGGCGGGCAGGAGCGAAATTATCCCGTCGGCCTACCCCACCGCCGCCACGCCGAGGCGCGGTATGTCGATGGCCGGACAGCGATCCATCACCACCTCCAATCCCGCCGTTTCGGCCTGCGTCGCCGCTTCGCGGTTGATCACGCCCAGCTGCATCCAGACCGACTTCGCACCGATGGCGATGGCTTCATCCACCACGGCCCCGGCAGCTTCGCTTTCCCGGAAGATATCCACCATGTCGACGGGTTCGGCAATGTCGGCGAGGGTCGCGACCACCGGCTGGCCATGGATCTCCTGCCCGGCATGGCCGGGATTGACGGGGATGACCCGGTAGCCCTGCGCCAGCAGGAACCGCATCACGCCGTTGCTGGCGCGCGCGGGCTTGGCGGATGCGCCGACCAGCGCGATGGTGCGCGTCGTCTCCAATAGTCGGGCGATATCGGCATTGGCGGTCAGCGGCATGGGCTTCTCCTGCGGGTTCCCTACGATGTGGGAAGCGGCCGCAGGGCTGCAAGGTCTGCCGGGACGGTGGTCCCCTGCTATAGGTTGGAATGACTATCGGGTGTTGGGGAATACCCAGCTACCCCCCGATCCAGTCAGCCACCTTCCGCGCGATCGCCATGAACGGCGCGGCCACTGCATCGTCGCTCGCCGCCGGGGGCGCGCCGCCGTCCGACGCGCGGCGCACCGCGATGTCGAGCGGCAGCCGGCCGAGGAAGGCGAGGCCCATCGAGGCGGCCGCCGCCTCCGCCCCGCCCTGGCCGAAGGGATCGCTGATTTCCCCGCAATGGGGGCAGGCATAGCCCGACATATTCTCGACCATGCCGATGATCGGCACATTGGCCTGCTGGAACAGGTTGATGGCCCGCGTCGCGTCGATCAGCGCCAGATCCTGCGGCGTGGAGACGATCACGGCACCCGCAGGCTTGTGCTTGGAGATCATCGTCAGCTGCACGTCGCCGGTGCCGGGCGGCAGGTCCACCACCAATATATCGACGTCCTGCCAATGTGCGTCGATCAATTGGCCCAGCGCATTGCCCGCCATCGGCCCGCGCCATGCAATGGCCTGACCCGGCTCGATCAGATGGCCCATGGACAGCATCGGCACGCCATAACCATTGGGGACGGGGATCATGCGGCTGTTCTGAGCGCGGGGCTTGACGCCTTCGCTGGACAGCAGCCGGGGGAGGGAAGGGCCATAGATGTCCGCGTCGACCATTCCGACCTTGAGGCCGAGGCGCGAGAGGGCGACCGCGATATTGACCGAGAGCGTCGACTTGCCCACCCCGCCCTTGCCCGATCCGACAGCGATGATGCGCGGGCCGGCCGACTTCTCGGCTGTGAGGGCGATCTTCACATCCGCCACCCCCGGTAGGCCGAGCGCTGCCTCGCGCACCTCCTTTTCCAACGCGGCGCGCGCATCCGGACCCAGTCCGCCGACTTCCAGCACCATGGTCATCACGCCGTCGCGCAGCTTTGCCGCGCTGGCGCGCCCGGCGCTGGCTTGCGCGAGCAGGGCGGCGATTTCCGGCGAAACGGGTTGGGGTCTTTCATCTGTCATGGCGGCTGCTCTTAATGGTCCGCTGAGCATGCGTGAAGCGCCGCGCGGGCACTTTTCGCCGCCAATCGGTGCCAAAATGGGCCTCGCACCTGTTCTTGCGGCCCAACGGTCCCTATAGTGGGTGCATGATGCTAGTGGAACGCTGGCTGCGCGGCGCGCGGTTGCTGATGAACGAGAACAGCCCATGGGGCGGATCGGGAGGCTCCGATGGAGGGGGCGGCGGCGGAGGTCGCGGCAACGGCGGTGGCCCGCGCAACCCCTGGAGTCGGCCCCCCGGCGAGGAACCGCCGGGCCGTGAACCACGCGGCCCCTCTGCGGTAGACGAAATGATCCGGCGCGCGCGCTCGTCCTTTGGCGGCGGCCTGCCCGGCGGCGGCGATGGCCGCAACATCTGGGTCTATGTCGTGATCGGTATCGTCGCCGTCTGGCTGGCAACCACCTGCGTCCACCGCATCGGCCCGCAGCAGCGCGGCATCGTCACCATTTTGGGCAGCTACAGTCGCACGCTTACCCCCGGCATCGGTCTCACCCTGCCCGAACCATTCGAGAGCGTGACGCGTATCGACGTCGAGGAAATCCGCGCCATCGACATCGGCGCGAGCGGCGATTCAGCCAAGCTGGTGCTGACCGGCGACCAGAATATCATCGACCTGGCCTATTCGGTGCGCTGGAACATCCGCACCCCCGAACTCTATGCCTTCCAGATCGCCGATCCCGACACCACGATCAGCGAGGTCGCCGAATCGGCGATGCGCGCGGTGGTCGCCACCGTCACGCTGGACGAGGCGCTGGGATCGGGGCGCACACTGATCGAGCAGCAGGTGCAATTGCGCATGCAGGAGATCCTCGACGGCTATCGTTCGGGCGTCCGTATCCAGGGTGTCGCGATCAAGCAGGCCGATCCACCAGCCGCCGTCAATGACGCCTTCAAGGAGGTGTCCGCCGCGCAGCAGACCGCCCAGACCTATCTCAACGAGGCGCGCGCCTATGCGCAGCAACTCAATGAGAAGGCGCAGGGCGAGGCGCAGGCCTTCGACAAGGTCTATGCCCAGTACAAGCTGGCGCCGGAAGTCACGCGGCGACGCATGTATTATGAAACGATGGAGCAGGTATTGTCCGGCATCGACAAGACCATCGTGGATGCAAATGGCGTAAACAGCTATCTGCCGCTCCCCGAAGTGGCGCGGCGTCCGGCGCCTGCCGCCGCCCGTACCGAAGCGGAGACCCAGCGATGAACGGTGTTGTCCCGCGTGGAGCCATCGCGTTCGCGGTCATCGCGACGCTCCTGCTGATCCTGTTCGGCTCGACCTTCTCGATCGTGCCGGAAACCAAGCAGGCGGTCGTGGTTCGTTTCGGCGAGCCGGTGCGCATCGTCAACGCGTACAAGGCGGGCGAGGTGTTCGGTCATACCGGCGCCGGTCTCAACCTGCGCATGCCCTTCACCGACCAGATCGTGTGGATCGACAAGCGCATCCAGTCGGTCGAGATGGAGCGCCAGCAGGTGCTGTCGACCGACCAGCTCCGGCTGCAGGTCGACGCCTTCGCGCGCTATCGCATCACCGACCCGCTGCGCATGTTCATCGCGGCGGGCAGCGAGGAGCGTGTTTCCGATGCGCTGCGGCCGATCCTCGGTTCGTCGCTGCGCAACGAACTGGGCAAGCGCCGCTTCGCCTCGCTGCTCGACGCGGAACGCGGCACGGCCATGCGTAATATCCGCACCAGCCTGAACCGCGTCGCGCGGCAATATGGCGCGGAAGTCATCGACGTGCGGATCAAGCGGGCCGACCTGCCCGATGGCACCCCGCTGCAAAGCGCGTTCCAGCGCATGCGTACCGCGCGTGAGCAGGAGGCGCTGACCATTCGTGCCCAGGGCGCCAAGCAGGCGCAGATCACCCGCGCCGATGCTGACGCCGCCGCATCGCAGGTCTATGCCCAGGCGTTCAACAAAGACCCGCAATTCTACGATTTCTATCGTGCGATGCAGGCTTATGGCACGACCTTCGGACCCAATGCCCGTGGTCAGACGTCTGTAGTTCTCTCGGCAGACAATGATTTCCTGCGCGAGTTCAAGGGGCGTTAATCTCCCGGATTATTCAATGCCGGTTCATCCGGCAGGGACCAATCGCTAGTCGCCGGTCCACGGCATGCCCATGGCGTGCCTCGTGAGAGGAAGGAACATCGTGCGTTACGCTTATGCCTTTACTGCTGCCCTGTTGTTGGGCGGGACTGCACTCAGCCTGACGACGGGCACGAACGTCATTGCCCAGACTGCGCAGAACGAAGGGCAGGCAGCTGCACCGCGCGGCGCTCCCGGCAGCTTCGCGGACATGGTGGAGCGTCTTCAGCCCGCCGTGGTAAACATCTCCACGCGCCAGCGCGTGAAGGTGCAGAACCCGTTCGCCGGATCGCCCTTCGGCAGCCTGTTCGGCGCGGACGACCGTCAGCCGCAGACGCGGCAGGCCCAGTCGCTGGGATCGGGCTTCATCATCTCGGCCGATGGCTATGTGGTGACGAACAACCATGTCGTCGCCCCCGGCGCCGCTGGTGCCACGGTGGACTCCATCACGGTCATCCTGCCTGACCGCACGGAATATGAGGCAAAGCTGGTCGGCAAGGACGCCAGTTCCGACCTCGCCGTCCTCAAGATCATTCCCAAGGCGCCGCTGCCCTTCGTCAAGTTCGGCGATTCGACCCGTGCCCGCGTGGGCGACTGGGTGGTCGCCATCGGCAATCCCTTTGGCCTGGGCAGCACGGTGACGGCGGGCATCGTCTCGGCGCTCCACCGCAACACGTCGGGCGGGTCGGACCGTTTCATCCAGACCGACGCATCGATCAACCAGGGTAACTCCGGCGGCCCGATGTTCGACATGTCGGGCAATGTGATCGGCATCAACTCGCAGATACTGTCGCCGTCGGGTGGCAATATCGGCATCGGCTTCGCCATTCCGTCCGAGCAGGCGGTCCCGATCATCGAGACGCTGCGCAAGGGCCAGTCGGTCAAGCGTGGTTATCTGGGTGTCCAGATCAGCCAGCTTTCGGAAGACCTGGCCGATTCGCTCGGCCTGCCCAAGAATCGCGGCGAGTTCGTGCAGGGCGTAGAGCCGGGCAAGGGCGCGGAGCAGGCAGGCATCAAGCCGGGCGACGTCATCGTGCGCGTCAACAACCGCGAGGTCACGCCGGACGAGACTTTGTCCTTCATCGTCTCGAACCTGCCCATCGGGTCGAAGGTGCCGATCGAGATCATCCGTGGCGGCAAGCGCACCACCCTGACCGCGGTCGTCGGCGAGCGTCCGCCCGAGGAGCAGCTTGCCCGCTTCGGCCGCGACCCGGACGAGGATTTCTCCGAGCAGGACCCGCAGAGCAGCGAACAGGCGTCGCAGCAGCAGCTTGGCATGGCGGTGACGCCGCTGACGCCCGCCATCGCGTCGCAGCTTGGCATTCCGGGCAGTACGCTGGGCGTGGTCATCACCGCCGTCGATCCGTCGACCGATGCCGGTCAGAAGGGTCTGCGCAAGGGTGATGTGATCCTATCGGCCAACAACCAGCCGGTGCGGACCGAGGCGGACCTGAACGGTGCGATCAGCGCCACCAAGGGCGGCGGGCGCGCCGCCATCCTGCTGCAAGTCCTGCGCCGCGGCCAGCCCGCCGCCTTCGTGCCGGTGCGCCTGCGCGGAAACTGACGGATTCCTAAGAGTTGAAGACG
>JBEVNC010000173.1:0-22580 GCA_040508315.1 Sphingobium sp.
GCCTGAGCAGCGCGGCGGCGACGTGGATGATGTCGCTCTATGCAATGGGCGTCATCGTCGGGCGGTTCCTGAGCGGCCTCGCGCTGGACCGGATCGAGCCGCATCTGGTGGCGATCGCGAGTCTGGGCCTGCCAGCCATCGGCTATCTGGTGCTGGCGTCGCAGGTCACGTCCTTCGGCCTGCTTGCGATGAGCATCGGCCTGATCGGGCTGGCGCAGGGGGCGGAGAGCGACGTGGGCGCCTACCTCATCTCCCGCCGGTTCGACATGAAGAATTTCAGTCTGCTGCTGAGCTTCCTGACGACGATGATCGGCGCGGGATCGGCGGTCGGCGCGACGATCCTGAGCGCCACGCTGCACTTCACCGACAGCTATGTGCCGTTCCTGCTGCTGTCGGCGGTGGCGACCATATTGGGCGCGATCCTGTTCGCGCTGACCGGGAGCAAAAGGGCCAAGGCCGGCACCCCAGATGCCGTGGAGGAGAAGGTGATCGAGCAGGCGCTGGCCGGCGAGATCGGTTGACGCGTCTCAGGCTATGAAGGTGGATCGCGCGGAGCCGCGGAGAAGCTGACTCCGCCTCCGCGTGATTCAATAAAGGGGGTTTTCGCGCAAAGGCGCAAAGCTGTTGCGGCTATCCCTCTGCGCACACAAATTCCACGGCCTGCGGCGCGCGCTTGGGTGGTCGATCAATAAGCGTTGTTGTGCACCACCACCCGTGCGGTCGCGAACAGGATCGACACGTCGCGCCACAGCCGCCAGCCGTCGAGATATTCGAGGTCGGCGCGCAGCCGGTTCTCGAGATCCTCCTGATGATGCGTCGCACCGCGGAAGCCGCGCACCTGTGCGAGGCCCGTAATGCCCGGCTTGAGCGCGTGGCGGACCCAATATTGCTCGTCCACGTCCCAGAACGACCGGTTGCCCGCCAGCGAGCCCAGCGCATGCGGACGCGGTCCGACCAGGCTCATGTCGCCGATCAGCACGTTGAAGAACTGAGGCAGTTCGTCGATGCTGGTGCCGCGCATGAAGCGGCCGATCTTGGTCACGCGGTCATCGTCGCGCGATGCGGACCGGCTGCCGGTCGCGTCGGTCAGTTCCTCCCGCATCGAGCGGAACTTCATGATCGCGAACATGCGGTTGCCGCGCCCGACGCGCTGCTGGCGGAAGATCACCGGACCCTTTGACGTCGCCTTGATGATGATGGCCATCACGATGAAGATGGGGAGCAGGGCGATGATGATCGGGATGGTGAAGGCCAGGTCCAGCATCCGCTTCTTGGCGCGGTTGGCTAGGCTCAGCGGTCCGCGCGACACGACCAGCGTATCGCGCGAGGCGAAGCGGCTGATGCCGATCGCGTCGAGCGACAGCGGCCGTTCGATCACGATCTCGCCCTGCACGTTCGCGCCCTTCAGGATGAGCGACCAGGCATGCTGGCGCTCCGCCGGGCAGCAGATGATGACGCGGTCGAACCCGTTCATATAATGGGCGACGCGGTTGATCATGTCGGGGCTGCGCAGGTCCGGCGCGATCTGCTCGGCGCGGGCGTTGATCGTGTAGCGCAGCAGCGGCCCATCATAGCTTTCGTCGTCGACGATCAGCAGTTCGTCGACCAGCGACCCCTTGTGCTGCGAACGCGCATGATAGCGGAAGGCGAAGCGGCCGACCGCGAGCAGCCCCGCGCTGGCCACCGTATTGACGAAGAAGGGCAGGCGGGTCGCCATCACGTTCGATTTCAGGAAGAAAACGAACAACAAGGTGATGACCATCGCCACCACCAGCGCCATCAATGCCCGGCGCATGCTTTCGGTATCGTCCTCAAGCACTTGCATCGAATAGGCGCCGTTGTTCAGCGCCATCAACACGTAAACGGGCGGGACGAGATAGCCGAGGTGCAGGCCAAGCGCCGAAGCGACTGGGAAATCGAGAAACTTTGCCGTCAGAACGCAGCCAAGGATCAGCGCGGTCAAATCGAGCAAAAGTAGTTGGACATACAGCATGATGCGGACGGTTTGTTTAGACACCGTCCGGGCGCGCGTTGCTGTCTTTCGCGCGCTGGCGAGTGCGCGGCTGTCAGTCACTGGGCGTTCCCCTTGCAAATGAGCGTTAACTGGTCACCACGTGCGATCACGCTATTTTGCACTGCAATACTATGACCTGCATTACACTCGCAAGGCAGAGCGGAGAAAACTTGCTCCACCGGTCGCCCTTCCGTCGCATTTTATCCTGTTTATGCGTCTGAACGCCTGATGAACCGTGCGATTCCGTCGTTAGATGATGAGGAGGGCGATACCCGTCAGAGCCGCCGCAAACCCCACCAGTCCGGCCGCGCGAGACACGTGTTGCACTGCCCTGTCGAAGCGCCCCGCAAAGGCGGATTGCGGTGGAAAATCAAAGCTCGACTCGGTGAACTCGCTGGCGATTCGCGCATGCAGCAGGGCGACGTCGCCATGGACCTCATCGAAATGGTGGGCCGGATGGTCCGCGCCGGCGCGCGGGAAATCGGCCTTGCTCGGCGCGCGGTGGGGCAGGCGGGCTGATAGGGGCTGCGGCATGGTCGTCCCGTCCTTCGTTTCGGGGGCCGCGGGGGATCGCGGCGTCTGAGACGATATTTCGCTCCTAAGGGTAAAGTTTTCGTCAACGGCGCCGGTTAATGGCCATGATTCGGGGAGCAATATGATCCCGCCGCTCAGGGCGTGGGCGCGACGAGGCACTTCTCGCGGTAGAGGCACAGGTCCTCGACGATGCAGCGCCAGCAGTCGGGCCGCCGCGCCTTGCACACATAGCGGCCGTGCAGGATCAGCCAGTGATGGGCGTCGCGCCGAAAGGGCTGGGGCACGCGCTTTTCGAGTTGTGCCTCGACCGCGTCCACGCTCTTGCCGGGGGCGAGGCCGGTGCGGTTGCCGACGCGAAAGATATGGGTGTCGACCGCAAATGTCTCTTCCCCGAACGCCGTATTCATCACGACATTGGCGGTCTTGCGGCCGACGCCGGGCAGGGTGGTGAGCATGTCGCGGTCACGCGGCACTTCGCCGCCATGATCGCGCACCAGTATCTCGGACAAGGCGATGACGTTCTTCGCCTTGGCGTTGAACAGGCCGATGGTCTTGATGTGCTGTTTCAGCGCATCCTCGCCCAGCGCGACCATCTGTGCGGGAGCGTGGACCTCCTCGAACAGTAACCGCGTCGCCTTGTTCACGCCCTTGTCGGTCGCCTGCGCCGAGAGGACGACGGCGACCAGCAACTGATAGTCGTTGCCATAGTCGAGTTCGGTGCGCGGGGCGGGGTTGGCCTCGGCAAGACGGCTGAAGAACTCGAACACGCTGGCGCGCGTCATCGGGCGGGGCATGGGTAGGCTACAGTCCCAGCACGTCGGCCATGGTGTAGCGGCCGGGCGTCCGGTCCCTGAGCCAGAGCGCGCCGGTGACCGCGCCGCGCGCGAAGATGGCGCGGCTCTCGGCCCGGTGGCCAATCTCGATGCGTTCCTGCTCGGCCGCGAAGATGACCTGATGGTCGCCCGGCACCGATCCGCCGCGCAGCGCCGCGAAGCCGATGGTTCCCGCTTCCCGCGCGCCGGTGATGCCGTCGCGGCCGCTGACCCTGTGATCGGCGAGCGCGATGCCGCGCCCTTCGGCGGCAGCTTGTCCCAGCAGCAGGGCGGTGCCGGACGGCGCGTCGACCTTGTGCCTGTGGTGCATCTCCACGATCTCGATATCCCATTCGGGGCCGAGCCGGCTGGCCGCATCGCGCACCAGCGCGGCGATCAGGTTGACGCCGAGCGAGGTGTTGCCGGTTTGCAGGACCGGGATGCTCGCGGCTGCCTTGTCGATGGCGTCATGATGCTCCGCCTCCAGCCCCGTGGTGCCGATCAGCACCGGCCTGCCAGCCGCGATGCAGGCGGCCAGATTGGCGACGATCGCGCCGGGGGAAGAAAAGTCGATCAGTATGTCGCTGGAACCCGCCAGCGCGCCCGCGTCGGTGCCGATGGCGCGGCCATCGGCCAGGCTGCCACCCTCGGTCCGGTCGGTCCCGCCGGTCAGGGTGAGGCCGCGCGCCGCGATCTCCTCGGCAATGGCCCGTCCCATGCGCCCGCCTGCGCCGAAAATCCCGATACCCGTCATGTCTTGCCTTTGCCGCCGCTCTTTGATTGGGTGCGCGGATGCCAGAGTTTAGCAACATTGTCATCCTGACCGGTGCGGGCATCTCCGCCGAGAGCGGCCTTGCGACCTTTCGCGGACCCGATGGACTGTGGGAGGGGCATAGGGTCGAGGATGTCTGCACGCCGCAGGCGCTTGCCCGCGACGTCGACTTCGTTCACCGCTTCTATGACGAGCGGCGCGCCAAGCTGGCGCAGGTCGTGCCCAACGCAGCGCATGAGGCGCTGGCAAGGCTGGATGCGGAATGGCCGGGCGAACTGCTGATCGTCACGCAGAATGTCGACGATCTGCACGAGCGGGCCGGGGCGCGGCGGATGCTGCATGTGCATGGCGAGTTGCAATCCGCGCTGTGCGCCCGTTGCGGCGGGCGGCAGGGCTGGGAAGGGGCGATGCCGCCGGGGAGCGTGTGTGCGGCCTGCGCGTCGCCTGCATTGCGACCGGACATCGTGTCCTTCGGCGAGATCCCTTATGAGATGGAGCGGATCGAGGCGGCGTTGGCGAATGCCGACCTGTTCATCTCCATCGGTACGTCCGGCGCGGTCTATCCGGCAGCGGGCTTCGTGCAGACCGCGCGCTATCTGGGCGCGCATACCGTGGAACTGAACCTGGAGCCATCGGCAGGAAGCGTGTTGTTCGACGAGACGCGGCTCGGTCCGGCGAGCCTGCTGGTGCCCGCATTCGTCGATGAGTTGTTGGACGGGTGACTCGCCTTTGCCGCCCTTGATCGATAAGGCGGAACGATGATCCCACGCTCCGACGAACGTCTCCTGTGGCCAGCAATTCAGCATGGGCTGGCGGGCCGCTGCCCGGCATGCGGGTCCGCGCCGCTGTTCCGCAAATATCTGAAGCCCGTCGACCATTGTGCAGCCTGCGGGCAGGACTGGTCGCACCAGCAGGCGGACGATTTCCCCGCCTATATCGTGATATTCGTCGTCGGCCACCTGCTGGTGCCGCTGGTGATTTCGGTGAACCTGCGGCTCGACCTCCCGCTGGTCGCGCAGATGGTGCTGTGGCCATCGGTGGCGCTCGCAATGTCGCTGGCGATGCTGCAACCGACCAAAGGCGCGGTGATCGCCTGGCAATGGTGTCGCCGGATGCACGGGTTCTGACGGCACGCATATTGCGTCCTCCGCCCGCTCGCGCCACATGAAGGGCATGAGCGACCAACAATCCATTCCGCCGATGCGGGTCGGCACCATTCCCGTCACCCAGTTGCAGCAGAACTGCTCGCTGATCTGGTGCACCGAAACCATGAAGGGTGCCTTTGTCGATGCGGGCGGCGACATCGACCGGCTGAAGGCGGCGGCGGCGAAGATGGGCGTGACCATCGAAAAGCTGCTCGTCACCCACGGCCATATCGACCATTGCGGACAGACCGGCATCCTCGCCCAGGAGCTTGGCGTGCCTATCGAGGGGCCGCATGAGGCCGACCGCTTCTGGATCGCGCAACTGGATGAGGACGGCCGCCGCTGGGGCATCGATGGCAAGACGTTCGAGCCGGACCGCTGGCTGGTCGATGGCGACACGGTGACGGTGGGCAATCTGACCCTCGATGTCATCCACTGCCCCGGCCACACCCCCGGCCATGTCGTGTTCCACCACGCGCCCTCGCGATTCGCCATCGTCGGCGACGTGCTATTCAAAGGCTCCATCGGCCGCACGGATTTCCCCCAGGGCAATCATGCGGACCTGATCGCGGCCATCACCGGCAAGCTGTGGCCGCTGGGCGGGGAGACGATGTTCGTGCCCGGACATGGCGAAATGAGCAGCTTTGCCTATGAACGCCAGACCAATCCCTATGTCAGCGATTCGGCTGTGGCGCGCGGATGACGGGCGCGAACGAACCAATGAATCGGTT
The DNA here is from genome assembly GCA_040508315.1 of Sphingobium sp. GTDB lineage: Bacteria > Pseudomonadota > Alphaproteobacteria > Sphingomonadales > Sphingomonadaceae > Sphingobium. Next base: position 6,009 of record JBEVNC010000173.1, read on the forward strand.
GCGCCCCGAGCAAAAAACGCTATAGGCGCACTTTCTCGTGAATGTCCGGGCCACACCCGGCTGCGATCCTCCGGGGTCGCCAGCCAGCCGGTGGGGTGTCCGGGTCGCGCAAGTTTTTGACGATTAACGAACGGAACAGGTGCCGCCATGGCTGTCCCCAAAAGAAAGACTTCGCCGTCCAAGCGCGGCATGCGCCGCAGCCACGATTCGCTGCGTGTCGAGGCGTTTCAGGAATGCTCCAACTGTGGTGAGCTGAAGCAGCCGCACAATCTGTGCGGCGCTTGCGGCCACTATAACGGCCGGGAAATCGTCGCCGTCGGTGCCTGACGGCCCATCTTGCGGGGTTGAACAGGGGTGACAGTACAGCCGCGGATCGCAATCGACGCGATGGGCGGCGACGAGGGTGTTCGCGTGATGATCGCGGGCGCTGCTCTCGCTGTCGAACAACACCCTGATCTGCGGTTCCTGTTGATCGGGGATGAGGACGCCATTCGCGCGGCCCTGACCGACCGACCGGGCCTCGCCGCCGCATCCGAAATCCAGCACACCACGATCGTCGTGGCCGGGTCGGAAAAGCCAAGCCAGGCGCTGCGCACTGGCCGCGGCAGTTCGATGGCGCTTGCCGTGGACGCCGTGAAGGCGGGACGCGCGGGCGCTGCCGTATCCGCCGGCAATACCGGCGCGCTGATGGCCATGGCCAAGCTGGCGCTGCGCACGATGAAGGGCATCGACCGCCCGGCGCTCGCCGCGCTGCTGCCCACGCTGGGCGACAACGACATCGTCATGCTCGACCTGGGCGCCAATACCGAGTGCGATGCCCGCAATCTGGTGCAGTTCGCCATCATGGGCGCTGCATATTCCCATATCCTGATGGATCTCCCCCGTCCTCGTGTAAGCCTGCTCAATATCGGCACCGAGGAGCTGAAGGGCCGCGACGAGATTCGCGAGGCCGCGGCGCTGCTGCGCGCCGCGCCCAATCTCCCGTTCCAGTTCGAGGGCTTTATCGAGGGCGACAAGGTGCTGTCGGGCGAAACGGACGTGATCGTCTCCGATGGCTTCACCGGCAATATCGCGCTCAAGACGGTCGAAGGCACCGCCCGCATGATCGCGGAGGTACTCCGCCGCGCCTTCACCAGTTCGATCCGGTCCAAGGCAGGCTTCCTGCTGTCCAAGCCTGCGCTGCACATATTGAAGGTCCACATCGACCCCAATAATCACAATGGCGCTGTGTTTCTGGGCCTGAACGGCATCGTCGTGAAGAGCCATGGCAGCGCGGACGACAAGGGTGTCGCCAACGCCATTCATGTCGCGGCCCGCCTGCTGGAGGAGGATGTGACTCGCCAGATCGCGCAGAACCTCGCCAGCATCGCCGAATCACCCGTCAGGAGCGCGGCCAACCAATGACCATCCGTTCGGTATTGCTCGGCACCGGCTCTGCTTTGCCCGTGCGCTGCGTCACCAATGCGGAATTGGCGGAGACCGTCGATACCAACGACGAATGGATCGTCGAGCGTACCGGCATCCGTAGCCGTTATATTGCGGGGGAGGGCGAGACGACCTCGACCCTGGCCACGGCGGCCGCGAAGGCCGCGCTGGCGGCGGCGGGTCTGCTGCCCGACGATATCGACCTCATCGTGCTGGCCACCGCGACGCCGGATCAAACCTTTCCCGCCACCGCGACGACGGTGCAGGCGGCGCTCGGCATCAACGATTGCGTGGCGTTCGACGTAGGTGCGGTCTGCTCGGGCTTTCTCTACGCCATCACCGTGGCCGACAACATGCTGCGCGGGGGCGCGGCCCGCCGCGCGCTGGTGATCGGGTCGGAGACGTTCAGCCGCATCCTCGATTGGGAGGACCGCACGACCTGCGTCCTGTTCGGCGACGGTGCAGGCGCGATCGTGCTGGAGCGGCAGGAGGTCGAGGAGACCGGGCCCGGCATCCTCATCAACCGGCTCCATGCGGACGGACGCCATAACGGCCTGCTCTATGTCGACGGCGGACCGTCGACCACCGGCACCGTGGGCAAGCTGCGCATGAAGGGGCAGGAAGTGTTCCGCCATGCGGTCGTGAACCTGTCTGCCGTGCTGCGCGAAGCGCTCGACGCGGTGGGAATCGCGACGGCCGATGTCGATTGGGTCGTGCCGCATCAGGCCAATGCGCGAATCCTCGACGCGACTGCGCGCAAGCTGGGCCTGGCCGCGGACCGCGTCGTCAAGACGGTGGACCGCCACGCCAATACCTCGGCAGCGTCGGTTCCGCTTGCCCTCGATACGGCGATTCGCGACGGGCGCATTGCGCGCGGCGACTTGGTCGTGCTGGAGGCCATGGGCGGCGGCTTTACCTGGGGCGCATCCGTCCTGCGATACTGATCGCATATTAATCGCGTAGCCATGTCATATGATGGCGCTGCATACCCGATCACTTAACAATGATTGCAAATTCTCGGAAATTCTCGCAAGGAAGTGCGGGGTCGAGAACGCTTGTATTGTTTTGGGGGCTTATGTCGGGGGACTCAACGTTGACGCGCGCTGATCTGGCGGAGATACTCAATCGCCAGGTCGGACTATCGAAATCGGAATCCGCCGGCGTGGTGGAGTCCCTCCTAGATCATATCAGCGCCGCTCTCGAAGAGGGCGAGAATGTCAAGATTTCCGGTTTCGGCACCTTCAGTCTCCGCGACAAGCGTGAGCGGATCGGCCGCAATCCCAAGACCGGCATAGAGGTGCCCATCGCGCCGCGCCGGGTGCTGACTTTTCGCCCCTGTCAGGCGGTGCGGGACAGGATCGGGCGGGCCTGAAGTCTGCCATGCATTGACCCTTGGTTCAGCATGGTTACAGTCGGCGGATGGAAAAAGCCGACGGAGCCTTTCTCACGATCGGGGAACTGGCTCGTGAACTGGGCGTCGCCCAACATATATTGCGATACTGGGAGTCTCGCTTCCCACAACTGCGTCCGCTGCAGCGGAGCGGCAACCGCCGCTATTACCGCCCGCAGGACGTCGATATCGCGCGCCGTATCCACCGCCTGCTGAACGTCGAGGGCTTCACCCTGAAGGGTGCGGCCAAGGCGTTGAAGGAAGGCGGGGGTGGTGGCGGCGGCGATCCCGTCGTCGTGCCGGTGGTAGAGGATATCGTCGCCAACGTCGCAGTGGGGGACGATGTGATCGACCGGTTGCTGAGCATCAGGGTCGATCTGGCCGAGGCTATTGGCGGCGAGCGCTAGGTTTCGGTCGCACGCTACGGATCGCGGTGGACAGTCGTCCCTGCGAAGGCTGTGATCAAAGTCCACCGACGCGCACCCGTTCGCCAATCCGTGACGCCACCCCTCATCCTCCCCCATGGATCGAACGCCGCCTTGCGCCGTTGAAAGTCCCATTCCAGGCCATAGGACTTGAGGATTTTCCATGCCGATCAAAGCCGGTTTCGCCATGATATACGCGGCATACACCGTCGCGCCGCCCGGCGGTGGCGCGATCGGTTCGGGGCACGGCCAATGAATGCGCGCGCCCGCTGGCCTGCCCAGCTCATCATCGTCCGCCACGGCCAGAGCGCGGGCAATGTCGCGCGCGACTTCGCTCAGGAGAGCGAGGCCGACCGCATCCTCCTGTCGGAGCGCGATGCGGACGTGCCGCTCAGCGATCTAGGGCGGGATCAGGCGGCATCGCTCGGTCATTGGTTCGCCAGCCAGCCGGCGGAGCACCGGCCCGAAGTGCTGCTGTCCTCACCCTATCTTCGCGCCTGCCAGACGGCGTCGATCTTTCGCGAGAATGGCGGCGCGCGTGACGATGTTCCGATCTGCTTCGATGAGCGGCTGCGTGAGAAGGAGTTCGGCATACTCGACGGCCTGACCGGTACGGGCATCCGCAACATGTTTCCCGAGCAGGCGGAGTTCCGGCAGTTGCTCGGCAAATTCTATCACCGGCCACCGGGTGGGGAGAGCTGGTGCGATGTGATCCTGCGGCTGCGGTCGGTCATGGATACCATCTCGCTCCACTATGCGGGGCGGCGCGTGGCGATCTTCTCGCATCAGGTCGTGGTGCTGTGCATGCGCTACATCATCGAGAATATGACGGAGCGGGAGATACTGGCCATCGACAAGGCTGGGGACGTCGCCAATTGCGCGATCACCGATTATCGGTTCGATGCAGGCGCCGACAAGCTGATCCTCAGCCGTTACAATGTCACGGCCCCCATGGATCGCGAGGATACGCCAGTGACCAAGGCCCCCGACGCCATCGCCGGTGCGCGCGGATGACGCTGCCCCTCATCGACCATGACTGGCTCGCCGCACATCCGCTGCCGTCGCTCGACAGCGTGGAGGACAAGAATTCGCGGGGGCGCGTGCTGGTGGCGGGCGGCGCGGAGTTCGTGCCGGGTGCGCTTCGGTTGACCGGCGAAGCGGCATTGCGCGCAGGCGCGGGCAAGCTCCAGATGGCCACGGTGAGATCGGCCGCGATGGCGCTGGGCGTACTGGTGCCCGAGGCGGCGATGATCGCGCTGCCCGCAGACGAGGATGGCGAGATCGCGGCGGAGGCGGCCGCGGTGCTGGCGAAACGGGTCGAGCGGTGCGACTGCCTGATCCTTGGCCCCGGCATGAGCGCGGGCGACCGCACCGACCAGCTTGTCGCCGATCTGCTGGCGCGTGCCGACGGATGCCGGACTATCGTGCTGGATGCGGCCGCCATCACGTCGGCGCGTGAACTGGCGCCGGTCATTCGGCAGCATGAAGGGCGGGTGATACTGACGCCCCATCATGGCGAGATGGCGCAACTGTCCGGCCTGGACGTGGCGGAAATCGCCGCCGACCCGGCGCGCGTCGCGGCCGATATGGCCGCGCGCTTCGGCGCGGTGATCCTGCTGAAAGGGCGCGAGAGCGTGCTGGTGGGCGCGGATGGCGAGGTGCTGCTCCACACCGGCGGCTGCGTCGGCCTGGCCACCGGCGGTTCGGGCGATGTGCTGGCGGGGATCATCGGCGGCCTTGCCGCGCGCGGTGCGTCGCCCTTCGTCGCGGCGGGCTGGGGCGCGTGGCTGCACGGTCGGGCGGGCGAGACGCTGGCGGAGACGTTCGGTCCGGTCGGGTTCCTGGCGCGCGAACTGCTGCCGATCATTCCCCGGCTGCTCGACAAGGCGGTGACGATCAGCCGCGAGGCGAGAGTCGGATTTTGATCCCCTTCTTGGGCCGCAAGGTCAGGCGGCTGACCGGCTCGGGCTTCGGGCCTGCCGGATAGGCGAGCCGGAAGTTGCGGATGACGGCCGCTAGCACCAGCATCGCCTCCTGCTGCGCAAAGCCGGCGCCGACGCAGATGCGCGGCCCCTTACCGAACGGCATATAGGCCGATTTGACCGCCTCCGCCTCCTCCGGACGGGTGAAGCGGTCGGGGTCGAAACTGTGCGGGCAGCCAAAATTGTCGCGGTTGCGCTGGATCAGCCAGGGCGAGATGACGATCATCGCGCCGGGCTTCATCTTCTTCTCGCGCATTACCGTCGGCTTGGTGACGCTGCGCGCGAAGAAGCCGATGGGCGGGTAAAGGCGCAATGTCTCGCGGAACATGTTGCGAAGGCCGTCGAGCCGTTTGAGATCGTCGAAATCGATGGGAGCGTCGCCCGCTTGCGCCACGATTTCAGCGTTCAGCGTCTCCTGAAGGTCGGGGCTTTCGGCGAGCAGGTACAGCGCCCAGCTCAGCGCGCTTGCCGATGTCTCATGCCCGGCGAGGAAGATCAGCGCGATCTGGTCGACCAGTTCCTGGAAACCGAACGGCTCGCCCGTCTCCGGATGCCTGGCTTCCAGCAGCGACTGGAGGATGTCGGGTTGCGCGGACCGGTCGCCGCCATGCCATGCGTCATAGCGCGCACGCACCAGCGGCTCGAACACCGCATGGATTTCCGCCGACGCCTTCAAGGCCCGCTTCGGGAAGAAGAGGGATGGCAGGCCGTAGACGCGCAATATCGCGCCCGGCTGCGCATTTTTCTGAAAGCGGGTGAAGGCGTGGTGGATGCGCAGTGCCTCGTCCCGGTCCAACTTGACCGAGAACATGGTGCGGAAGATCACGTCCGCCGTGACATGGGTCATCACCGGATCGATATCGACGGGCCGGGCGTGGTCCTGCGCCTGGAGATGGGCCAGCATGTCGGCCACAGCGTCGTTCATCAGCTCGTAGACGCGCTTGAGATTGGTATGGGCGAAGGCGGGATTTATCATCCGCCGCTGGTCGTCCCAGACCTTGCCATTGGTGTTGAACACGCTCTGTCCGATCAGCGGTTCGACAAGGTCGCTGAGGAACTGGTGCTTGGGAAATTCGCGGTCGGCGTCCGTCATCACCCGCTCGACGATGTCGAGGTCGTTGGCGATGTAGAAGTCGAGCTTGGGCAGATGGATTTCGCCCATCTTCATCGTGTAGCTGCGCTCGAACAGCGTGTGGATCCAGCTGTCCCAGCCGGTGAAGAAGCGCTTTAGGAGCGACGCCTTGCTCCGGTGCGGGACCGGATATGGCGGGGTGAAGGGGCATTCAGACATGCCGGGTCTCGCCATTCTGGGCCTCGAACGCTGCGATGGATTTGCCCAGCGGCTGCGCGCCGCAGACAATGCTCACAAAGTCGAGCGGCGAGGGACTGTCGAGGCGTCGCAGATAGTCGAAATGGGTCTCATATTTATTGCGCCGCCGTGCCTTGTAGGTGGCCGGGTCGCAGTATCGGAACCAGCGGGGGCTGAATTGGAGCAGGCCGACCGGACGGCTGACGGGACGCTTCGGGAAGGGATCGACCAGCGGAATGCAGGCGCCGTCGGTGGGCGATCCGATGTCGAGCCAGCGAAACCATCCCTGCGCCAGCGTATCGCAAAGGGCATGGAACCGCGATGCGTCGCGGCGTAGCGAGACAAGCTGGATGGTGGAACCCAGCGTGACAAAATTGAAGTGGTCGGGCAGTTTGCCGCCATGCCGGTCGAGCAGTGCGGCCATGATCGGCACCGCCAGGATCGATCCATTGGAATGGACGACGAACAATATCTCGTCCCAGTCCTCCGCCAGCGAGGCGTCGATGCGGTCGACGAAATGGTCCAGCCGCCCGCCCAGCGCCGGGTCGGTCGCGCCGCGCGCCAGCATGTCGTTGAAGATGATGAAGCGCAGCAGCCACAGGCTATGCAACCGCTTGAGCACCGCCGGCGTGGCCCACACCCCGATGGCGAGCGCCGGAATCCCCGCAAAGATCGCGCCCACCAGTTGCGCCAATATGATCCAGATCGGCAGGGCGATGAGCAGCGGCAGCAGCAGCACCGATGCGCCGGGATAGAAGAGCGTGAGCTTGCTGCCTGCAGGCACTGGCCGCGCCGCCTTCCAGTCGATCTGCGCGATGAAATGGCGATAGGCGGTGACCATGTGCCCGATCAGCCCCCAGCCGCCCTTGACCCAGTGGCGCCTGACGAGATCGTCCCAGACCAGAAATTCATAGTTGGTGAGGAATGCGGCATCATCGCCTTGTACGTCCCCCCAAATCTCCCACTGCATGTCGCCGCCCACGCGGCGGCGCTTGCCGACCGTCGCGGCGTCCGCCCCGGTCAGCTTCCCGATCTGTTCCTCGCACAGGCCATGATAAAATCGCGCGCCGCGTGGGTCGAAACCGCCCAGATAATGCACTTTGCGCTTGAACGTCGCCATCGGGCGATGCTTAGCGGGCGCATGTCCCAAAAGGAACGCCAATATTGCCTTTTCATGGACGGCCGCAAATATGGCCGTAATGCCGGGTGCCGTCGCCATGACAATGCCTATGGCATTTATGGCGGGGGCCGGGAGCGGGACAGGCTGACCGCCGACATGGCGCTCTATCGCCATATGCGCGCGGCGCGCGATCCGATGGCGTTCGTCGTACTCTATTTCACGCGCACCTGCGGCTGGTTCTTCTTCAACTATCATGGCGTCCCATGGCGGGGGCAGCTGGTGCGCAAGGTTTTCCGCCGCTATTGACGCCCGCCACAATACATTTTGCGACAAATTCGCAACGGGCGGACAAGGCGTCGATACATTCTCGGGGTAGAGCGGGCGGGAGATCGAGGGGCGGGCGGTCAGCGACGGTTCAGCCGGTCGCACCGAAAGCCCGCGAATTATTCGAAAAAAGGGGCAATTTTCGTGAGACAGGTTTCGCTGATCGGCATGCTGCTGGCGTCCGTATCGATCGTGCCGGGAACGGTGCTGGCGCAGGTGCAGCCGGACGAGGATCAACAGCAGCGCCAGACGCGGCAGGACGGCATTCGCGACGATCAGCCGACCGTGCCCAATGGCGGCGGCAATACGATGGAGGATGAGGAGATCGTCGTGAACGGCCAGCGCCCGCGCGGCGCCGTCGTCGGCGATATCCAGCCGGAACTCATCCTGAATGCAGGCGACGTGCGCGCGCTGGGCGTCAGCGACATTGCCGAGCTGGTCGCCGAACTGGCGCCGCAACTGACCAGCGGACGCGGCGGTCAGCCCATCGTGCTGCTGGAGGGGCGCCGCGTCTCCAGCTTCCGCGAGATCGCGACCATCCCGTCCGAGGCGATCCAGCGCGTCGACATCCTGCCGGAGGAGGTCGCGGTCAAATATGGCTATGCGCCCGACCAGAAGGTGATGAACGTGGTCCTACGCCGCCGCTTCCGTGCTTTCACGCTGGAGGGGCAGGAGCGTGTCTCCACCGATGGCGGCGGCGGCGATCGCGCGACGGCGGAGCTTGGCTTCCTCGCCATCCGCCGCAACGCCCGCATCAACCTGAACGCCGAGCTTCAGGACACGGCGACGCTGATGGAAAGCGATCGGGGTGTGTTCAGCCCGAACGGTGCGGATACGCAGCGGACGCTGGTCCCGTCGGGACGTCAGTTCACGGTGACTGGCACCTATGCACGGCCCTTTGCCGACTGGCTCAACGCATCCTTCAACGCGGAACTGGCGACCGACCAGAGCGAATCGCTGACGGGTCCGTCGCCCGTGCTGGGCAACAGCGCATTGGCGCGCAGCAATAGCGGGCAGAATGCGCGGCTGGGCGCGACCTTCAACGGGGAGGGGCGCTTCTGGCGCGGTACGCTCACCACCACCTACACGCATGACGAGTCGCGTACGATCAGCGACGGGCGCTTCGACCCGACCGGCGGCAACAGCCCGCCATCGGATATCGCGCGCAGCCGCTCCGACGTCGCCAATGCGGACCTGACCGTGAACGGCAATCTCTATCGCCTGCCCGCCGGCGAGATTTCGCTGACCGCGCGTGTGGCGGGTACGGCGAGCGGGTTCGAGTCCGAATCGGTTCGCTCGACGGTATTCCGTGAGACCAGCCTCGACAGATCGTTCGGTCTGGGGGGGCTCAGCCTCGACCTGCCGCTGGTCAACAGCCCGTCGCCGTTCATCGGCAAGCTGTCGGCCAATGCGAATACCGAAGTGCAGTCGCTGTCGGACTTCGGCACCATCCAGAGCAACGGCGTCAGCCTCAACTGGCGGCCACGGAGCGGGGTGACGCTCATCGCGTCCTACCGCAATGCCGAGAGCGCGCCGTCGATCCAGCAACTGGGCAACCCGGTCATCGTGACCAACAATGTGCAGGTGTTCGACTATCAAAAGGGCCAGACGGTCAACATCACGCAGATCAGCGGCGGCAATCCGAACCTGGCGGCGGCGGAGCAGAACGATTGGCGGCTGGGCCTGACGCTCAAGCCCTTCACCAAGCCCGACATCACGCTGACCGTGGATTATAACCGGCGTGAGACCAGCAACGGCGTCGGCGCGCTGCCGGGTACGACCGACGCGGCGGAACTGGCCTTTCCGGGTCGCTTCCTGCGCGATGAGGAGCAGAACCTCATCCAGATCGACTCGCGCTCGGTCAATCTGGCGAAGCGCGAGACGAGTTCGATCCGCTGGGGCCTGAACTTCACCAAGACTCTCAAGACGCCGCAGTCGCAGATCGATGCGATGCGTGCGGCGGCGCAGCGGCGCTTTCCCAACGGTTTCCCGCAGGGCGGACCGGGTGGTCCGGGCGGCGAAGGCGGCGGCGATGGGCCGCGGCCCCAACGCAATCAGGACGGCCAGAATAGCGGTGCACGCACGATGCCGGGTGGGGGCGATGGCTCGCGTCCGTCCTTCGGCGGCGGCGCGGGTGGCGGCGGGTTCGGCGGTGGTGGTGGTTTCGGCGGTCCGGGCGGCGGCGGTGGACCGCGCGGAGGCGGCATGGGCGGCGGCCGGCTCAACTTTGCCATCTATCATACGGTCAACCTGACCGACACGGTGACGCTGCGCGATGGCCTGCCGGAGATCGACCTGCTGAGCGGCGGCACGCTGGGTGAGCGGGCGGGCCAGCCCCGGCATGAGATCGAGTTGCAGAGCGGCTTTTCGCAGAGCGGCCTCGGTGTCCGGCTGACCGGCAAGTGGGAAAGCGCGACGCGGGTGACGGGAACGGCGGGCACGCCGACGTCCAACCTGCGCTTCGACGACCTCGCGACGTTCAACCTGCGCATCTTCGCCAATCTGGGCCAGCGGCCGAGCCTGGTCACCAAAATGCCATGGCTGCGCGGTGCGCGGGTGCAATTGGGCGTGAACAATATCTTCAACACCCGGCAGAATGTGACGGATGGGACGGGTGCTACGCCGCTGGCCTATCGGCCGGGACTGGTGGATGCGCTCGGGCGGACGGTGATGCTGACGCTGCGGAAGCAGATGTTCTGACGATCAACTGCTTTCCCTCCCGCAGGCGGGAGGGGCTGGGGGGTGGGATTGCGCTAACCGTTCGATCAACAGCGACCTTGCGTTCGCTTTGCCCACCCCCAACCCCTCCCGCCTGCGGGAGGGGAATAGTCAGGTTACCCCAAAGCCCCGAATACATTCGCCACGGCTGTCGTAATCTGCCGCACCAGCATGTCCGCCTGCTCGATGGGATCGATCAGGCGCATGCGGATGTCGGAATAGGGCTGGCCGTGGCGGTCGGGATAATCGCTGGGTTCGTCCACCGAGAAATCGGCATGTTCCGGCGCAGTGACAGGATAGGCCCGGCGTAGCTGGGCCACCGCTTCCTCGGTCCGCAGCGCGAACACCATGTTGATGACGTCGTCGCGGCTGATGTCGTTCGAGCGTGCGAACTGGGGCACCTGCACCACATGCAGGAACATGTGCTGGATCAGCGCCAGGCGAAGCGCGTGCAGCACGCCCAGCGACCGGCGAACCGCCTCGCGCCCGTCATCCTCCTCCTCATGCGGCAGGCGGGCGAGCAGGCTGTGCAGTTTCAGCCCATCCACGCGCATGCGCGAGACGAGGCGGCGGAACTCGCCCGCCCGGTCGTCGGATTCCAGCCGCTCGGCCAGCGCGAGGCATGGATTGGCCAGATGTGATTCCATGCCGCGATAGGGGCGGCTCGCCCAATAGGCGGAATTGAACAGTTCGCCATAAGCCGCGACCGTCTTGATGCTCGACAGCCGGTTGGCGGCCCGCAACAGCCCGATGACCTGCCGCCCGCGCACCGATTCGCCGAGTAGCGAGGCGATGAGGTCCGGCTCCTCGCCCGAGGCCGTGCCAACGCCCGCGATGACGTTGATCGGATAGCCGAGCTGCTGGAGGATCGCATTATGCGGGATCGCGCGGATCTGGCGCAGGCCCATCTCGCGTTCGGCTGCGAGGTCCGACTGGCGGCGGGATTTGCGCGATCCGGTCTGTGGCAACAGGCTCAGGCCGAAGGCGGTGATCGACCGCGCATAGGACCGCCATTCGAGGAAGGTGTTCTGCACCGCGCGCACTGAGCGATAGAAATCGAGGCTGATGTCCGTCCGCTCGTAAAAGGGATCGGATTCCTGCGCGGTGATGGAGAAATGGGCTTCGGCGATGCGGGTCAGCGTCGCCAGCGCGATCTCCGGCGCCTTGAAATAGAGGAAGCCGTCGCCGCCCTGATAGCTCGCTTCCATCTCCAGCGGCACGGCGCGGCGGGCGAACTGGTCGCGCGCCCAGTGGCTCATCGGCCAGGTGAGCCGGTCGACCATTTTGCCCGGATAGCAGCCACGGCCCATGGACTCGCCGTGCGTGTTGAAGATCAGGGCGGAGACACGCTCCATCCCATTCTTTTCCATTGCGCGAGCCAGACGCCCTTGCAGGCGTTCCAGCGCCAGCGCGGCGGGGATCTGCCCAACGAAGCGGCCCGCGTCCGAATAGCCGGTCTGGATCGCGACCCGGCCGCGAATACGCGCATAATCGCGATAGGTCGGCTCCGCGAGGAGGGCGTCGAGGAAGCGGCCACCATGTTCCAGCGCGCTCGGCGTCTCGAACAGGGGCGACACGTCCACCTTGTCGTCGATGCCGAACAGCTTGGCGAAGTAGAGCGCGGCCATCACCGTCTGCGGGTCTTCGCACTCGGCGATCAGCAGGCGGATCGGCGCGTCGGCGTCGATATGGCGCAGTATCTGCGCCATGGTGATGAATTGGCGCAGCGCCGTCGTATTCTCGATGGCGAGCGCGGCGAAGTTGGAGCGCAGCGGCACCACCTTCTTGATCTCGTCGCGCAGCAGGCTGAGCGCGGTGCCGCTGGCGAGGTCCAGTGTGCCGTCCGGGTCGATGCGCGTGCGGATCGCGTTGTGAAGCTGAGACGCGTTCATGCGGAAATGAATCCAGCCCATGCCGAGACCGTCCGCGCGCATCGACGCCGCGAGGGTCAGCAGGCCCTTAGCATCTTCCAGTTCCGCCCGCTTGGCGCGTTCCTCCAGCAGTTCGATGATGGGGTCGAGCGAGAGCAGCTTGTCGGGATGGTGCGCGGTCAGCGCATTGGCGGCCGCCGACAATGCGCGCGGATCGTCGAGATTGCCCTCGAAATGGGCGGCCATTTCTAGGCTGTACGTCGCTGCCGCCTCCAGCCGCCCGGTGATCTCCTCAAGCGCCAGCGTCTTGGCGTTCACGGCATAAGCGCTCAACCGCGCGGCTTTTTCGCGCAAGCGGAAAAGCGTGTTGGTCTGCCAGTTGAGGTCGGTGCGGCCGTCCATGTCATAGCCGATCCACGTCGCGAATCGGTAGGGCATGGGTTTGAGGTCGCGCCAGTCCTGCGGCCATTTGGCGGCGGCGACGTCGAACAGCACGCGCAGCAACAGGTCGCGCGCCTTGTGGGCGTTGGCGAGTGCGGCGAGCGCTTGCCGATGCTCGTCCTCCAGCGCGATGGGCGGGCGTGGGCCGCTGGACGAGGGCACGTCGGCGTCCGGCGCTCCCGACAGAACGGCAGCGGCAACGCCGTCGCTCTGCGCCTCGGTCAGCAGGAAGGTGGGGTGGCCGGTGTAGACGGCGTGCAGGATCGGCTGTGCCCATTTTCGGGCGAAGGCGGAGAAGCCGTTGGTGCCGGACTCGGCCAGCGCCTTGAACGCGGCGAGATTGTCGTCCTGCGCGATCGGCGACAATTTGGCGCGCAGGGTCGCGGCGCGGTCGCGCAGTGTCTCCTGCTCCAGCGCGTTCACCATGTCGGCCATATCGGCGAGGGTGAGCTTGCCCGATTCCAGATCGCGCGACAGTTCCAGCCCCAGTTGGAAAACCGGGTTGTAGAGCGGCGTCTGCGTGGTCAGCGCGTGAAGGTCGTGGAGCCGGTCGCGCAGGTCCTGGATCATGCCGCCAACCCCGCGGCTTCGCGGGCAGCCGCCTCTATCGTCGCGGGATTGGGCGGCCCCTTGGGCACCAGCCAGCTTCCGCCGATGCACAGTACCGGCTCGACCGCGAGCCATTCCGGCGCTGTGGCGAGCGTGATGCCGCCGGTCGGGCAGAATTTGACGCCCCCGAATGGTCCCGCCAATGCCTTCAATGCCGGTATGCCGCCGCTGGTGGCGGCCGGGAAGAATTTGAAGTGCGACAGGCCAAGGTCGAGGCCGAGCATGATGTCGCTGGCGTTCGCCGTGCCGGGCAGGAAGGGAATGCCACTCGCCACCGCTTCCTTGCCGAGCGAGGGGGTGAGGCCCGGCGACACGATGAACTCGGCGCCCGCCTCCAGCGCGGCGTCGAGATCGCGCGTGCCCAGCACCGTGCCCGCGCCGACGATGGCGCCCTGAACCTGCTTCATCGCGCGGATCGCCTCCAGCGCGGCGGGGGTGCGCAGCGTCACCTCCAGCACTTTCAGCCCGCCCGTCACCAGCGCCTGCGCCAGCGGGATGGCGTGGGAGACATCCTCTATCACGATCACCGGGATGACCGGCGAGGTGCGCATGATCTGCTCGATGGGGGTCATGCGTGGGCCTTTGCGAAGGCAGCGGCGGCGCCGAAGAGGCCGGGCTGCGGATGGGTGATGAGCTTGACGGGCAGGGCGGCCATCAGGCCCTCGAAACGGCCCTTGGCGCGGAAACGTTCGGCAAAGCCCGAGCCGATCAGGCTGTCCTTAATACGCTGCCCAAGGCCGCCCGCGATGACCACCGCCGACCCGCCTTGCGCGAGCGCAATGTCGCCGGCCGCGCTGCCCAGCATCAGGCAGAAGCGTTCGACCGCGGCTGCGGCGAGGCTGTCCTCGCCGTTGGTGCCCTTCTGCCAGATCGTCTTGTCGTCACGCAGTTGCACAGGACGCCCTTCGACCGCCGCCAAAGCATCGTAAATCTCCACTATTCCGGGGCCGGAAACAACCCGCTCCACGGACACGCGGCGATATTTCTGCCGCAACCGCGAAAGGATTTTGTCCTCGATGGAATCGAAGGGGGCAAAGCCGATATGGCCGCCCTCGGTCGCCTGCACGCGGTACGTGCCGTCGCCGCGCCAGATATGCGCGACGCCCAGTCCCGTGCCCGGCCCGACGATGGTGATCGTGCCCTCTTCCGGCAGGGGGTCGGCAGGGCCGCACAGGTAAACGAAATCGCTCGCATCCGCCTGCGCCACCGCATGGCCGACCGCCTCGAAATCATTGACCAATATGACCTGGTCGATGTCCAGATCCTTGCCCACCGTCGCCGGGCGGATGGTCCAGGGATTGTTGGTGAAGCGGATCGTGTCGCCTTTGACCGGCCCGGCGATGGCGATGGCGGCGGCGCGCGGCAGGGTCTCGTTCGACTTTGCCTCGAACGCCTCCCACGCGGTGCGGAAGCTGGCATGATCGACCGTCTGGAACGTTGTCGGTTCACCCAGGGATCGCACGCGGCCACCCTCCACCTCGGCCAGCGCGAAGCGGGCATTGGTGCCGCCGATATCGACCGTCACGATCCGTGTCATATGATCCGCATCCGCATATGCTCCTGCCAGATATTGCGCATATGGCGCGCCGTCAGCGCACCGAGTTCCGCATCGCCGTCCGCCAGCGCGCTCAGTTCCATCTGCCGTGCTGCCCGCCATGCCCGGAAGAATGCCCGGTTGGCATCGTCGTCGTCCGCCATGTCCGAGGCAGGAAAGCGACGATGGGCGAAGCTCACGTTGATATGGAAGATGAGTTCGATGTAGCGGCTGCCGATAAGGTCGAAAATGTCCGTGCGAAACGTCTGTTCCAGACCGAGGACGCCTTCATAGCCGGTATCTGGCGCAAGGGCGTCCAGGCGCTGCCGGTTACGCGCGACGAACGCCAGCCGTGCTTCCGCTTCCGTCCCGGCCGCCTTGCGGATCACCTCGATCCACAGGACCGACGCCATCATGAGGATATCCTCACCCGCGACGTTAAGCATCTCCAGATAGGTGCCGACGCTTTTCTCTATGTTGGCGAGATCGGGTCGCGCGGCGAAATAACCGCCATTGATGCCACGCCTGACGCGCAGAAGTCCTTCGCTCTCCAGCATGCGCGCGGCCTGGCGGACCGTCGCTCGGGACACCCCGAGATAAGCCTGGAGGGCATCCTCGCTGCCCAGGAATTCGCCTTCTTCCTGCGCCCACACCTTTTGGCGCAGGCGGTCGGCGGCGGCATCGATGGCGGATCGGTAGGGAGGTGAGCGCACGGCCCATGCTAAGCACAGCCTCCGCCGCAGGTCCAGCGATGGACGGCCGCGGCTCGCCTGCCTATCCTCCCGCAGGAGACAGGAGAGGAAGCCCATGGACGCGACGATGGAGGCCCGGCTGCAGGAGATGATCGACCGGGAAGATATCCGGCAGGTTATGCTGCGCTATGCGCGCGGGCTCGACCGGATGGACGCGCAGTTGGCGCGGTCCTGCTATTTCGACGATGCGATAGAGGATCATGGCCGCTTCGTGGGTTTTCCCGACGATTTCATCGCCTATGCCGCGAACGTGTCGCGCCTCTACCTGTCCACGCAGCACAGCATCACCAACCACTGGTGCGACCTCGACGGCGACGATGCCTGGTGCGAAACCTATTATATCTTCACCGGCATCGCGTCCGACCCGCCGCATTTCATGTCCACCGGCCGCTATGTCGATCATTTCCAGCGGCGCGATGGCGAGTGGCGGATCGCGGGCCGGGTGACGGTGGTCGAGGGAACGTTCGACCTGCCTGATTCCGCCGTGACCGCGGCGCTTCCGCCGGTTTACGGCCCGGGCGAGACCGATCCTGCGACCCGCGACCGGAGCGATGTCAGCTACCGCCGACCACTGCACCCACGCCCGCCGAAGCCGCGCCAAACCGAGGCTTGAGGAAACTTTCGGCCGTTCCGCTGGTTAAATGATTTCCGGCCCGAAAAATAATTGGAGAA
>JBEVNC010000195.1:0-15083 GCA_040508315.1 Sphingobium sp.
CGGCAGACGGAGGCGCTGGCCCATGCATTGTCCGTGCGCGGCCTGATGAACATCCAGTTCGCGGTGAAGGACGACAAGGTCTATCTGATCGAGGTCAACCCGCGCGCCAGCCGCACGGTGCCCTTCGTCGCCAAGGCCATCGGCACGCCGATCGCCAAGATCGCGGCACGGGTGATGGCGGGCGAGAAGCTGAAGAACCTGCCCAAGATCGACCGCAATGCGATCAGCCACGTCGCGGTCAAGGAAGCCGTCTTCCCGTTCAGCCGCTTTCCCGGCGTCGATCCGGTGCTGTCGCCGGAAATGAAATCGACGGGCGAAGTCATGGGGCTCGCGGGCGATTTCCCGACCGCCTTCGCCAAGTCGCAGCTTGGCGCGGGGATCGTGCTGCCGACTTCGGGCCATGTGTTCGTGTCGGTGAAGGACAGCGACAAGGCGATCATCCTGCCGGCCGTGCGCAAGATGGCGGCGCTCGGCTTCACCATCGTCGCGACGACGGGCACGGCCCGCTTCCTGCTCGACGAAGGTCTGGCGGTGGAGACCGCGAACAAGGTCGCGCAGGGACGGCCGCATATCGTGGACCGGATCACCGATGGCGACATCGCGCTGATCTTCAACACGACCGAGGGGTGGCAGTCGCTCAAGGACAGCGAATCCATCCGCAAGGGCGCGCTGCGCTACAAGGTGCCGATCTTCACGACGGCGGCGGCGAGCATCGCTGCTGCCGACGCGATCGAGGCGTTGCGTGCGCGTCCACTTGAAGTACGGGCACTCCAGTCCTATTATTCGCTTCCGCAACCCTGATCTTCCCAACAGAGCCGAACATCAGAGGCGGGCCGCCCGGGGGGGCGGATACGCGCCGATACCGCGACGTGCTGTCGCGGTAAGGCGCCCAAGGAGATTGAATGGCGACCATGGAAAAAATGCCGATGCTGGCCGTGGGCTATGAGAAGCTGACCACGCAGCTGCGCGAACTGAAAGCGGAACGCCCCCTGATCGTCGACGCGATCGAGGAAGCGCGCGCCCATGGCGATCTCTCCGAAAATGCGGAATATCATGCCGCCAAGGAGCGTCAGGGCCAGGTCGAGGCGACCATCGCCGACCTGGAGGACAAGCTGTCGCGCGCGCAGATCATCGATCCCAAGACCTTGTCGGGCGACAAGGTGGTGTTCGGTGCGACCGTCACGCTGATCGACGAGGATGAGAAGCCGGTGCGCTATCAGCTCGTGGGTCAGGCGGAGGCCGACGCTCGTCTGGGCATGATCAGCTATAACAGCCCGCTGGGCCGTGCACTGATCAGCCGCCAGGTCGGCGAAGAGGTCGAGGTCACGGTGCCGTCCGGCGACAAATTCTACCTGATCGACAAGATCGAGTTCATCTGACCGTCCTTCGGGCTGGTCGGCCGACGCCATGACATTACCTGCCGGTCGCACGACCAACATCATCCTGATCGTCACGCTGTTGCTGTTCGCGGTGACGGAGATGAGCGGCATGACCGTTCAGGCCGCCTATATCGCCGGGTTCATCCCCGCGCGCGTGGGCGGCGTCATGCCGCCTGAGGGACTGCTCTCGCCGTGGCTGCCGCTGGCCGTGACGCCGCTCACCGCGACGCTGGTGCATGGCGGGTGGATGCATGTCGCGTTCAACGTGATCATGCTGCTGTTTTGCGGCCGTCATGTCGAGGCGGTGCTGGGGCGCTGGCCGACGGTCGCGCTCTATGTCGCGGGAGCCTATGCGGCGGCGGCGGCGCAATGGGCCATCGACCCGTCGGGCACCGCGCCGATGATCGGGTGCAGCGGCGCGATCTCTGCGCTGATGGGCACCTATGCGCTGCTCTACAGCCGCCAGCAGGTGCGTTCCTTCGGTCCCATCCCGGCAAGCGTCGTGCGGGTGGCGTGGCTGGCGGCCGCGTGGATCGCGTTGCAGGCGCTGATCGGGGTAGCGATGATGGGAAGCGGCGGTGTCCAGATCGCCGTCGCGGCGCATGTCGGCGGGTTTATCGCCGGACTGCTGCTTACCCGGCCGCTGCTCAAATGGCGGTTTCGCGGGCGGACGCGGTATTGAGAGCTTCTGTTCCGCTCAGCGTGAACGGCTTTGTAGCTTCCAGTGAATCCCTGCGCGCCTTATCGGGCGCGCAGGGGTATTCGTTCAGCCGACGATTTCTTCGGGCTTGAAGAAATAGGCGATTTCGATGGCCGCATTCTCTTCGCTGTCCGAACCATGGACGCTGTTCGCCTCGATGGACTCGGCGAATTCCTTGCGGATCGTACCCTCGGCGGCGTTCTCGGGGTTGGTGGCGCCCATGATGTCGCGGTTCGCCTGCACGGCGTTCTCGCCTTCCAGAACCTGCACGACGACCGGGCCGGAAATCATGAAGGTCACGAGGTCGTTGAAGAAGGGACGCTCGCTGTGCACGGCGTAGAAGCCCTCGGCCTGCTCCTTGGTGAGCTGCAGGCGCTTGGAGGCGATGACGCGAAGGCCAGCGCCCTCCAGCTTGGCAGTGACGGCGCCGGTCAGGTTGCGGCGCGTGGCATCAGGCTTGATGATCGAAAAGGTGCGGGTCGCAGCCATGGCGAGAAACTCCGATAATGGTGGGGAAAGTCGCGCGCGCTCTAGCGGCGATGGGATGGGGGATCAAGTCCGGCATGCAGCCGACCCGACGCTGGCAGGATTGCCCAAATCACTTCGCCATTCCCGCGACGGCGGGAATGACGGTTTGGAGAGCCATTTCTTAACGACGCCCTGAAAGAGACGGGCCAGGATGGGCCTGCGCCAGAGCGACAGCCCCTCCCCCCCTCCCGCATGCGGGAGGGGGGAAAGCGTTAGGCGGCCACCTCTGGCACAAGCCCGGAAATCTCCGGCTGCGCACCCGGCTCGCCGGCGCGGACATGCACCGTCATCTCGCCGATCACGTCCATCCGGGCATGCATCACATCGCCCGGTACGACCGGCCCGACCTGCAGGGGCGGCGTGCCAGAGAAGATCACATCGCCGGGGTTGAGCGTCATGATGGACGACGCGAACTCGATCAGCATCGGCACGCTGAGCGCCAGGCTGCTCACGCTGTCCTTCGTCCGGCTCTCACCATTGACCTTCAGTTCGAAGGACAGGACGGACGGATCGGGGATCTCGTCCTTCGTCACCAGCCACGGGCCCATCAGGCCATAGCTGTCGAACGACTTGCAGAAATCATGGAATTCCTTGCCCTGCATCGTCATGTCGAGGCCGATGGAATAGCCAGCGACATAGTCCAGCGCATCGGCGGCGGCGATGCGCGTACCTGATTTGCCGATGATGATCGCGATCTCCAGTTCATGGAACAGCGTGCGTTCCGGCCAGCGCATCTCGACCCCGTCGGACGCGCCCGCATTGGCGCTCGTCATCTTGAACAGCAGGCCGCCATTGCGCGGGTCGATGCCGCGCTCCAGCACGACCTTGTGGTTGCCAGCGCCGCAGATGAACTTGCCCGGATTGGCGACCGGCGATTTCAGCAGCACGGCCGCCACCGCGACCGGCGTGGCCTTGGCCGCCAGTTCCGCCATGACCGGCTTCATCGCTTCCAGATTGGTGATGAACAGGTCGCCCGCCGGATAGGGCCAACGCTGGGCAGGCAGCGCATCGGCGGCCGCCGACACGTCCAAAATCTGGTCGCCCTCCACGACGCCGACCTTCACCGGGCCGTCCGGCGTCTCCTGATAGCGGCAAATTCGCATCCTCATCCCTTTCGATATGGCTCGCCGCGACGCTGAACCGGCAGCAGGAGAGCGGCAATATCCAATCGTCCATTCCCGATGTCCACCCGTCTGCACCACCAACCGTCCCGATCTCGCTCCACAGGCCGTGGCGCAGGAACGACAAACCGTGAAACGAAAAGTTGTGATGATACAACGTTACGTCTATCGGGGCCGCACAGTTACAGCGGGATCGAACATGCGCATCATTTCCTACGGCATCGGCATCGGCTTTATCGCGGTGGCGACCCCGGCCCTCGCGGACGCGCCGCGCACGGCCCATAATCATGACGACGGCGCGGAGATCATCGTGTCCGCCCCGCTTCAGACCAGCGAGCGCGACGTCCTTTCGGGCACGTCCGTGGTCACGGGCGAGACACTGCAACGCGAGATGCGTTCGACCATCGGCGAGACGCTGGCGCACCAGCCGGGCGTATCCGCCTCCTCCTTCGGCCCCAATGCGTCGCGCCCGATCCTGCGCGGCTTTCAGGGCGAGCGCGTGCGCGTACTGAGCGACGGCATCGGCTCCATCGACGTGTCGAACAGTTCGGCCGACCATGCGGTGGTCATCGACCCGCTGCTGGCCGACCGGGTGGAGGTGCTGCGCGGCCCCGCGACTTTGCTTTACGGATCGTCGGCGGCAGGCGGCGTCGTCAACGTCATCGACAAGCGTATCCCGCGCAGCGTGCCGGAAAAGGGCTACCGCCTCGACGGCATGGTCAATTACGGCACTGCCGCCGATGAGCGGTCCGCCGCCGCGAGCGCCGATGTCGTGGTCGCACCCAATCTCGTCGTCAACGCCAACGGCTCCTACCTGCGCACCGGCGACCTGCGCATTCCGGGCTATGTCCTGTCCGACCGGGTACGGGGCATCGCGCTGCAATCGGCCGCTGGTCCGGTGGGTGAGGACGATCCCGACTTCGCGGCGACCGCATCCCTCAAGGACCGCCTGCCCAACAGCGCGGCGGAGACATGGACGGCGGGCATCGGCGCAGCGGTCGTCACCGACACCACCAATGTCGGCATCGCCTACAGCTATTATGACAGCCTTTACGGCCTCCCCATCCGATATGCGTTGCGGCCGGGCGAGGAGCAGGAGGCCCCGCGCCTGTCCGTCGTGCAGAACCGCATCGACATACGCGGCGACGTGTCGGTCGGCGGCTTCATCGACCGCATCCGCGTCCGCGCGGGCTATGCCGCCTATCGCCATTTCGAGTTGGAAGACACAGGCGAGATCGCCACCACCTTCCGCTCCAAGGGGCTGGAAAGCCGCGCCGAATTGGTCCAGTCCAATCGCGGTGGCTGGACCGGCGCGTCGGGCGTCCAATATTTCCATCGCGATTTCGACGTGGCGGGCGAGGAAGCCTTCCTCCCCAACAATACGACCGAACAGGTCGGCCTCTTCACGCTTCAGCAGTTCGACCTGGGCGGTCTGCGCATCGAAGGCGGCGTTCGCTACGAACATACCGCCCAGCGCGCCGCCGGTGATGGCGTCAGCCTGAACTATTTCGAGGGTCGGCGCAGCTACGACGCGCTGTCGGCTTCGGCTGGCGTCTCCTATGCGGTGGCGCAGGATGCGCGCGTGGGCTTCAATGCATCGCGCACCGCGCGCGCGCCGTCGGCGGAGGAACTGTTCGCCAACGGTCCCCATGCAGGCACGCAGGCGTGGGAATATGGCAATCCCGACTTCGCGCTGGAAAAGGCCTGGTCGCTCGAAGCCACGCTGCACGTCCACAAGCCTGGCTTCGGCCTCGACGCCTCGGCCTATTATAGCTGGTTCGACGACTATATTTCCGAAAATCAGGTGTCGCAGGACATTTGCGTCGCCGCCGCCGACCCCAGCGGGCGCGACGTCGACCTGCCCTGCTTCCAGTATAGGCAGGGCAAGGCGCGCTATTATGGCGTCGAGGCGGACATGACCATCGGCCTCGGTCAGGCCGGTCCCTATGCGATCAACCTCGACGTCGTGGGCGATTATGTCCACGCAACGGGCACCGACGACGAGCCACTGCCCCGCATTCCCCCCGCGCGCGTGCTCGGCGGATTGGAAGCCCAGTCCGACAGCCTGACCGGCCGCGTCGAGGTGGAGCACAGCTTCGCGCAGAAGCGGGTCTCCACCTTCGAGACGCAGACGGACGACTATACGCTGCTCAACGCCTCGCTCGCGTGGCGCCCGATTCCCGCGAACCAGCGAATTTCGCTGTTATTGTCGGCCAACAACCTGCTCGACGTGGAGGCGCGTCGCCATTCGAGCGTGCTGAAGGATTTCGCGCCACTGACCGGCCGCGACGTGCGGATCACGGCGCGGTTCGGGATATAAATTCGGGTCCGTTAACCATTTCTTATCCTCCGTGACCCAAATCACAATTCTCCCTGTCGCGAGACCCTAACAAGAGATCGCGACCCGAGGGCGCTGCATCCCGCAGTGCTCCTCCTTGGACCCGGCAGCCTCCCCCGCTGCCGGGTCTTTTTTGTGGGATGGCTCCCCAACGCGCACGTCAGTCATCCCCCGCGAAGGCGGGGATCCAGAGCGACAGTACACGGCGCCTGTGACTCTGGATTCCCGCCTTCGCGGGAATGACTGAAGGCTTTTGCAATGATCTCGCAAATGCAGAGGAGATTTGTCCGCGCCCCGATTTGCGCTATGCGGCGGGCATCATGACCGACATCTCTCCCCTCGCTCAGCCCTTCCCCGCCATGCCCGCCATTGCAGGCGCCGTGCCGCGCGTCGCGCGGGCGCGCTACAAGACGTGGGATCGCTGCGACCTCACCTTCGTGACGCTGGACGAGGGGACGACGGTGGCGGGCGTGACGACGCGCAGCCGCTGCCCTTCGCCCGAGGTGGAATGGTGCCGCGCGGCGCTGCCGCAGGGTCAGGCGCGCGCGCTGATCGTCAATGCAGGCAACAGCAACGCCTTTACCGGCCATCGCGGCCGTGCGGCGGTCGAGGCGATGGCCGCGCAGGCTGCCGCCCATCTCGGCTGCGCGCAGGAGCGGATATTCCTCTCCTCCACCGGCGTCATCGGCGTTCCCCTCCCCATCGACAAGGCGGAGGCAGGCCTCGCCGCTGCCTTCACCGCCGAGCCATGCTCATGGGAGGACGCCGCCGCGACGATCATGACGACCGACACCTTCACCAAGGGCGCGGTCGCGACCGCCGTCATCGGCGACCGCACCGTCAATCTGATCGGCATCGTCAAAGGCTCCGGCATGATCGCGCCCGACATGGCGACGATGCTGGGCTATGTCTTCACCGACGCCGCCGTCCATGCGTCCTTCCTGCAAGCGGCGCTGTCAGCGGCGAACGGGCGCAGTTTCTCCTGCATCACGGTGGATAGCGATACCTCCACCTCCGACACCGTGCTGGCGTTCGCCACCGGCAAGGCGGGCAATGCGCCGCTGACCGGGCCAGACGATGCGGGTGCGGATGCCTTCGCCGCCGCGCTCGCCGATGTGTGCCGCCAGCTTGCTCTCCTGGTGGTGCGCGACGGCGAAGGCGCCAGCAAGCTGATCGAAGTGAACGTCACTGGCGCGACCGACGATGTCAGCGCGCACCGCATCGCCCTCTCCATCGCCAACTCCCCGCTGGTCAAGACCGCCATCGCGGGCGAGGACGCCAATTGGGGCCGTGTGGTCATGGCGGTCGGCAAGGCGGGCGAACCGGCCGAGCGCGACCTGCTCTCCATCCGCTTCGGCGAGACCATCGTCGCGCGCGGCGGCATGGCGGTGGCGGACTATGACGAAGCGCCTGTCGCGGCGCACCTGAAAGGGCTGGAGATCGACGTCGGCGCCGACATCGGCCTGGGCGATGGCCGGGCGACCGTGTGGACCTGCGACCTGACCCACGGCTATATCTCGATCAACGCCGATTATCGCAGCTGATGCGGTGACGACCGATACGGCCCATCTGCTACTGCTCTATGCGATCACCGACCTGATCGCGTGCCTGACGCCAGGCCCCGCCGTGCTGACGGTGGCGAGCCACGCGCTGGCCGGGTCGCGGCGTGGCGCCGCCGGAGCGATTGCCGGCATCAATGCGGGCAATCTGGCGTGGTTCGCACTGGCGGGCGCCGGCCTGTCCGCGCTGGTGACGGCGCTGCCCCATTTGTTCGCCGCGCTGCGCTGGATCGGCATCGCCTATCTGCTGTGGATCGGCATTCAGTCCTGGCGGCATTCGGACGGCGAACTGGCGCTGAAGGCCGCCAGGGAAAAGGCGGGTTTTCGCCGCGGCATGCTTTCGGCGGCGGCAGTGCAATTGTCCAACCCCAAGGCGCTCCTGTTCTTCACCGTCATCCTGCCGCCCTTCATCGACCCGGCGGCACCGGTCGCGCCGCAGATCGCCAGCCTCGCCGTCCTCGGCGTGGCGATCGAGGCGACGGTGCTGGCCGTCTATGCCGCCTTCGCCTGGCGACTCGGCCGCTATGTGTCCGACCGAGGCACCAACCGGATCATCAACCGCGCCAGCGGCGCACTCCTCATCACCGCTGCACTGGGCATCGCGGTCAGTGGAAGGATAAAGACATGAGCCTCCTCGGACCCGAGCGCGTCGCCGCCGTGGAAACCCTGCTGCGCACCGTGGCAGCCGAAGTGGTCATGCCCCGCTTCCGCAACCTTGCCGCGCATGAAATCAAGGAGAAGGCGGCGGACGACCTCGTCACCATCGCCGACCAGGAAAGCGAATTGCGGCTGGCCGAGGGCCTGTCGCTGATCCTTCCGCAAGCGACCGTGGTGGGCGAGGAAGGCTGCGCCGCCGACCGCGCCCTCATCCAGAAACTCGGCGACGATATCGTCTGGATCATCGACCCCATCGACGGCACCGGCAATTTCGCCGCCGGACGCGCGCCCTTTGGCCTCATGGTCGCGCTCGCGGCGGGCGGAGAGACGCTGGCGGGATGGATGTTCGATCCGCTGGGCCAGCGCATGTGCCACGCGCGGCTTGGCGAGGGCGCGTATATCGACGGCGAACGGGTACAGGCGCGTGGCAGCGGGCAGGATATACCGGTCACTGGCATCTCGCTCCTGTTCATGGACCCGGAAAAGCGTCAGCAGACGATTGCGCGCGCCGCCGGGCATCTGGAGATGGTGGACATTCCCCGCTGCGCTGCGGAGCAATATCCCCGCGTCGTGCTGGGCCAGAACGACATCGCGCTGTTCGAACGGACGCTGGCATGGGATCACGCACCGGGCGTGCTGTTCCTCAACGAAGCGGGCGGGCAGGCCCTGCGCCCCGACGGATCGCCCTATCGCGTGGCGGACCCGAGGAAGGGACTGCTAGCCGCGGCATCCCCGCAACTATGGGATATGGGCGCGCGGGTCCTGTTTTAGGCTATTCCACACGCCCACCGCGCTCCTGCGAAGGCAGGAGCCCAGGGTTATCTGGCATGCCCTACTGCCCTGTGTTCCTGCTTTCGCAGGAACGCAGTGAAATGATCAACCACAACCCTCGACATAGCCCAGCACCGGCATCGTGCCGACGTGCAGCAGCTTGACCTTGCCATCCTGCCCGATCTCGAAGCGCACTGCCGGATCGCCGCTCGCCGCATTGGGGGCGGTCAGATATTTGGCCGGGGCCTCCTCATATTTATGCGGCTCGGAGCGGAAACCCGCGAACCACTTCTTCACATCCGCTTCGGTCGATCCGACACCGATCCCTTCGACCAGCTTCACGTCGGACCGCTGGCCGACGGTGATGCGCGCGACCTTGCCACCCTCGACGATGGCATAGACGCCGGGATAGTCGGGCGAACTAACCGTGCGGCAGGCATCTCCGGTCTGCGCGCCTCGCTCGGCCCAACTGCTCCCCTTGGGCACCGCCTCGCCGATCTTGAGGTCGCCAAGCCCCTCCAGCCCGATCACCTTCGTCGCCACCGGCGTCGGCACGGCAACCACGTTCTGCGTCGCGTTTGCGGCTGGTGGCGGCGCAGCAGCCTCCTGCTCCGGCACGACGACATTGGCGGTCGCATTATTGGCCACGTCCGGCGCCGATGAGCAGGCGGCGAGCGTCAGGACAAGGGCGATAGCGGGGGGCGCAAAGGCGGTCATCAACTTCATGGCGTCTGAAACGACCGTCATGCCGACAAGGTTTCTTCGAAAACTCAGCCCGAGACCGCCTCGTCGCTTCGCATCGGCACGGCCCCGATCTGCAACGCCTCCAGCACCGTGCCGTGATAGCTCGGCCCCACCTGCAAATTCGCCCCGTCCGACAAGAGCAGCCGCAGCGCCCCCTTGCCCGGCCGCTCGACCCTCACCACCGCGCCCAGCCGCACGATATAGGACCGATGGATGCGCAGCAGCAGCGCCGGGTCCAGCATCGCCTCGATCTCGTTCATGGTCGCGCGCATGATGTGGCTTTTAACCGGCGTGTTGAGCAGCACATAGTCGCGCGCCGCCTCGATCCAGTCGATACTCTCGACCGCCACGCGGATCGCGCCGCGCTTGCACGGCACCCATATGCCATTTTCGTAGACTGGCCGCGTCCCCGCCGCCTGCTCGACCAGCGGCGCGCGGGCATCTGCGCGCAGCGCCCGCACCACCATATCCAGTTCGGCCGCCCGACCCTGTGCATCGCGCAAGGCGCCGCGCCGCCGCGCCCGCTGGATGGCGAGGCGCAGCCGGTCGAAGCTGACGGGCTTGAGCAGATAATCCACCGCCTCCACCTCGAACGCCTCCGTCGCATAACGGTCGAAGGCAGTGACGAAGATGATGTCGGGCGGATCGTCGCTCGCCGCCAGCACGCGCGCCACGTCTATGCCCGACTGGCCGGGCATCTGCACGTCGAGGATGACGAGATCGGGCCGCATCTCCGCGATCCGCTCCAGCGCCTCGTCGCCATCGCGCGCCGTATCGACCCGCTCGATCCCCTCGATGGGCAGGATCGCAGCGCGGAGCCTGTCGAGTGCCAGCGGTTCGTCATCGACCACCAATATACGCATCACTCCGCCGCCTCCCTGTAGGACATGCGGTGGAGCGGCAGCGCGATCCGCACCGAAAAGCCCCGACCGCTCGCCACCGCCTCGACCGTCCCTGCCTCGCCGTAAAAGGCGGTCAGCCGCCGCCGGACATTTGCGAGGCCAACGCCCGTGCCGCCCATCGGCTTGCCGCCAATCGCATGCTCGCCATTGTCGCTGATGTGGACATGCAGCATGCCCCCTTCCGCCACCGCGCGCACGGCGATGGTGACGGTACGGCGCGACGGCGCGACCGCATATTTGACTGCATTCTCGATCACCGGCTGCAATAGAAAGCTGGGCACCAGCGCGTCGAGCAGCGGCACCGGGCAGGAGAATTCGAACTGCAACCGCTCTCCGAACCGTGCCGCCTCTATGTCGAGATAGGACTGAACGGTCGCGAATTCCTCGTCCAGCGGCACCTGCCGCAGCGGATCGGCCTCCAGCGAGGAGCGCAGGAAGGCGGACAGCCGCACCGTCATCCGCTCCGCATCGTCATTGCGCCCCGTCACGATCAGCGAAGAAATGGCGTTGAGCGTATTGAACAGGAAGTGCGGATTAAGCTGGAAGCGCAGCGCCGCGAGCTGCGCCTGTTGCGCCGCTGCCTGCGCCTCCGCCAATTGCCGTTCGCGCTGGCGGCCCGCATGGCTGCTCATCATCAGGCCCAGCACGGCGGCGTAGAACAGGTAGATGAACACGAACGGCATCAGCCCGGCGATGAACAGCGAGAGGATCGGCATATTCTGCCGCCGCCCGATCGCGATCAGCAGGTCGCGCACCAGAAAGGCGTCGATGATGCCATGCGCCAACCCCATGGCGAGTGCCGAGGCGGTCGCGACAGATACGGCCACCACCGCCCCCATATGCCGCGACCATGTAATGATCGCCGCCAGCAGTGCCGAAAAGGCGACACCGATCACGAAGGTCTGGGCAAGCAGCCGCTTGAGCGGATCGCTGATATGCGGACTATAGGCCAGGTCGTTCGCCGACCACAGCACCAGCGCCAGCAGCCACAGGACGACCGTGAACGCCACCGTCAGCCAGAAGCCGCGCGCGCTCAATACCCGCCTGATATCCATCACACCCATGGCCCATCGCCATAGCATGAAAGCGTTCCCATGCCGGTCCGCTTTGGTCGCATGGATGTCCGCCTTCGTCGCTCAGCGCGTCGCCAGCCAGTCGAGCAATTGCTTGCCGGGTACGAAGAAATAACCGCCGCCGCGCATGGTGACGAACTGCGGCATGGATTTGAGCGCAATCGGCCCGGCGCGGGTCGGAATGGTGAAGCCGCAGCGGCCGACCACGCCGTCGCTGACAATGGGGTCCGTCTCCAGGTCGAGGCCGTGGAACTTGGTGCTGCCCATCCATGTCTGCTGGATGAACTCGAACTGCCGCTCGATATCGCCTGCCAGGCACATGAACATCAGCCCCTTGGCATCGCCATCCTCATATCCGCGCCCGACGCGCAGGATGCGGTGGCGGTTGGCGATGGCGATCTGCTCGTTGGAGCCGGGCTCCAGGCTATCGCGCGGATTGGCGCGGCGGACATGGGCACCATAAGGACAGCGAAGGCCCTGCGGGTCTTCGGTGCCGAACAGGAAGTCATTGTCGGGGCGGATGGCCGATTTCCTGTCCGATCCTCGGGCATCGGCTGCCTTGATCGGGGTCGCGGCGGGATCGGTCGGATGCGCTTCGGGCCGTGACGCACCCTCGCTCTGATCCTTGCCGAACACAGCCTTCAGCCTGCTGGCGGACATATAGGGGTAGCGGACCAGCGACGATCCGTCCTTCCACCGCCCGATCATCTTCGCGCCGACATATTCGGTCAGCGCCTCATGGCCGAGGTCCACCGGCAGGCTGGCCACATAGGGGCCGATCCGCTCCGCCTCCCCGGCGCAATAGGCCTCGAACGTGTCGACATGCTGTTCGAGCTGCCGGATGACGAGGAAGCTGCCATTATGCCCGATCAGCCGGGGATTTTCGGCGATGCACTCCGAAAAGCCGTGATCCGTGCCCGCGATTGGCAGCCGCAGGTCAGGGTCGTGAGCGGCGCCCAGCATCGGTCCTGGCGGCACGTTGCCGCGATTGTCGGGATAGCCCAGCACGAACTCGCCCGGCTCGACCAGATGGATGGGATCGTCGTTGCGCAGGCCCCGATAGGTGCCGCGGATGGCAGGCTGCGACACGCCATCGACGAAGCCGAACGGCTCGATCCGGTCCGATACCGTCTTGCCAACCGGGGCCAGCGGGAATTCATGCGTGATGCGCGCGCCATTTGCCGCGCAATGCGCGACCACCTCCGCGCGAAGGGTCTCCACCGCCGCCGCATCGCTGCCATAGATCAGCAGCGCGATGTCGTCGCCATCCTTGCCCCAGCGCCAGTTTTCCGCGGCATTCGCGCCAAGATCGCCCAATATCCTGTCGCGTCCCGGCCCGCACATGCCCGCCGTGAACGCCGCCGGAAAAGTTGCGAGACCGTCCTTCGGCAATCCCAGCGCCGCGAGACCGGCCGCCGAAGCCGCCAGCGTCAGCACCGCCGACTGCGGCGCATAACGCCCGTCGTTGAACGCCACGGACGGCAGCACCGCCGCCAGCCACTTCCGATTGGCCGCCACATCGTGCGACAGCGCCACGGTGACGAGCGTCCCCTCCGGCTTGAAGCCAAGCCCGCCGAAGACGATGCTCTGGATCTGCGTCGTCTCCAGCTTCTCGACCGGGCGCGGCGTCGATCCGAACAGCGCCAGCCAGCGCACCGCCTCATCCTCGCTCATCGCGGTGGCAAGGCCACGGCGGACCAGCGCGTTGGTGCGGATGTTCGCGGTCGTCAGGCCCGGATAGGCGCAATACCAGAAGGCGGTGTAGACCATCGACTGGCGCGCATAGCGCTTGAACCGCTCGCCATCGGTCGCGCCGTCGAGGAACAGGTTGCGCGTGCGCGGGAAACCGACCGTGTTGGACCAGACGCCGGTCAGCCCCTCATGCGCCTTGGTAATGAAGTCCTCCAGATAGCTTTCCCAGCTGCCGCCGAAATTGGAGAAGAACAGCAGGTCTCGCGTACCCGGCAGGTTGACCCAGCGCGCGAAATGGATCGTGCCGATATCGCCCAGATGCCCTGGCTTGGGATTGAGCCTGGTCAGGTTTGCAATGGCCCAGAAAGCCAGCCGGATCGTCAACTTGCGCACGATCCCCGGCTTCAGCACGGTGATGGACAGCATGTGGTTCTGCACATGGCCGGTAGGATTCTCGCGCGCGAAAATCTGGTCCAGCATGGCGGCATCCGGCGCGCGGTCGGATATCCAGTCGGCATCCTCGCCTTTGCGGAAGGCAAGGTAGATGGCGACGATCACCACCACCAGCCCGACGCTCGCGAACAACAGCAGTTCGAACAGGAACCACAGCCACCCCAGAATGCCCGCACCCTCGTCGGGCCAGAGCAGCACCGCGCCCAACAGACCCAGCGCCAGCAGGAACGGCCAGGCGAATGTCGCCAGAAATCGCGGAAACAATGTCCTGGCCTTCGTCCATATCGTCGGCTCACTAGCAGGCGCGGCGATGGGCGGCGGGGGCGTCTCCAGCGCCCATCGCCAGCCGGGATGCTCGCGCAGCGTCGCGCGTATGTGATGCAGCCGACCCAGGGGCGACAGGCCCGCCGCCTGCTTCTCCAGCAGCACGCCCACGCGGCGGGCAAGCTGCTCCTCCTGGTCGATCTCGATCACGCTCTTGCCCGGCGTCCCGCTGAAGGCCAGGCCCACCGTATCGCCCAGCCGGTGCCCGATCGCGATCCGATGGGCCAGCAGATAGCGGACGATATCGCCATCCTTCGGCCAGTCCGTCGCCAGCGCGAATATGGGCGTCAGCGCGCTGCCCAGCCGCTCCGCCAGTTGCCGGGTGGCGATGGCCGACAGCCCGTCCGCCGAAAATTCCAGCACGAGGAAGGCCGACGTTCCGTCGCTGCTCTCCACCGCATGAAAGCTCGCAAAATGGAGGAATGGCA
This sequence comes from Sphingobium sp., assembly GCA_040508315.1. Taxonomy (GTDB): domain Bacteria; phylum Pseudomonadota; class Alphaproteobacteria; order Sphingomonadales; family Sphingomonadaceae; genus Sphingobium. Next base: position 14,670 of record JBEVNC010000195.1, read on the forward strand.
TCTGTCCTTCCGGCGCGATCAGATGCCTGATCTCGCGCAGCGCAGGATTGCGCAGGTGAGTGTGGATCATCTCCTGCGCCTTGCCCGCGTCGGATCGCTTGATCGGCGCGACGATGGTGACCATGGATTGTTCGGTCATACTGGCTCCGCGACTGTGACCGGCAAGCGGTCGGGAAAGGGACCGGCCCAGCGAAGCGCGCCGTCGAGGCGGACGCCCCGTGCCAGCAGCGACCCGACCAGCACCGGGATCTGAAGGGCATTGAGGCCGCGCCCCGCGCAGGGATGCAGCCCGCCGCCGAGATGGAGATAGGCCCCGCGCGGCCGGTCCCCGCGCATCATGTGCGGATCGGGAAAGGCGTGGGCGTCCTGCATCGCGGCCTGCGTCCACAGGACCACGCGGTCGCCCGCCCGGAT
>JBEVNC010000241.1:0-18506 GCA_040508315.1 Sphingobium sp.
CAAAACTGCGCTTTCGACTCTGGATTCCCGCCTTCGCGGGAATGACTTATAAATTATGCGAATGGTTCTCTTCGGGGGCTTAAGAGGCCTCACTCGACCGTCACGCTCTTGGCTAGATTGCGCGGCTGGTCCACGTCCGTCCCCTTCGCCACGGCGACATGATAGGCGAGCAGTTGCACCGGCACCGCATAGACCAGCGGCGCGATCAGCGGGTGGACCTTGGGCATGGTGATGGTCGCGATGCAGCCTTCGCCCGCCGCGGCCACGCCGTCATAATCGGAGATCAGCACTACCCGGCCGCCACGCGCGCGCACTTCCTGCATGTTGCTGACCGTCTTCTCGAACAGCGGGCCTGACGGCGCGATGACGATGACGGGGACGCTGTCGTCGATCAGGGCGATGGGACCATGCTTCATCTCGCCGGCTGCATAGCCCTCGGCATGGATGTAACTGATTTCCTTGAGCTTCAGCGCGCCTTCCAGCGCCAGCGGATAGTCGGTGCCGCGCCCCATATACAGGACGTCGCGCGCGCCGGCGATACCCTGCGCCACTGTCTCGATGGTCTCGTCATAGGCGAGCGCGGCATTGATCGCGGCGGGAGCCTCGGCGAGATGGCGGACGATCTCCTTTTCCTCGGCCGGGGTCAGGCGACCCTTGGCGCGGGCGAGGTTGGCGACCAGCGCGGCCAGCACCGCAAGCTGGCAGGTGAACGCTTTGGTCGAGGCGACGCCGATCTCCGGCCCGGCATGGGTGGGGAGGAGGAGATCCGCCTCGCGCGCCATCGTGCTGGTCGGCACGTTGACGACGACCGCGATCCGCTGCCCCTCAACGCGTGCGTGGCGCAGCGCCGCGAGCGTGTCGGCGGTCTCGCCCGACTGGCTGATGAAGAGGGCAAGGCCACCTTCCTCCTCCATCACCGGGGCGCGGTAACGAAATTCGGATGCGAAATCGAGATCGACGGGGACGCGCGCGAACTGCTCGAGCCAATATTTCGCGACCATGCCTGCGTAGAAGCTGGTCCCGCAGGCGACGATGGTGACGCGCCGGATCGCTCCCAGATCGAAATCCGGGATGGGAAGGGTCACGCGGTCCTCCATCCGCTGCAGATAGGATCGCAGCGTCTGCGCGACGACGAGCGGCTGCTCGTAAATCTCCTTCTGCATGAAATGGCGGTGATTGCCCTTTTCCACCATCGCGGCGGATGCGCCGGAGGCCACGATGGGCCGTTGTAAGGGGTTATTCTCGCGGTCGAAGATCTCGACGCTGGTCAGGCCGAGACAGACCCAGTCGCCCTCCTCCAGATAGGCGATGCGCTGCGTCAGCGGCGCGAGCGCGAGGGCATCGGAGCCGAGATAATTCTCGCCCTCGCCATAGCCCACCGTCAACGGCGCACCCATGCGCGCGCCGATGAGCAGGTCAGGATGGGTGCGGAACAGGAAGGCCATGGCGAACGCGCCGTGGAGGCGTGGCAATATGGCGGCGACGGCGGTGCGCGGATCGCTCCCGCGCTCAAGCTCGCGCGCGACGAGATGGGCGACGACCTCGGTGTCCGTCTCGCTGCTGAAATGGCGGCCCTCGGCGATCAATTCGTCGCGCAGGGGGCGGAAATTCTCGATGATGCCGTTGTGGACGATGGAGACGTCACCGACGATGTGGGGATGGGCGTTGTAGGTCGTCGGCGCGCCATGTGTCGCCCAGCGCGTGTGGGCGATGCCGGTGGTGCCGGGCAGGGGGGCAGCGGCCAGTTCCTTGCCCAGATTGACCAGCTTGCCCTCGGCCCGGCGGCGTTCGATGGCGCCGTTGAAGATGGTGGCGATGCCTGCCGAGTCATAGCCGCGATATTCGAGGCGCTTCAGCCCGTCGAGCAGCCGGTCGGCCACATCTTCACGCCCGACAATTCCGATGATTCCGCACATGCCCGGTCAGTCCCCGCGATACTGGTTTCGCATGCCGACCTTTAGGAGTCGGCGTGGGGAAGGGCAATGCGCTCGCCATGCTTTGCGAGGGATGAACGGGATCAGGTGGCGACGAACTCGAACGGGATGCCCAAATTGGCCTCCGCCGGGACCATGAGGCCATCCGGTCGGTCGCCGACGGCGAGTGCGACACCCGCTGCGGCAAAATAGTCCCGGACCGCCGCCATGTCGTGAACGGAGAACAGGGTGGAACGGATACCGGGGCCATAGCGATCCAGATGTCGCCGGATCGCGCCTGCGCCATTCGGGGCGAGCACATCCACCATGCTGCCGGCGATGCGCAGCACGACCGCCTGCGCGCCGATATGGTCGCGACGCTCCTCGCGGACCTGCTCTGCCGACAGGAAGGCGGTGAGGAAGGCAATGGCGGCGTCCATATCCTCCACCGCGATGCTATAGGCAGCAAGCCCGGTGATGCCGAGTGGATGCTCATCTCGCCAATAGCTTGCGGGCTTCATGCGCGCGCCGCCCAGCAAATCCCAGGTGCGCTGCGTGAACTCGCCTTCGTAAAACTGGAAGGCGATGCCGAGCGTGTCGTCAGGATGGGTGTGGAGCGCCGGACCGACGTTGCGCACGATGCGTATGCCACGCTCGGCGATGGCGGCGCGTACCATGTCTATGTCCGCCTGATATTCGACGCCCAGATAATGGGGGCCGTAGCGTGCGTTCAGGAACCAGGCGAGTGGGACGAACGGCTCGAAGATGACGCCGCCGATCTCGAACAACCCCGCATGCAACTGCGCCTGCGGATAGTCGGCGAGAAAGTCAGCGCCATAGAGCGAGCGGAAATGCGCGATAGTGGCCTCGAAATCCGCCATCACCAGGTTGAGATGGTTCAGGCGGACGGGGCGGATGGATGGCGGCATTTCGGGACTGTCCTCTCCTGTTTGCGGCGATGGTGGCGCGGCAAGGCGGAGAGGGCAAGGCAAGAGCGGCGACCTGCTCTGCCAGTGATTGCCTCAGGGAGCGGGGCGCATACCCCGAATCCTATTTCGTCGCGTACTGGCCCGGTTCGGCCTTGAACACTTCGCGCGCATGGGTGCGGGCGGCAGTCGCTGTCTTGAACAGCTCCTCCTGCAACAGCGACGTGACGAGCGGATAACCCTGACTGTTGTAGCGGGTCTCGCGCACGGTCAGTCGAAAATTGCCTTCCTCGTCCTTGGTGATGAGGAAGGGGCGGATTTTCTCTCTGCTCATGTCGGCTGAAACCTTTCGTGAGGGGGGTCGCAATGCCTTCCCATGTTTCTGGGAACGCCCAGCCGTCGTTGCATGCCGCCCCGGGGGCGGCTCAATTGTTCTTGCGGGTCTTTCGCGCCTGATAGCGCGCGTCGCGGGCCGCCTTGCGTTCGGCCTCGGTCAATTCGGGCTTCTTCGCGGCTTCGCTCGCAGCGGCGGCCTCGAGGGCCTCGGCGCGCTTGGCTTCCTTCAATTCCTGTACGGCGAGACGCGCGAGGCGGCTCTTTTCGCGCTTGGCCTCTTCGCGGGCCAGACGGATGGCGGCACGTTCCGCAGCGGCCGCTTCGTCGATGGGCGGCTTCGTCTTGAGCTGCTCAAGCGCGGTAGTGCGGGCGCGAGCGGCGGAGGCGAGGCGATCCTGAAGAGCAGGCTCTTTGTAGTTCTTCATGCGTAGTCATTAGTCCCGATTATAAATGGCAGACGAAGCATGCCGGGCGATCGCTCGCCCGGCATCGTCGTCAGGCCGACTGCAGGTTGACTGCAGAAACCTTGCCGCGCTGATCCTTTTCCAGCTCGTACGAAACGCGCTGGTCCTTATCGAGCGTGCCCATGCCGGCGCGCTCTACGGCCGAAATGTGAACGAACGCGTCAGCGCCGCCGTTTTCCGGTGCGATAAAGCCATAGCCCTTGTCGGAATTGAAGAATTTGACGGTTCCGGTGATCATGCTGGGTATCCTTGCCCAAGTGTCGACGAGGACGCGCGACGATTCGCGCATCTCGGCCTAGTGAAGCTATGTGGGACAAGGGGTAGAGCCGAAGGCGGCCCGATATCCGTCAAATGCGACGTTAGCCCGATGGGTATAGCAGCAATAACTGCAAATTGAAAGCGTGCGCGTGCAGGCGTGTGTCGCGCGCCTATTTCGCCTTGAGCGCCCGCATCCGATCCCGGAACCGCGCGGCCCAGCCCGCCTTCTCCACCTGGGGTGGGCGCACCAGCACCAGCGCGTCGGCGGAGACGTCGGCCGTCACCGTGCTGCCTGCGCCGACGATGGCGCCGTCGCCGATCCTGACCGGGGCCACCAGCGCGCTGTTGGAGCCGATGAACGCGCCCGCGCCGATCTCCGTCCGGCTCTTGTTGAAGCCGTCATAATTGCAGGTGATCGTGCCCGCGCCGATGTTCGCGCCCGCGCCGACGCTGGCGTCCCCAATATAGGACAGGTGGTTGGCCTTTGCGCCCCTGTCCAGCCGGGCATTCTTGATCTCGACGAAATTGCCGACATGCGCAGCCTCGCCCACGTCCGCGCCGGGGCGGAGGCGGGCATAGGGGCCGACGATGGCGGCGGAGCGCACGATGGCGCCCTCCAGATGGGAGAAGGCGCGGATGACGGCCTTGTCCTCGACCGTGACGCCGGGGCCGAACACGACATTCGGTTCGACGGTGACGTCGCGGCCAAGCACCGTGTCGTGCGCGAAGATTATCGTTTCCGGCGCGGTCAGGGTCGCGCCGTCGCGCATCGCCTCCTCGCGGCGGCGCTCCTGCCAGGCACCCTCCAGCGCGGCAAGTTCGATGCGGCTGTTGACGCCGGACACTTCGATTGGATCGTCCGTCTCGATAACGGCGCTCGTGCCGCCGGGCAGCATGACGATGTCGGGGAGATAATATTCGCCCGCCGCATTGGCATTGCCGATGCTGTCGAGAAGGACGAACAGGTCGGCGGCATGCACGGCCATCAGGCCGCTGTTGCACAATGTCGTCGCGCGTTCCTCAGCGGTCGCATCCTTATATTCGACCATCTTGACGATCAGGCCCTGCGCGTCGGCGATGACGCGGCCATAGGCACCGGGATGGTCGGGCCGAAAGCCGAGCACCACCGCGCGCGGTTCGTCGCCCTTGTTGAGGCGGTCGATCATCGCCTTCATCGTCTCCGGCCGGACCAGCGGCACATCGCCATACAGGATCAGCACGTCGCCCGCGAAGCCGTGCAGCGCTTCCTTGGCCTGAAGCACGGCATGGCCGGTGCCCAGTTGCTCGGCCTGAACCGCGATCTCGATGCCCCCAAGCCCATAAGCGCCCGCGACCGCCTTCTCCACCTGCTCCCGGCCAGCGCCGACGACGACGACCCGCCGTTCAGGCGCGAGCGCCTCGGTCGCGGCGAGGAGATGGAGCAGCATCGGTCGCCCCGCAATCGGGTGCAGTACCTTGTGCACGTCGGATTTCATGCGCGTGCCCTGTCCGGCGGCGAGGATGACGATGGCGACGGGGCGGGTGCTCACAGGCTCTCCATGACAAGAATGAAGGCGCGTCTGTGCCATGTTTGGCTTGCCACTTCCACAGGGGAGCGGGCATTGCGCGGGCATGGACCGCAGCGACAGACCCTTCGACCTCATCGGCTTCGACCTCGACGGCACGCTGATCGACACCAGCGCCGATCTCGCCGTGGCGCTCAACCATGCGCTGGGGACCATCGGGCGCGGGCCGCTGCCGGTGGCGGACGTGCAGACGATGATCGGGCGCGGCGCGCATGTGACGCTGGTCCGCGCGCTGGGCGTGACGGGGGATGCGCCGCCTGACCTGGTCGAGCGGCTCTACCCGGTGCTGATAGAGCATTATGCGGTGAACCCCGCGACGCTGAGCCAGGTCTATCCCGGCGTGGTGGCGATGCTCGATGCCCTGATCGCGCGTGGATATCGACTGGCGGTGTGCACCAACAAGATCGAGAGGCTCGCCCTGCTGGTGCTGGAAGCGTTCGGGATATTGGACCGTTTCGCCGTGGTGATCGGCGGGGACAGCACGCCGAAACTCAAGCCCGACCCGGCGCCGCTCCTGGCCATGATCGAGCGCGCGGGCGGCGGACGGACGTTGTTCGTGGGCGACAGCGACAATGACATATTGGCGGCGCGGGCGGCGGGCGTGCCGAGTGTCGCGGTCAGCTTCGGCTATGTCGCAGGCGATCCGGCGGAGCTTGGCGCAGACGCGGTGATCGTTCGCTATGACGAGCTTGTCCCGCTCATCGACCGCTGGCCGTCATCGAACAGTAACAGGATTTAGCCATCGCGGAGCGGTGGGAAACATATTAGTCCATCCGGCATGTCGGTACGCATCCTCGGCCCCGTGACGCTGTGCGTCATCGCGACGGCAGGTTGCGCGCTGTTCGTATTCGGCGCGACTGGATCGCTGTCCGCTGCGGCGGTGTGCGCGATGCTCGGCCTGTTCATCTCCGCATTTCTCTATGATGGCGCGGTCCATGGCGTGCTGCGTCCCGAGTTCGCGCCCGATTCACGGGAGGTGGAGGCGGAGGGCGATATGGTCGACCTGCTCGACCAGCCGGAGATCGACGCACTGATTTCGGCGTTGCCGCAGCCTGCCTTCATCGTCTCCGCCGGGCGGATCGCGCGCGCCAATGCGGCGACGCTGGCGCTGCTCGGCCGTCATGTGATGGGACAGGACGTGCGCCTCGCCATCCGCCATCCGGCGGTGACGCAGCATCTGATCGGCGAGCATGCAGGCACCCGCCCGGCGCGCATGGAAGTGGTCGGCATCGGCGCGGCTAATCAGAGTTGGGAACTGCGCATCGCGCCGCTTTCCCCCACGCGCCAGCTCGTCCTGCTGACCGACCAGAGCGCACGGCAGGCGGCGGAGCGGATGCGCGTCGATTTCGTCGCGAACGCCAGCCACGAATTGCGCACGCCGCTGGCGGGCATATTGGGTTTCATCGAGACGCTGAACGACCGCGAGGCGGGCAATGACGTCGCCGTGCGCGAGCGTTTCCTGGGTATCATGGAGGGGGAGGCGCGCCGCATGCAGCGCCTGGTCGACGACCTGATGTCGCTGTCGCGGATCGAGGCGGAGAAGTTCAGCCTGCCCAAGACGAGCGTCAATCTGCGCGATCTGACGCAGGAGACGGCGGAAGTGCTGCGCCGTAGCGGCAATGACCGGGCGCAGGATATTGCGCTCGACCTCGATCTCGGTTGTCCCCCGGTGCGCGGCGACAGCGCGCAGCTCAGCCAGCTCGTCCACAATCTCATCGGCAACGCGATGAAATATGGCAGGCCCGGCACGCCTGTCACCGTCACGGTGCAGCGCGACGGGCCGGAGGCGCTGCGCTTCATCGTGACGGACGAGGGCGACGGTATCGCGCCCGAGCATCTGCCCCGCCTGACCGAGCGCTTTTACCGGGTCGATTCGAGCAGAAGCCGCGCCATGGGCGGCACCGGCCTTGGTCTCGCCATCGTGAAGCATATCGTGGAGCGGCATCGCGGCCGTTTCCAGATCGACAGCACCGTCGGGCGCGGAACCACGGTCACGGTCATGCTTCCGGCGCAGGAAAATGCGTCTGAAGGGCAAACAGAGGCCGTTGTCATATAAACGCAATGAAAATGTCACATTGGCGCACCCAACCGGCCCTATCGGCGCGGACAGCGGTCGGCACGGCCGCGAAAGAATCGGGAGCCTTCATGTTCAGAGTTCTGGCCATCGCCGCAGTATCGACGCTTGCCCTCTCCGCCTGTCAGGATCAGGCCGGTGGCGGTGGTGGATCGAGCGCCCGCGACCAGATCCGCGCGGTCGGCTCCTCCACCGTATTCCCCTTCGCGACCGCCGTTGCCGAGCTTTATGTGAAGGGCAATCCCGGCATGAAGTCGCCGATCGTCGAATCGACCGGCACCGGCGCTGGCATGAAGCTGTTCTGCGCAGGCGTCGGCGGGCAGCATCCCGACATCGCGAACGCATCGCGCCGCATGAAGAAGGCGGAGTTCGAGCAGTGCGCCGGTAACGGCGTCACCGACATTGCGGAAATCCAGATCGGCGTCGACGGCCTCGCCTTCGCCGAGGCCAAGAACGGCCCGGCGTACAAGCTGTCGCCCAAGCTGATCTACGAGGCGCTGGCCGCCAATCCTTATGGCAAGGGTCCGAACAAGGCGAAGACGTGGAAGGATGTGGACGCGTCGCTGCCCGCCACGCCCATTTCCGTCTTCGGTCCGCCGTCCACTTCCGGCACGCGCGATTCGCTGCATGAACTCATCATGGAAAAGGGCTGCGACAGCGATCCTGCCATGAAGGAACTCAAGAAGACGGACGAGGCGAAGCACAAGCAGACCTGCCACCAGATCCGCGAGGATGGCGCCTATGTGGACGCTGGCGAGAACGACAATCTGATCGTCCAGAAGCTGGTCGCCAATCCCGACGCCATCGGCGTGTTCGGCTTCAGCTATTTCGAGGAAAATCGCGACAAGCTGAAGGATGTGTCGCTCGACGGGATCGAGGCGAGCTACGACACGGTCTCGAGCGGCGAATATCCGGGCGCGCGTCCGCTGTTCCTCTATGTGAAGAAGGCGCATCTAAACGCGGTGCCGGGCCTCAAGGCCTATATCGATGCTTTCGCCAAGAACTGGGCGCCTGACGGTGCGCTGACGCGCCGCGGCATGGTCGCTGCGCCCGAGGATGTCCGCACGGCCAATGTCGCCGCTGCAGCCAGCCTGCCCTCGCTGAACGGCGCGGATCTGAAATGATCCGGGCCGTCCGGTCCAGTCGTCACTATTGGGGTAAGCGCACGTGAACGCCGCTTCGGTCTGGCTTCTCATCATCGGCCTCGCCGCCATCGCCTGGCTGAGCGCGCGTGCGCGCGCGACGCTTCAGGAGAAGGCGGTCGGCCGTCTCGCCGTGCATAGCCGCGCGCATTTCCATGGCTGGTATGTCGCGCTGTGGACGTTGATCCCGGCCGCGCTGTTCCTGATCGTCTGGCAGAATGTCTCGCCCGCGCTCGTGACCGACGCGGTGCTGAAGTCGCCCGAAGCGGCGACATTGCCCACCGACATGTTTTTCCGCAGCACGATATTGAGCGAGGCGCGTGCGATTGCGGCGGGGCATCAGCAGGCCGGCTTCAATCCGCTCTCGCAGCCGTTGATCGAGCCGTATCGCGCGGCGATGTCGCGCTTCAGCCTGATCGGGGCGGCGCTGACGTTCCTTCTAGCCTTTGCGGGCGGCGCCTATGCCTTCACCCGTGTCAGCCCGACGCTCAAGGCGCGCACGTCCGTCGAGCGGCTCGTCATGGCCGCGCTGCTCCTCGCCTCGCTCATCGCGATCGTGACGACCGTCGGCATCGTGCTGTCGCTGCTGTTCGAGAGCGCGCGTTTCTTTTCCATGGTCAATCCCATCGACTTCCTGTTCGGGACCAAGTGGAGCCCGCAGTCGGCGGCGCTCGGCTATGGCACCGAAAAGGCGTTCGGTGCGGTGCCGCTGTTCTGGGGTACGATCTTCATCGGCGCGATCATCGCCATGATCGTGGCGATCCCGCTGGGCCTGATGTGCGCCATCTACCTGACGCAATATGCCCGGCCGGGCGTGCGCGCATGGATGAAGCCGATCCTGGAGGTGCTCGCTGGCGTCCCCACCGTCGTCTACGGCTATTTCGCGGCGCTGACCGTCGCGCCTGCGCTACGCAGCTTCGCGGCAGCCGTGGGCATTCCCGGTGCGTCCTCCGAAAGCGCTCTGGCGGCCGGTCTGGTCATGGGCGTGATGATCATCCCCTTCGTCTCCTCCATGGCCGACGACAGCATCAATAGCGTGCCGCAGGCGATGCGCGACGGGTCGCTCGCCATGGGCGCGACCAAGAGCGAGACGATCAAGCGCGTCCTCATCCCCGCCGCCCTGCCGGGCGTCGTGGGCGGTGTTCTGCTGGCGGTCAGCCGCGCCATTGGCGAGACGATGATCGTGGTGATGGCCGCTGGCCTCGCTGCCAACCTCACCATCAACCCCTTCGCCAGCGTGACCACCGTGACGACGCAGATCGTCCAGTTGCTCACCGGCGATCAGGAGTTCGACAGCCCCAAAACACTGGCCGCCTTCGCGCTCGGCCTCGTCCTCTTCATCGTCACACTGCTGCTCAACATCGTCGCGCTGCGGGTCGTGAAGAAATATCGGGAGGCCTATGAATGACCGCCGCCACCCTTAACGCCGCCGGGAACGCCATGCCGCAGGATCGCACCCCCACCGACTGGACCAGCCCCGCGATGCGCCAGCGCATCGCCCGCCGCTACGCCGCCGAACGTCGGTTCAAGCTGATGGGGCTGGCGGCGGTGACGCTGTCGGCCGGGTTCCTGGCCTTCCTGCTGTTCACCATGATGTCGAACGGCCTGTCCGGCTTCATCCGTACCGAAGTCGCGCTGCCGGTCGATTTCCCGCGCTCGCCGCTGATGGTCGATCCGGCCATGATCAAGTCGGGCAATGGCGCGCAGGCGCTGGCCAACGCCAATCTGCCCGCCGTGACGACCGCTGCGGCGCGCGCTGCCTTCGGGCCGGAGGGGGAGACATTGCTCTCCGAATCCGCCTGGACCGCGCTGCGCGACGCGATCATCGCCGATCCTTCGATCCTAGAGCGCAAGGCGACCATCGCGGTTCCCGCCGCCAGCGAGATCGACCTTGCCGCCAAGCGTACGGGCAGCGCGGAGGCGGAAGCCATCGTCGCCAAATTGAATGCCAAGGACGCGCTGTCCTCCAGTTTCAACATGCCCTTCCTGACCGCCAGCGACGGCACCGATCCGACGCAGGTCGGCATCTGGGGCGCGTTCAAGGGGTCGTTGCTGACCATGGTGGTCACGCTGCTGCTCAGCTTCCCCATCGCTGTCCTGTCGGCCATCTATCTGGAGGAATATGCGCCGCGCAACCGCTGGACCGACCTGATCGAGGTGTCGATCAACAATCTGGCGGCGGTGCCCTCCATCATCTTCGGCCTGCTTGGTCTCGCCGTCTTCCTCAACGCCTGGATGCTGCCGCGCTCCGCCGCGATCGTCGGCGGCCTGACGCTGGCGCTGATGACCATGCCGGTCATCGTGATCGCGGGCCGCAACGCGGTCAAAGCGGTGCCCCCATCCATCCGCGATGCGGCGCTCGGCATCGGGGCAAGCCCGATCCAGGTGGTGTTCCATCACGTCCTGCCGCTCGCCATGCCCGGCATCCTGACCGGCACCATCATCGGCATGGCGCGCGCGCTGGGCGAGACCGCACCGCTGCTGATGATCGGCATGCGCGCCTTCATCGCGACCCCGCCCGGCGGCGTGACCGACCCGGCGACCGTGCTGCCCGTCCAGATATTCCTCTGGTCGGACGAGGTATCGCGCGGCTTTGTCGAAAAGACATCGGCGGCGATCATCGTCCTGCTGGTCTTCCTCCTCGCGATGAACGGCATCGCGATCTACCTTCGCAACAGATTCGAGAAACGGTGGTAAACCCTTCCATGGCTACGACCCGTAATCCCGTGACCAAGATGGCGGCGCGCGACGTCAACGTCTTCTACGGTGACAAGCAAGCGATCAGGAACGTGTCCATCGACATGGGCATGGACGAAGTGACCGCGTTCATCGGCCCGTCGGGCTGCGGCAAGTCGACCTTCCTGCGCACGCTCAACCGCATGAACGACACGGTCGCCAGCGCCCGCGTCGATGGCACGATCACCCTCGACGGGCAGGACATCTACGCCTCCGACATGGACGTGGTGCAATTGCGCGCCCGCGTCGGCATGGTGTTCCAGAAGCCCAACCCGTTTCCCAAGTCGATCTACGAGAATGTGGCTTACGGCCCCCGCATCCATGGCCTGGCCAACAGCAAGGCCGACATGGACGTCATCGTGGAGCAGTCGCTGCGCCGCGCGGGCCTGTGGGAAGAGGTCAAGGACCGGTTGCAGGACAGCGGCACCGCCCTGTCGGGCGGCCAGCAGCAGCGCCTGTGCATCGGCCGCGCCATCGCGGTGCAGCCCGAGGTCATCCTGATGGACGAGCCTTGCTCGGCGCTCGACCCCATCGCGACCGCGAAGATCGAGGAGTTGATCCACGCGCTGCGCGGCCGCTACGCCATCGTGATCGTGACGCACAATATGCAGCAGGCCGCGCGCGTGTCGCAGCGGACCGCCTTCTTCCATCTCGGCACGCTGGTCGAATATGGCGTGACGTCGGACATTTTCACCAATCCCCGCGAAGAGCGGACCAAGGATTATATAACCGGGCGTTACGGCTGATCCTCCGCCCGGCTGGAGCAAGACGATGACTGACCATACCCTCAAGGCCTTCGACGAGGATATCGGCGAACTTCGCGCATTGATCGCCGAAATGGGCGGGCGCGCCGAAGCCGCCATCGACGACGCGCTGACCGCGCTCAGCCGCCGCGACAATGTGCTGGCGCAAAAGGTCGTGGGCGGCGACAAGGCGATCGACGAACTGGAAGCGGTCCTCGAGAAAAAGGTCGTGCAGATCATCGCGCTGCGTGCCCCCATGGCCGACGATTTGCGGGAGATCATCGCCGCGCTCAAGATCGTGGGCGTGGTCGAGCGGATCGGCGATTATGCCAAGAATATCGCCAAGCGCGTCCCCCTGATCAGTCACCGCACCAGCCATGAGCCGCTGTCGCTGCTGCCCGCGATGGGCGGGATCGCGCGGGAGATGGTGAAGGACGCGCTCGACGCCTTCGCCGCGCGCGACGCAGAGAAGGCGTTGCGCGTCATGGAGCGCGACCGGGCGGTCGACGACTTCTACAACAGCATCTTCCGCACGATGGTGACGTTCATGATGGAGAATCCCAAGACCATCTCCGAAAGCGCGCACATTCTGTTCATCGCGAAGAATCTGGAGCGGGTGGGCGACCATGCCACGAATGTCTCCGAGATGGTCTACTATGCCGTCACCGGCAAGCATCCGCCCGAGCGTGAGCGCGGCGTCGACGTGTTTCTGAGCGAAGGGAATTGACCATGGCACGTGCAGAAATGCTCCTGGTCGAGGACGATGCGGCGCTTGCCGAACTGCTGATTTGGCATTTCCGGCGGGAGGATTTTTCCGTCACGCACACGCCGGACGGCGAGGAAGCCCTGATCCTCGCGCAGGAAAAGACGCCCGACATCGTGCTGCTCGACTGGATGGTCGAGAATCTCTCGGGCATCGAGGTTTGCCGCCGCCTGCGCCGCATGAACGAGACCGCGAACATCCCGATCATCATGCTCACCGCGCGCGGCGAGGAGGAGGACCGGGTTCGCGGGCTGGAGACGGGCGCCGACGATTATGTGACCAAGCCCTTTTCCCCGCGCGAACTGATCGCGCGCGTGGGCGCGGTGCTGCGCCGCGTGCGGCCTGCGCTGGCGGGCGAGGTGCTGACCTTCTCCGACGTGGAGATGGACACGGTGGGCCACAAGGTCCGGCGCGGCGGCGATTCGGTGCAATTGGGTCCGACCGAGTTCCGTTTGCTGCGGCATCTGCTGGAGCATCCGGGCTGGGTGTTCTCGCGCGAGCGTCTGCTGGACAGCGTCTGGGGTCAGGACAGCGACATCGAACTGCGCACGGTGGATGTGCATATCCGGCGGCTGCGCAAGGCGATCAACGTTAACGGGCGACCGGATATCATCCGGACGGTGCGGTCGGCGGGTTACTCGCTGGATGCCGACGCTACGGCCTGATTAAAGCGTTGTCGGAGCGAATATCCTCCCACCTTTGGGGGGAGGATATGGAGGCTTACCAGCTTGCTGGTTAGCCGAAGTTGGAGAGGGGTGCGACCTCTCGGAACGCGCTATGCGCGTCCCCCTCTCCCAACCCTCCCCCCAAGGGGGGAGGGCTAAATGCCTCAGGCCGCCTGAGGCGTATCCACGATGTCCTGCGCCTCGGCGGCGCTGCGCAATATATCCGCCATCATACGGAATTCCTTTTCGCGCGGGGAGTTACGGCGCCAGATCAAAGCGATCTCGCGCTTGGCGAAGGGCGAGCGGATCGGGCGGACGACGATGTGCGTGCCCGTCAATATGCCGCCGCGCACCGCCATGTCGGGCAGCAGGGTCAGGCCAAGGCCATTCTCCACCATCTGTACCAGCGTATGGAGCGAGGTGCCGGTGATCGTCGCTTCCGAACGCAGTTCCGGGCGCGCGCAGGCCGCCAGCGCATGTTCCTTGAGGCAGTGACCATCCTCCAGCAGCAGCAGGCGCGAGGCGTCGATCATGTCGGGCGCAATCTCGGCGGGCGGCTGGCGTGGATCGTCATTGGGAAAGGCGACGTGCAGCGCGTCGGAGAACAGGATTTCGCAGTCCGTGTCGCCGGTCGGGAAGGGCAGGGCGAGCAGCACGCAGTCGACATGGCCATGGCGCAGCGATTCGATGGCCGCGTGGCTCATCTCCTCGCGCAGGAACAGCTTGAGTTGCGGCCGCTCGGCGCGCAGGCGGGGGAGCAGGCGGGGCAGCAGAAAGGGTGCGATGGTGGGGATGACGCCCATGCGCAGGTCGCCGGACAGCGGCTTGCCGGATGCCTGCGCAATGGCGGCCAGCTCCTCCGCCTCGCGCAGCACGCGGTGCGCCTTTTCCACGATCCGGTCGCCCAGCGCGGTGAAGCGGACCACGCGGCGCGTGCGCTCCACCAGCACGACACCGATCAACGACTCCAGCTCGCGGATGCCTGCCGACAGGGTGGACTGGGTGACGAAGGTCGCATCGGCGGCGCGGCCGAAATGCCCCTGTTCCTTCAGCGCGACCAGATATTGGAGCTGCTTCAGGGTGGGCATGTAACTGGACATTAATCGCCTCCGCAATCCAATGCCCGCGCTATAATCGCCCTATCCGATGAAGCCAAGCGCCTTGACGACGCCGAACAGCGATGTGGCCACCAGCACCACGCCGACCGCGACAAGCAATTGCTTGGGCTTCATGTGCCGCGCCAGCATTGCGCCAAAGGGTGCGGCCACGACGCCGCCGACCAGCAGGCCGACAGTCGCCTGCGTCAGCACTTCCCAGCCGAGATGGATGAGGAAGGTGATGCTGATCGCGGTCGTGAGAATGAACTCGACCGTATTCACCGTGCCGATGGTGTAGCGGGGGCTGGCGCCCTGGACCAGAAGGTTGGACGTGACGATCGGTCCCCAGCCGCCGCCGCCGGACGCGTCCATGAAACCGCCGACAAGACCGAGCGGCGCGATGTAGCGGGGCGATTTCTCTGTGGGGGGATAATGAAACCCGCGCCACAGCAGCCAGATGCCAATCGCGGCAAGATAGGTCAGGATGAATGGCTTGATGACCGATCCGTCGACGTTCGACAGGATATAGGCGCCGGTCACGCCGCCGATGACGCCGGGGATGACCAGCCGGAAAAACATCTTCCAGTCGACATTGCGGTGCAGGATGTGGCTGATGCCCGACACGGCGGTCGTGACCGTCTCCGCGGCGTGCACACCAGCCGAGGCCGCACTGGGCGGGACGCCGAGCGCCAGCAGGAATGTCGAGGAGATCACGCCATAGGCCATGCCCAATGCGCCATCGATGATCTGCGCCCCGAATCCGACCGCGATATAGGGCCAGATGTTTTCCAATTGGTTCAGTAGAGAATCGATCATGGCGCCTTACTATCCGGTGGCCGGGACATTGCCAGCGCAATCCACGCCCGTCCATTTGGAGGCGCACAAGAAAAGCTATTGCGGTATATAGCCCGGTCAGCAGGGCCGGGGACGACGCGGCGCACTGGAATTTTGCCGGACGAAGGATTATCTGGCGGGGAACTAGCTGGGAAGGGTGGCTCATGGGCCGGCTGATCGATTATCTGGATTCGGTGAAAGAGCGCGACCCCGCGCCCCGGTCGCGTGCGGAAATCATGCTCTATCCGGGCGTGTGGGCACTCGGTTTCCACCGGATCGCGCACCGCCTGTATCGGCGCGAACTCTATTTCCTGGCGCGCGCGGTGAACCATTTCTCGCGCATGCTGACTGCCATCGACATTCATCCGGGCGCGAAGATCGGGCGCAATTTCTTCATCGACCATGGCTTCACCGTGATCGGCGAGACGGCGGATATCGGCGACAATGTCACCATCTATCAGTGCGTGACGCTGGGCGGCACCGATCCAGCGAACGGGGTCGCGGGCAAGCGGCATCCGTCCATCCTCGACGGTGCGATCATCGGATCGGGCGCGCAGGTGCTGGGGCCCATCACCGTCGGCGCGCGGGCGCGCATCGGCGCCAATGCGGTCGTCACCCGCGACGTGCCGGAGGGTGCGATCATGGTCGGCATTCCGGCCAAGCCGACACTGGTGGACGCCACCGAATATCAAAAGAGCTTCGTGCCCTATGGCACGCCCTGCTCGGACAGCTTCGATCCGCAGACCAACAAGCTGGACTATCTCCAGTGCGAGCTGGAGCGATTGCGCAAGGAAGTCGCCCGGCTGCATGAAGAGCAGCGGCATTCGTCTGACAGGCGCACCATCGCCTGATGGGAAGCGTCGCGCCGTTCCCGCCGCCCGCTCATCAGCAGACCGTATTCGATCGCGCGGAACTGTCGCGGATCATGAACCTGTATGGGCGAATGGTCGCGGCGGGGCATTGGCGGGATTATGCCATCGACATGTCACGCGACGTCGCCATCTTCTCCGTATTCCGCCGCGCGGCGGAGCGTCCGGAATTTCGCATCGAGAAGCGGCCATCCCTGCGCAACCGGCAGGGCATGTGGGCGCTGATCGCTGAAACAGGCGCTGTGCTGCGCCGGGGACAGGAACTTGGCCCCATACTTGCGCCGGTCGAGCGGCGGCTGATGAAGCTGGTGGACGACTGACGCGGACCATCGCTGTCATAAAAGCGTCATGTCATGTAACATTAGTGTCACGATAATGTCATAGCCGCGCCCAGCCTTCGATGGGACACCAGCCGCATGACCAAAGCCTTCCTTCTCGCCGGTGCAGCCGGTCTTCTGCTGGTGGCCGGGCCGGTGCGAGCGCAAAGCCCGGCGGCGCAGGTCGATGCCGATGAGCGAGCCGCGCTGCGTGCGGAGATCGCCCGGCTGAAATCGGCGGTCGCGGCGCTGGAGGCGCGGCTGGACAAGGCGGATGGGGTGCAGGTCGCGGCATCGCCGCCAGTATCTCCGCCAGCAGCATCCCCGGCCGCGAAACCCGCGCCGGTCACGGAGACCAGCTGGAAAGGCTCGCCGCAATTCACGCAGGGCGACGCCAAGTTCAAGGTGAAGGGTCGTCTCCAGATGGATGCGACCTATCTTTCCACCCCGGCAGGCGTAAACGACCGGGCCACCGGTTTCGCCAGCGAGTTCCGCCGCCTGCGCCTGGGCGGTGAGGGCGCGCTCGGCAGCGGGTTCGGCTATAAGCTGGAGTTCGAGCTGTCGGACAATTCGGTCGATCTGGTGGACGGCTATGTCAATTATCAGCGCGGGCCGTGGCTGGTCATGCTGGGCAACCACAACAGCTTCCAGTCATTGGACGAACTCATCAGCGATACGGCAGGATCGGTGATGGAGCGTGCCGCCTTTACCGATGCGTTCGGGTTCGAGCGGCGGCTGGGCCTGTCGGTGCAATATCAGCACGGGCCCTTGCTGGCGCAGGGCGGCGTCTTCACCGATAGTCCGGATGCGATCAGCAACGATGCCGATGGTGTCGCGGGCGGGGACGAGAATGACAGTTTCTCGCTCGACGGTCGCCTCGTCTACGCGCCGAAACTGGGCAAGGCGCAGCTGCATTTCGCCGGGTCCTATCATTGGCGGGAACTCAATCGGCTGTCCGAGGGGACGCAGCGTTATCGCCAGCGTCCCTATCTTCACGCGGTCAACAGCCGCTTTCTGGCGACCCCTGCGCTCAGCGTCGATGCGGAGTCCCATTATGGGGTGGAGGCGGCGGGCGTGCTGGGCCGCTTTCATTATGCGGGCGAAGCGCACTGGATGACCGCGTTCCGGCCGGGGGCTGCCGATCCGACCTTCTTCGGCGCCTATGGCGAGGTCGGTTTCTTCCTGACGCCGGGGGATTCGCGGCCCTATGCCAATGGCATCCTCGGCACGCCCAAGCCCGCGCATCCGTTCGGCAAGGGCGGGCCGGGGGCGATCCAGCTGAACCTGCGCTATGATTATCTGACGCTGGACGACCGCTCGGCGGGGATCAATGGCGGCAAACAGAATGGCGTGATCATCGGCCTAGTCTGGACGCCGATCCAGTATCTGCGCTTCAACGTCAATTATGCCCATATGTCCTATCTGGACGCGGCCATCGCGGCGGGGTCCGACCGCGACTATGGGGTGGATGCGATGGCGGTGCGGGCCGAACTGGATTTCTGACACCCTCAGCTGGTCACTCCCGCCATTCGCCCGGCGCGAGCCCCTCGACCGTCCAGTCGCCTATGCTCCATCGTATCAGCCGCAGCGTCGGGTGGCCGATGCCGGCGGTCATGCGGCGGACCTGGCGGTTGCGGCCCTCGCTGATGGTGATGCGCAGCCAGCAGTCGGGGATGCTCTTGCGGACGCGGATCGGCGGGTCGCGTGGCCACAGGTCGGGGTCGGCAATGCGCTCGGCCAGCGCGGGGCGGGTCGGGCCGTCGTTGAGGATGATGCCTTTGCGCAGGGCATCAAGACTGTCCTC
>JBEVNC010000244.1:0-6091 GCA_040508315.1 Sphingobium sp.
CGCACGTTCGCGCAAATCCATCGAGTAGGGTCTGGTCATCGCCGCCGCCTCCAATCCCGGCCAGCCGCTTGAATCAGAAAATCTCCACCGTGTGAATCTCTCGCGATTCACTCAAATGTCATCCCGCTCTAGCAGAATATGCATGGCCCATCCGTATCGGGAGCGCTTCGCAATCAGCCAGAAAACAACGAAGGCAGCGGGCGGAGACAGCGTGGCAGCGAAAAACCCGCACAGCCATAGTGCGAACATCGTGGGGGGAAGGGTTTCGTGATATACCGCAATGATGCCCCTGGGTTGTGCCCCTAGAGCCAGAAAGGAGCTTGCGATGGCGGTGATACTTAGCGCTGCCAGTTTTACGCCCCGCATCGCCGCTCCGATCTGAAATAAAGGCAAGACCAGTCTACAGGAACGATCGTCAGCCTAAAAGCAAATGTCCGCAACTGGACTGCACTAGCTCCTGCCGTGATAGCTCATTCTAGTCGAAATCAGGCCCCAACCAATAGCGCTCTCAATCAGCCAGCCCCCAACCTCAGCCGTCCACCAGCCCAATCACACGACCGCCAACATCGCCTCGCCCGCCAGGCTGTTTGGCCCTGCCGACACGATCCGCACCGGCAGCATGTCGCCGATGGCCACGCCCTCGGCCTCCACATGCACAGACTGCAACCAGGGCGACTTGCCGACCAGCTGACCCGGATGCCGCCCGGCGCGCTCCAGCAATATTTCCGTCTCGCGGCCGACCGTCGCCGCGTTGAAGGCCATCTGGTCGGCATTGATCGCCGCCTGCAATCGCTGGAGCCGTTCGTCCATCACCGCCGCCGAAATCGCGCCATCCATGTCGGCCGCAGGCGTGCCGGGGCGCGGCGAATATTTGAAGCTGTAGGCCTGCGCGTAGCGTACCTCGCGCACCAGCGCCAAGGTCTCTTCGAACTCCGCGTCCGTCTCGCCGGGGAAGCCCACGATGAAGTCGCCCGACAGCGCGATGTCCGGCCGCGCTGCCCGGAAACGTTCCAGCACGCGCAGATAGGATGCGCTGTCATGGCTCCGGTTCATGGCTTTCAAAACCCGGTCGCTGCCGGACTGAACCGGCAGATGCAGGAAGGGCATCAGCGACTCCACATCGCCATGCGCCGCGATCAGGCCCTCGGTCACGTCATTGGGATGGCTGGTCGTATAGCGGATGCGCGCCAGCCCCGGCAGGCGGTCGAGTTCGCGGATCAGGCCGTCCAGCCCCCCTGCCCGCCCCTTGTCATCCTCGCCCGTCCAGGCGTTGACGTTCTGGCCCAGCAGCGTGATCTCCCGCGCGCCCGCATCGACCAGCGCCCGCGCCTCGTCCATGATCGCGGACCATGGCCGGCTGACCTCTGCGCCGCGCGTATAGGGGACGACGCAATAGGTGCAGAATTTGTCGCACCCTTCCTGCACCGTCAGGAAGGCGGATACCCGCGAGCGCTTGCCGCGCCCCGGCAGCACGTCGAATTTGGAGAGGACGGGCATGTCCGTATCGACCGCCGATTCGCCCGCTGCCGCTTTCGCCACCAGCTCGGGCAGGCGGTGATAGGCCTGCGGGCCGACGACGATGTCGACTGTCTTGGCGCGGCGGCTGATCTCCGCTCCCTCCGCCTGCGCCACGCAGCCTGCGACCGCGATCATCGGCCGCGACCCGTCCTCGCGTTTCAGGCGGCCAATGTCGGAATAGACCTTTTCCGCCGCCCGCTCGCGAATATGGCAGGTGTTGAGCACGACCAGATCCGGCTCGGCGCCCTCCGCCGCTTCGGTCAGCCCCTCGGCCGCGAGCATCTCGCCCATGCGCTCGCCATCATAGACATTCATCTGGCAGCCGAACGACTTGACGCGGAAGGTTTTGGGATTGGCAGGGATGGTCATCGTGGGCCTATACAGGCGCAGCCCCGCCGGGAAAAGAGGCCATCGCCGCCGCGATCCGCCCATGCGCCGCCGCCGCCAGCGCCTTGCGGTCGGGATGTTCGGCGGGGTCGAGGGGATCGAGGAAATGGAGCGTCGCTATCGTGCACCGCCGCGACAGGATGCGCCGCGCATTGGCCAATGCCGGTTCATCGCCGATCCAGCCCATAGCCGCCCGCGCCGCGCCATAGTCAATCAACACCGGCTGGATACGGATGCCCGGCGGCGGCGGCACGAATGTCGCGAACAGCGCCGGCTTGAACGGCTGCAGGGTGATGCCGTCGCCCGTCGTCCCTTCCGGGAACAGCGCCACCGGCTGATGCCGACCAAGCGCCGCGCGCAATGTCTCGACCTGCGCCGACACGTCGCCCCGCTGCGCCCGGCGAATCAGGATCGTGTTGTTCTGTGCGGCCAGCCAGCCGATCAACGGCCAACGCCCGACCTCCTCCTTCGACACGAAGGCGCAGCCGGTCGCACCGCCCAGCACCAATATGTCCATCCAGCTGACATGGTTCGCAACCAGGCACACATCCTGCGTCAACGCCTGCCCCGTGCGCCGCACCCGCATGCCGCAGACCCGCGCGGCCAGCCCCAAAAAACGCCGGGGCCAGCCCGAACGCCTAAAGATCAGTCGGCTGGAAAGATGGAAGGGCGCGCACAGGATAAGCAGTGCCAGCAGCGCGGCGATCCGCGCCCAGCACCGCAACCATCCGGGCAGAAATCTCAGGCCTTGCGCGCCAGCGTGACGCCGTACAATTCCATGCGGTGATCGACGAGCCGGAATCCGAGACGCTCCGCGATCTGCCGCTGGAGTTGCTCCAGTTCGGGATCGACGAATTCGATCACCTTGCCAGTCTCGACGTCGATCAAATGGTCGTGATGCGCCTCGGGCGCTGCCTCGTACCGGGCGCGGCCATCGCCGAAATCATGACGCTCCAGGATTCCCGCTTCCTCGAACAGCCTTACGGTGCGGTACACTGTCGCGATCGAGATTTGCGGGTCGATGGCGACAGCGCGCTCATAGACTTTTTCCACGTCGGGATGGTCCACCGCATCCGACAGCACGCGGGCAATCACCCGCCGCTGATCGGTTACGCGCAATCCACGCTCCACGCACAAGCCTTCGATATCGATTTCGCGTCCCATGGCCATGATCTAGACCAACCAAGCGATGCCGCCAAGTCTTCTTGTCGCGAATCATTCGCAAAAAGGGCCAATGTGGCAAATAATTGGACGCCTGAACGAAAACGGCGCCCCAATCGGGGCGCCGTCCGCAATCGCCGGAGAGTATTCGGCTTACTTTACGCGGCGACGTGCGGTGCCGAGGCCGATCTTCTTCGCCAGCGAGCGGCGCTGTTCGGCATAGCTCGGCGCGACCATCGGATAGTCGGCAGGCAGGCTCCACTTGGCGCGATAGTCGTCGGGGGTCATCTGATAATGGGTCATCAGATGGCGCTTGAGCATCTTGAGCTTCTTGCCGTCTTCCAGGCAGACCAGATAGTCCGGCTTGATCGAAGCGCGCACGGAAACGGCGGGCTCCTGCTTGACCTGCGGCGCGGGCTTCTCGCCGCCGAGGGTCGAAAGCGCACCATGCACGTTCTGGATGAGAAGCGCCAGGTCCGAGACGGCGACGCTGTTGTTCGCGACATGCGCAGCGACAATGTCGGCGGTCAGCGTTACGAGTAATTCTTCCTGGGGGGGGGCTTCGGTCAAGGGGGTATCCTTTCTATTTGCTTGGGCGACCGCGATATTAATCTTTTGGCGGTGAAGCCCTTATCCCGGCATAAAGGAGTGCGCAAGGATTTAATAATACCTTAAATGTTTAACGATATATGCGGCGTCTATAGCTTAAAGCTGACCGCCGGATACCGTCACGACCGACATAGTAATCACGTCGGCAACTATATTGCTCAAAATAAGCCCCATTGTATAACGCAACGGCCTCATTGCCTTCTCTGACTTCCAGAAACATGATTTCGGCGCCACTATCGCCAGCCGCATCGATGCAACGTTGCAGGATCAGTCGGCCGAAACCTTTGCGGCGCACGGAAGGCAGCACGCCGAGCAACAGCAGTTCGGATTCCCCCGCGATCGAGCGGACAAGCCCGAAGCCGACCATTTCGTCGCCCCACCGTCCCGCCACAAGGAAAGTACCCGGCAGGTCCAGCATCGATCGCGTCTGCTCCAGCGTCCACGCTTCGCCGTAAAGCGGGTCGAAGGCGGCATTCATGACGAGCATGCAGTCGGCCATCAACTCGGGCGCGGACACCGCATGGACCGTGATGATGAGGGACGGCGCGTCGTTCATGGCGCGGGAACTGTAACGGCCATGGGCCGGGCATCGGCGCCGCGCCCGTAGATGGCAACGGGCGGCAAACCGCGATGGACCTCCGGCAGCAGTGGATAATCGCGCGCGTCGGGATAGCAGTCCGCCGCCTCCCCCCATCCGCGCGCCTCGACCAGCATGGCCGCGCCGGAACCGTGAACCCGGCGATCCTCCAGCGTCGCGGCCAGATCGGCGACAGGCGTGGAGGCGAGCGGCGTCAGCGGCGCGAGGCTATCGCCATCGAAGCGTTGACAGAATAGTTCGCCATGGCCGCCAATGGCGACGATGGTGATAGGGTCATCGGCAGGAGCGCCATCGCGGCGCACCATCGCGGCGCACAGGTCGAGGCATCCAAAGCCCGTGATCGGCACGCCCCAGGCAAAGCCCAGCGCGCGGGCGGCCGCGATGCCGACGCGAATACCGGTAAAACTGCCAGGCCCGACATCCACCGCAATGGCATCCGCGCGGCCCCGGTCCGGCAGTTCGGCTATGGCTGGCACCAGCGCCTCGGCATGACCCCGGCCCAGCATGCGATGCTGGTGAGCGATGCACCTGTCGCCATCGAGGAGCGCCAGTGAAAAGGCCTGTGTCGCGCAGTCGATCACCAGCGTCCGCATCGTCCGTCTCAGACGGCTCGAACCTCGGTCACTTCCGGCACATAATGTTTCAGCAGCGACTCGATGCCCTGCTTCAGGGTCGCCGAGGAGGATGGGCAGCCCGAACAGGCCCCCTGCATGCGCAGGAAAACCGTGCCCTTGTCAAATCCGCGATAGACAATGTCGCCGCCATCATTGGCGACGGCCGGGCGAACGCGCGTGTCGATGAGGTCGCGAATCTGCGCTACGATCTCGGCATCTTCCGGATCGTCGGAGAAATCCTCCACTTCCTCGATGTCCGCCGGGACGGACAGTCCGCTGGCGTCGCCGCCGCGGAACAGCGGCTGCTCGGTCAGGAAATGCTCCATGACGATGGGAACGACGTCGCCTTTCAGGTCCGACCAGGCGACGCCGGGCGCGGCCGTCACCGCGACGAAATCCTGCCCGAACAATACGCCCGTCACATTGCCAAGGCTGAACAGCGCATCGGCGAGCGGCGACACTTCCGCCGACTCGGGCGTCGGGAAATCGCGCGTGCCCGCTGCCATGACCTGCCGTCCGGGCAGGAATTTCAGCGTTGCCGGGTTGGGCGTGGCTTCGGTCTCGATGATCATCGCAAAAGGACGTCCTTGTTCGCGGCCACCGCGGCGGCCACCCTCATGTCTCAAGGGGCTATGTGGTGCCAAGCGGTTCGTAACGCAAGCATTCAGCGTGACGCGACACCGCGCGGCACGCTATCGGGCCAGCCATTGGCGAGTTCGGCGGGCACGGCGGTATCGCGCGACAGGACGATGGCCGACCAGCTCTTGTCCTCGACAAGATATTGGGTCGCCAGCCGCTGAATATCCGCCGCCGTGACGCCCAGCAGATCGGAGCCGAAACTGCCCAGGGCCGTGACCACGCGGGGATCGCGTGTCGCCCCTTCCATCTGCGACATCCAGAATGCGTTGCCGGTACTCGCGCGGCCCAGCAACTGGCGCATGGGCGCGACCACCCGCTGCAACTCGTCGTCGCTGATCGGCTTGGTCGCCAGATCCTGCGCTATGTCGTGCACGATGGCACCGAACGCGGCGATCCGGTCCGGCTTGATCTGGCTCGACACCACCAGATAGCCGCCCTTGTTATAGGCCAACGGCCAGACATTGGAGACCGACGGGCTATAGGCCGCGCCGTCCATCGAGCGGAATTTCTCGAACAGGCGGTCGTTGATGATCTGCGAGAGGATTTCGAGCTGGCGGCTGTCCTT